>CP070817.1:533893-539945 GCA_020344255.1 Deltaproteobacteria bacterium | reverse complement strand
AAGGGGTTGCCCAAAAAATCTCCGACGGAGAGCATCTCCATTTCCGTGATGGCGAATAATAAAATTTCTAATATGCAATCGATAATTATGTTTATTATCACTATGTTCGCTCAAGGATAAAGGATAATTATAATAGTTGCATTGAAAAAATGTTTTTATCTATCTCCTTTTCCTTCGCTGCAATGTCTTGACAATACTATTTTTGCAATATTCTTACCCTAACTCACCTTAGAATTAGAATAAGAGATATTACTTTTCCTAACCCTAACTTGACCCTTGAGAGGCTTTCGGCTACTATCTTTATATGTCAGCGGTGAAGATAGGGTGCTGTGGTTTCCCCGTAGGGAGACAGAACTACTATCGTCACTTCTTCTGTGTGGAGATCCAGCAGACCTTTTATCACCCCCCAGGTTTGGAGACTCTCACCCGTTGGCTTCGGGAAGCCCCCGAGGGGTTTGAATTCACCATGAAGGCTTGGCAGTTGATCACCCACTCTCCACAAAGCCCTACCTATCGCCGTTTGCGGATGGAAATACCCGATGGCAAGTTAGATCAATATGGGAATTTCCGTCGGACAGAAGAGGTCCTTTTGGCCTGGCAGACTACGCGCAGGGCAGCTGAGGCATTGGGTGCGCGGATCATCATCTTCCAGACTCCGCGTAGCTTTCGAGGCACTATAGAGAATAAGGCAAATTTGACGGACTTTTTCCAGAATATGGACAGAGATCAATTGATCTTCGGTTGGGAGCCGAGAGGTTGGGAGGAGGGAGAGGTAGAGGATTTATGTCGGAAATTGGATGTCCTCCACGTTGTCGACCCCTTTCAGGGCAAGAATCTTTGGGGGGAGATCACTTATTGCCGTCTCCACGGTATAGGAGGATACCGCTATCGATACTCCGACGAAGACTTAGCTCAACTTCAGCGCTGGGTGCCGAGAAAGGGGATTGCCTATGTAATGTTTAACAATACCTCCATGTTTCAGGATGGCCTCAGATTTAAAGAGATGTGGGGTAGCAAGGAGGATGTGGGCTCCTGAGTTCCATATAGCAGAAGATTGGCTTCAGGTGTTTCAAGAGCTCGTTGCCTCCCCCGGAGTCGTCCTCGTTATTGGTGCCCCCGATACAGGCAAAAGCACTTTGGCCCACTTCCTCGTTTATAAATCCATTGAGGAAGGGTTTCGGACCTCTTATATAGACGGAGACTTGGGACAATCGATCTTAGGCCCCCCCACCACTTTGGGTATGACCCTCCCTTCTGAGCCGCCTGCCGATATGGGGGAATTGAAGTGGGATCGACTCTATTTTATAGGAGCCACTTCTCCAGCCGGTCACCTCTTGGCCACCGCCGTTGGGATCAAGAGATTGGTGGAAAGGGCTAAGGAGGACAAAGCAGGGATACTGGTCGTAGACACCACAGGCCTAGTGGCGGGAGAAATGGGGTTTCAGCTGAAGTTCTACAAGATAGAGCTCTTGAACCCTCGACATATGATCGCCATCCAAAAGGAAGGAGAATTAGAGCACATCTTGAAGGCATTGAGGGGGAGGAAGGGGACGAAGGTCCACCGTTTTTCCCCCAGCCAACGGGTACGCACAAGGTCTCCAGAGGTCAGGCGTGCATATAGGGGGAGGATTTTTCAGGAGTACTTCCATCGATGCAACCGCAGGACCGTCTCCTTGGACTCAGTGGCCTTTGTTCACCCACAGTTTCCCCTCCTCACGGAGGAAGGAATAGATGAGAGGTTTATGGGGAGGTTGCTAGGCCTCAATGATGAAGAGTATTTCACCTTGGCATTGGGAATATGGGAGGGCGTTGATCGGGACAGCAATGAGGTCTCCGTTTTGACGCCGTTGGACGACTTAGGAGGTATTCGATATCTGCACCTTGGGCATATATCCCTCAAGATCACTAGTTGAATTTCAGTATTTAATCAGACCGGAGAGGGAGTTTGTGAATAATGTAATTTGATGACTTTTGAAGGGTTTTTCCATGCCTACATCTTAGGCAAAGCGGCGGCGGTCAAGTAAAAAAGCCCATCAGAAGCGGGCAAGAGAGGACTTCCCAACAGGTTTTCCACACATTTTGTGGAGATCTTAAAGGAGGGAATAATATGCCGGCAAATTTGCCACCCCAATATTTCGAGGCCGAAAAGAGATTCCGGGAGGCGAAGATACCTGCTGAAAAGGTGGCTGCCTTGGAGGAAATGCTCGCCATCATGCCCCACCACAAGGGAACTGACAAACTCCGAGCCTCCTTGCGCAAGAAGCTCTCCAAGCTGAAGGTTGAGCAGGAAAGGAGGAAGGGAGCGAGCAGAACTGATCTATACACTGTGAAGCAAGAAGGGGCAGGACAGGTGGCTCTCGTGGGCCTTCCCAATGTCGGCAAGTCTCAACTACTGGCCTCGCTCACCAACGCCGACCCGGGAGTAGCCGACTACCCGTTTACCACTCAGAGACCTCAGGCCGGGATGGTTACATTTGAGAATGTCCAGATCCAACTGGTGGATCTTCCACCGCTTACCGAGGATCACTTCGAGCCATGGGTTTTCAACATCATGCGGAGTGCCGATGCCCTCCTGCTGGTGCTCGACCTAAGCCGAGATCCTCTGGTGGAGCTGGAGATGATCTTGACGGTATTGCACGGGCAGAGGATTGTCCCCCCGAATAAGGATGATGAGGACGCTGGCACCACTGCGTTCATCAAGACGTCTTTGGTGGTGGGGAATAAAGGTGATGTGGCAGAGGCGGGAGAGAACTTTGCTGTCTTACAAGAGCTCTATGGAGGGAGGTTTCCCATGACCATGGTATCCGCTCAAAGAGGGTTAAATCATGAAGCGTTGCGGGGCCAGTTATACACCCTTCTCAATGTCATGCGTGTCTACTCCAAGCGACCCGGCCACGAACCCGACCTCAGCTCTCCAGTGATACTGAGGCACGGAAGCACAGTCCTCGACCTCGCCAAGGAGATCCATAAAGATTTTGTTACCAAGCTTCGGTACGCCCGGATATGGGGATCGGGTAAGTTCGATGGGCAAAGGGTGCAGCGTGATTACCCCTTACAAGACGGCGACATTATTGAGCTGCATATCTGATTCTTTGGAGTTTGTTTTCCCTTGTCACCTTGATCTACCTGTTTCATTGACTTATATCAACAAATTATTTATAAATTTATTAACAGTGTTAAATATTAAAAAAGGACTTTTATGTCCATGGAAGGAATGCGCAGAGGCAGAATCCTCATCGTCCATCAAGGAGCGGTGGGCGATTTCATCCTCGCCTTGCCAGCCATAAAGGCCATACGGCAATTTCTGCAACCCGTCTGGCTTGAGATCATGGGACATCCGTGTATCCTGCAACTGGCTGAAGGCCACCCCTATGCCGATGGAGTAGCCGATGTAAACAGAGCAGAGATAGCCCCCTTCTTTCAGGAGGGTGCGCACCTGCCCGAAAGTATGTGTAAATATCTCGGTAGCTTCGATGCAGCGTTTGTTTTCGGGAAAGGAGTGGCCTTTACGTTAAATCTTCGGCTGGTGGGGGTAAAAAGGGTGTTCATCCTCCCCCCCTTTCCCGAGGAGAGAATGCACATGGTGGACCACCACCTCTCATCCTTGATGGCCCTGGGAATTCGGTCTGACCCTACCCTACCAAAGATTTTCCTGCGAGAGGAAGATGAGGAGTGGGCGGAGGCGTTTTTGAGACAGAGGAGATGGGCCGGCGGTATAATAGCCCTGCACCCAGGGGCAGGGAGCCGCAAGAAGATCTGGCCTCCCCTTCGGTTTGCCGATGTGGGCAGGATATTGGCCCAAAATGGATGGGGGCTTCTCATCATCCAGGGCCCTGCCGATGAGGAGGTAGCAGGAGAGGTACTGAGGGGCTTAAACGGGGTTCCCCATCTCGTATTGCGCCACCTCCCCTTGATCAGGTTAGGGGCTTTGTTGAGGAACACCTCCCTCTTTATCGGCAATGACTCCGGTATCTCTCACCTGGCGGCAGCCTTGGGGGTGCCGACGGTGGCCATCTTCGGGCCCACCGATCCTTTCGTCTGGGCCCCGCGTGGTGAGAAGGCCTTGTGGCTCCAAGGGAGAGTCGACTGTTCCCCCTGTGACTGGCAACAGCGACAGGGGTGTGACAGGCAGCGATGTCTGGAAGGGGTGGAGGTGGAGGACCTGTTAGAATTCCTCACCAGAAAGATGCAAGCACCCCCACAAAGGGTGATTAAAGACGGGAGGGGTATCTCCGAGAATGGATTGTCCCACCATGGTATCGGGGGGCAACAGGGGATTTCCATGTCGCATTATCAATAAAGAAAGGAGGCCGTGAGATGGAGGAGAAGAGGATCGGCACGGTAATAGACTACTTCGCCAAGATCGGAGTGGTCGCCATCCACCTTGAAGAAGAAGGCCTGAAGGTGGGAGACAGCATCCACATCAGGGGTTATACCACTGACTTTACCGAAGAGGTGACCTCTATGCAGATAGACCGCAATCCTGTGCAGGTGGCGAAGGTAGGTGACGATGTGGGGGTTAAGGTGAAAGAGAGGGCAAGAAAGAAGGATGCGGTCTATAAAGCGATAGGCTGAGGGATGCGCCGCGGCATAGCCCATCTTCCCCTTCATTACGGTAAGGCCCCGCCTTGGCTTTTTGAAAGAATGACATTGCTGGCCCGGGAGATCATCCGGGTGCTCGTGGCCGAGTTTGGTCCTGAGGAGATTCTGCGTCGACTCTCGGACCCCTTCTGGTTCCAGGCTTTTGGGTGTCTGCTGGGTTTTGATTGGCACAGTAGTGGATTGACCACTACGGTATGTGGCGCCGTAAAAGAGGGACTCCGTGGCCTGGAAGGGGAGACGGAAATCTTCGTGGCCGGCGGGAAGGGGAAGGTTTCTCGTGACACGCCCCAGGAGATAGAGAAGCACTGCAACAGCATCTCGTTGGAGCCTGCCGACCTCACATACGCCAGCCGCATGGCGGCCAAGGTGGACAGTAGCGCCCTGCAGGACGGCTATCAGCTCTATCACCACACCTTCCTCTTTACCCTTCATGGAGGGTGGTGTGTGATCCAACAGGGGATGAATACCACCACCCGATATGCCAGGAGATATCATTGGCTGGGGGAGGAAGTGAGAGACTTTGTCTGCGAACCCCATCAGGCCATCTGTTGCGATGCCCGGGGTACGCCTTTAAACATGGTGGCTCAAGAGAGCTATGGGGCTAGGGGCGCGGTGGCGGCCTTAACCAGAGAGGAACCGGATCTGATCATTGCTGAAGTAAAGCGGATGGAGAGACTTGACCTCCCATCCCGCCATCCCATCGAGTTCGGAGATCTGAACGCCAAGAGGCTGCATCAGATCCTCTTGAGGACCTATGAGCGAGGGACGAAGGACTTCGAAGAGGTCCTGGGGACTCCGGGGGTGGGGCCCAAGACCATCAGGGCCCTGAGCCTTATTGCCGAACTCATCTATGGCGAACGGCCGAGCTTTCGAGACCCGGCTAGGTTCAGCTTTGCCCACGGGGGTAAGGATGGCCATCCTTACCCCGTAGACCGAAAGATCTATGACCGCTCTATCGATTTCCTCAAGAGAGGGTTGTGGGCCACTAAGGTGGGCCGCACCGAGAAGCTCAGGGCGATGAAGAGGTTGAGCGCCTTCTCATCTCGTAGGTAGGAGGGAATGGAACTATTCGCAGAAAAAGCCAAGGAGTTTCTGGCCAGTACGGCCCCGTTGGCCGACAAGATGAGGCCGAGGGAGCTGAATGAATTCGTGGGTCAGGAGCACATCCTGGGAGAGGGAAAGGTTTTGCGAAAGGCCATCGAGAAGGGAGAATTACTCTCCTTGATCCTCTGGGGCCCCCCTGGCTCTGGCAAGACCACCTTGGCCCACATTATCGCTCGTGCAACAGGAGCCCATTTCGTCTTCTTCAGCGCGGTCCTCTCAGGGGTGAAGGAGATACGAGAGGTTATCAAGGAGGCCGAGGGGCAGCAGAAATTCCACCAGAGAAAGACCATCCTCTTTGTGGACGAGATCCATAGGTTCAACAAGGCGCAACAAGATGCTTTCCTAC
>CP070817.1:514236-533793 GCA_020344255.1 Deltaproteobacteria bacterium | reverse complement strand
GCGCGGAAGGACCTCCATCGGTGAGGGGTGCCGGATTGGCCCACAGGTGGAGATCATTGATTCGCAAATCGGAGACAGGGTACAGGTACGGTTCTGCACCCAGATTACCGAGAGTAAAATTGAGGATGACGCCACGGTAGGCCCCTTCTCCCACCTGCGTCCATTTGTCCATCTTGAGAAGGGGGTAAGTATCGGCAACTTTGTAGAGGTAAAGAAGTCCAGGATAGGCAAAGGGACCAAAGCCAATCACCTCTCGTATATCGGGGACGCCGATTTGGGTGAAGGGGTGAACATCGGGGCGGGCACCATCACCTGCAACTACGATGGCTATCAGAAGCACCAAACCGTTGTTGAGGACGGGGTCTTCATGGGGAGCAACACGGCCCTGGTGGCCCCGGTTAAGATCGGGAAAGGGGCCTTGGTGGGGGCAGGTGCGACCATCACCAAAGATGTCCCCCCTTACGCTCTGGCGGTGGGCAGGGCTAAGCAGAAGAACTTAAAGAAATGGGTGATAAAAAGGGAAAAGAAGAGGAAAAGCGAGAATCAGCGAGGATGAGAGAATCATGTGCGGGATAGTCGGCTACCTAGGGCCCAGGAGCCCCTTACAGATATTGATGGAAGGCTTGCACCGATTGGAGTATCGGGGATATGACTCGGCGGGGGTGGCCCTCTTCCATCAGGGGGCGATCGAGGTACGCAGGGCCCAAGGGAAGCTGAGCCGTCTGGAGGACCTCCTCCGAGGTGAAGCTTTCGATGGGAGGGCCGGCATAGGCCATACCCGCTGGGCCACCCACGGGAGACCTTCAGATGACAACGCCCACCCCCATAAAACAGGCAGGATAGCAGTGGTCCACAATGGCATCATCGAGAACTACCTCCCCCTCAAAGAGGAGCTGAAAGCCAAGGGGAGGGTCTTCACCTCCGGCACCGATACCGAGGTCATTGCCCATCTGATAGATGAGTTCCTCCAACAGGGAGTCCCCTTTCGAGAGGCGGTAAAGGAGGCCTTGAACAAGATCCGGGGCTCCTATGCCCTGGGGATTCTCTGCGAAGGGGAGCCCCAAACCGTGGCTGCAGCCAGAAAGGAAAGTCCCTTGGTGATCGGCCTAGGAGACGGAGAGTTCTTCATCGCTTCCGATACCCCAGCCGTGTTGAACTATACCCGGGACTTCATCTTCCTAGAGGATGGGGATATTGCCTTCATCACCCCACAAGGGCCGCAGCTCGAAGACCTTTCGGGCCGGAGCCTCGCTCGGGAACCCCAGCGTATCCACTGGAGCCCCCTCATGGCGGAGAGGGGTGGGTACAAGCACTTCATGCTCAAAGAGATCCATGAACAACCCGCAGCCGTTATAAATACCATTCGGGGGAGGATCACTGAAGAAGAGGGGGAGGTCATCCTGGAGGATTTCCCCTATCAGAGGAAGGGCTTAGAAGAGATCAAGAGGGTCTTCTTGGTTGCCTGTGGCACATCTTGGCACGCAGCCCTCGTTGGAGCATACCTGACCGAGAGGCTCAGCCGCATTCCGGCAGAGGTGGACATCGGATCCGAGTTCCGCTACCGAGATCCCCTCATCGACGAAGGAACCTTGTTGGTGGCCATCTCCCAATCCGGGGAGACTGCCGATACCCTCGCCGCAACGAGAGAGGCGCGGCGAAAGGGCGGGAAGACACTCTCCATCTGCAATGTATTGGGCAGTAGCATCACCAGGGAGACAGAAGGGGTGATTTATACCCATGCCGGCCCAGAAATCGGTGTGGCCTCCACCAAGGCTTTCACTTCCCAGATGGCCGCCCTTTTCCTGTTGGCCTTACATCTGGGAAGGGCACGTAAGATTATTACACAAGAGGAAATGAGGGGTTACATCCAGGGACTGGTGGAGATACCCGGCCTGATGAAAAGGGTCTTGGAGGGGGCCGGGGAGATAGAACGCCTGGCCAGAAAGTACGTCCATTTTCAGGACTTCCTCTATTTGGGCAGGGGCGTATCCTACCCCATCGCCCTGGAAGGGGCCTTGAAGCTCAAGGAAATCTCCTACATTCACGCCGAGGGGTATCCGGCAGGAGAGATGAAGCACGGTCCCATCGCCCTCATCGACGAGGATATGCCGGTGGTGGTGGTGGCCCCCAAGGACCACACCTATGAGAAAGTCCTGGGCAACATCGAGGAGGTCAAGGCCCGCGATGGAAGGATCATCGCGCTGGCCACCGACTACGATCCAATGATCGCCGCCAAGGTGGACGAGGTCATCTCCGTCCCCACCGTCCACCCACTCCTCTCCCCTTTCTTAACCACCCTCCCCCTGCAACTGCTCGCCTATTACATCGCCGACTTCAGGGGGACAGACATAGACCAGCCACGCAACCTTGCTAAGAGTGTCACTGTAGAGTGAGCCCATTGCTTAATCGATGACCGATCTGAACCCCGTACAACAGCTGCTCGGCGAACTCAACCCCCCCCAGAAAGAGGCGGTCACCGCGGAGACGAAAGCCATCTTGGTCTTTGCGGGGGCAGGGAGTGGCAAAACCCGGGTGTTAACCTATAGGATCGCCTTCCTCATCCTTTCTGGGAAGGTCGCCCCGGAGGGGATCCTGGCGGTAACCTTCACCAACAAGGCTGCCGGTGAAATGAAGGACAGGGTCTGCGCCTTGCTCGGCCCACAAGGAGAAAAGGTCTGGGTCAGTACCTTTCATTCCGCCTGCGTACGGATCCTGCGATCCCATATCCATCGCCTAGGACGCCGGGCCGATTTCGTTATCTATGACGAAGAGGATCAGTTGCGACTGATGGGGGGTCTGCTGAAGGCTGCAGGTGTGGGGATACACGCCTTTCCTCCGGCGAGGATCTTGAAGGAGATCGAGCGGGCGAAGAACCGGGGCATAGGGCCGCAGGATTACCGCCCCGATGATTTCAACCCCTATCAGAAGAAGGCGGCAGAGTTCTACCCCCTCTACCAAGAGGCCCTGGGGGCGAGCAATGCCCTGGACTTCGGCGATCTCCTCACCTTTACCCACCTCCTCTTTCAGCACGTCCCCGAGGTGCAAAATTACTATTGGCGGAAGTTCCGCCACATTTTGGTGGATGAGTATCAGGACACCAACACAATACAACACCTTCTCATCAAAGACCTCCTCGGTCCAGATGCCTCCCTCTGTGTCGTAGGTGATGATGACCAATCCATATACCGCTGGCGGGGGGCCGAACCCGCTAACATCCTGAGTTTTGAGCGGGATTTCCCCGTTGCCAAGGTGACCAAACTTGAGCAGAACTATCGGTCTACCCAGCTGATCCTGCAGGGGGCCAACGCCGTCGTCTGCCGGAACCGCTGGCGTAAGGAAAAAAGGCTTTGGACGGCTAATGAACCAGGGAATCCTCTTACCCTCTTTGTGGCCGAAGATGAAGAAGAGGAAGCCCGCTGGGTAGCAGGTTGTATCGCCGAAGAGGCGAAGGGGGAGTACGGCAGATACGCCGTCTTTTATCGGATAAACGCCCAATCCCGGGCTCTGGAGGAGGTCCTGATGCATTGGGGGATCCCCTATACCTTGGTGGGGGGGGTGAGATTTTACCAACGACGGGAGATCAAGGACGTCTTGGCCTACCTCCGGGTCATGGTGAACCCTGAGGATGAGGTAAGCTTGAAGAGGATCTTAAATGTACCCCCTCGGGGGATTGGCCCTAAGACCCTTGTGAAGCTGGAGGAGTTGGCCCGCCAGAAGGGATGCTCTCTTTACCAAGCCATAGTGCAGGCCCCTGCCAGGAAGGATATTCCCTCGGCCATGAGGAAAAAGGTGCAGGAGGTCCTTCCCCTATTGGAAAAGCTAAGAGCCCAGGTCCTTCCCCTCGACGAACTGGTCTCTCGGATCATAGAGGAGACGAATTATATGGAATATCTCATGTCCATGGGAGAAGAGGGACACACAAGGCTGGAGAACGTGAAGGAGTTCTTGGCGGTGCTCAAGGGCTCGGAGACCGAAGGGGTGAAGGATTTTCTCGACCAGGTGGCTCTCCTCACCGACATAGATGAATATGAGGATGGGGTCAATCGAGTCAGCCTCATGACCCTGCACAGTGCTAAGGGACTGGAGTTCCCCGTAGTCTTTATGGTGGGCCTAGAGGAAGGCCTCCTGCCCTATTACCTCCGCTTGGACAACCCAGAGGAACTGGAGGAGGAGCGACGTCTCTGTTATGTGGGGATGACTCGGGTTCAAGAGAGACTCCACTTGAGCTGTGCAGCCAGGAGAAGCCTCTTTGGGGGGGAACAGCGGAGGATTCCCTCCCGCTTCCTCCGAGACATCCCCCGGGAGATCATCTGCCAGGAAGGGGCATCGACCCCTCTGTTGCCATCATCTTGGGTCTGGGAGGAGGGTTTGCTGGCTGAGGAGACATACTATGAATATGAATAAAAAAAGAGGGGGCCAACGCCCCCTCCTGCGACCATAGGGAACATTTAGCCCTTATCTTCCTTTACCTCCTCGAAATCGGCATCCACGACGTCCTCCTCGCTTTTCTTTTCTTCTCCGGAGGCCGCCTCCTGCTGGGAGGCCTTAGCATACATCGCCTCGGCCAACTTGTGGGCCGCCTGAGCCAGCTCGTCACTGGCCTTCTTGATCTCGGCGACGTCCTCTGAACCCATGGCTTTCCTCGCCCCCTCTAGGGCCTCCTCTACCCTCTTTTTATCCCCAGCATCTATCTTATCGCCGGACTCCCGTAAGGATTTCTCCGTGGAATAGATCACCCCGTCTAGCCTGTTACGCTCCTCGACCAGCTCTCTCTTGCGGCGATCCTCTTCGGCGTGGGATTCGGCCTCCTTAACCATCTGTTGGATGTCCTCCTCGCGGAGTCCACTGGAAGAGGTGATCCTAATTGACTGCTCCTTACCAGTGCCTAGGTCTTTAGCAGTCACATGGACGATACCATTAGCATCAATGTCAAATGTGACCTCTATCTGGGGGATCCCTCGGAGGGCCGGGGGTATACCTACCAGCTCAAACTGCCCCAAGGTCATGTTGTCTGCGGCCATCTCCCTTTCGCCCTGCAGGACATGGATGGTGACGGCTGTTTGGTTATCGGCAGCGGTGGAGAAGATCTGGCTCTTGCGTGTAGGGATCGTGGTGTTGCGCTCGATGAGCCTGGTGAAGACCCTTCCAAGGGTCTCAATCCCCAGGGACAGGGGGGTAACATCCAGTAGCAGAACGTCCTTTACCTCCCCCTTCAAGACCCCTGCCTGGATGGCCGCTCCGACGGCCACCACCTCATCGGGATTAACCCCCTTGCTCGGCTCCCGGCCGAAGATCTCCTGCACCCTCTCCTGGACGCGGGGCATCCTCGTCATCCCCCCCACCAGGATTACCTCATTGATATCTGGAGGGGAGACACCAGCATCAGCCAAAGCCTGGCGACATGGTCCCTCCACCATTTCGATGAGGTCGGCCACCAGGGCCTCCAGCTTTGCCCGGGTAAGCTTCATAGCGAGGTGTTTTGGTCCTGAGGCATCAGCGGTGACGAAGGGAAGGTTGATCTCTGTTTCCAAGGAGGCGGATAGCTCCATCTTTGCCTTCTCCGCCGCCTCCTTCAACCGCTGCAGCGCCATCCGGTCTTTGCGCAGATCGACACCTTGATCCCGCAGGAATTCATCAGCTATGTAATCGATTATCCTCTGATCAAAGTCCTCCCCACCCAAGTGAGTATTCCCGTTGGTTGACTTCACCTCAAAGACCCCATCCCCCAGCTCCAATATGGAAATGTCAAAAGTCCCTCCGCCCAGATCGAAGACGGCTATCCGGGTCTCCTTCTTCTTCTCCAACCCATAGGCGAGGGACGCAGCCGTCGGCTCATTGATGATCCGCAGGACGTTGAGCCCGGCGACCCTCCCCGCATCTTTGGTCGCCTGGCGCTGGCTGTCGTTGAAATAGGCCGGGACCGTGATGACTGCTTCGGCCAGCGTCTCCCCTAAGTAGTCCTCCGCCGTCTGCTTCATCTTCTGAAGGACCATAGCTGAAATCTCCTGGGTGCTGTAGTCCTTCCCTTGAGCGTGTACCCAGGCGTCGCCATTGCTTGCCTCCACGATCTTATAGGAACAGATCTCAACGTCCTTTTGTACCTCCGGATCCGAGTACTTTCTGCCGATGAGCCTCTTTACTGCGTAGACGGTGTTCTCGGGATTGGTGATGGCCTGACGGCGGGCAATTTGGCCTACCAATCTCTCCCCCTTATCGGTGAATGCCACCACCGATGGGGTGATCCTACTGCCTTCAGCGTTGACCAGGACCTTCGATTCGCCTCCTTCCATCACCGCCACTACTGAATTGGTCGTCCCGAGATCGATCCCCACAACCCTTGCCATATCTTAAGCCTCCCCTTTTCCTTTTTTAGCATCTTCTTGGGGCTTGGCCACCACCACTTTGGCTGGACGAAGCAGTCGATCATTAACCAGATATCCCTTCTGTAGCTCCGAGACCACATGTCCAGGGTCACAATCTCCGGTGGCCATCTCCATGACCGCCTCGTGTTTCGTGGGATCGAAGCGCTCTCCCACAGCAGATATAGGGGTAACGCCGAACCGTTGTAATATCTGGAGGACTTGCGTCAGCGTCATCTCCACCCCCTCCATGATCCCCTCTCTCTCCCCCTCCCCTGAGACGTGCTCCAAGGCACGCTCCAGATTGTCTAATACAGGCACAATCTCTCTGATCAGCTCTTCATTCCCATACCTTATCAGCTCGGACTTCTCCCTGGCCACCCGTTTTTTGTAGTTCTCAAAGTCGGCGGAGACCCTCAGGAGGCGCTCATAGTTCTCCTTCGCCTCCTCCTGGGACTTCTGAAGGGCTACCTCCAGTTCCTTTAGCATTTCTTTGCTGCTACGTCTCGTTTTCTCCTTGCCCTCATATGTCGTTTCCACACCTACCCCTCTCTTTGGCTCCCTCTCTTTCTCCATCATCGGCAAAACCTCTGTAAGCTATCAAAAATTTTATAAAGGACTGCTCCACTCAGATTCCAAGATCTCAGTGAGGAGCTTAGCGGTAAAGTCCACCACCGGAATCACCCGGGAATAGTTCATACGCATCGGGCCAATGACCCCGAGGATACCAAGAAAGCGGCCGGGGTGACCGTAGGTAGAGGTAATCAGGCTGCACCCCTCGATGCCCGCTATCTGACACTCCGAACCGAAGAGGATCTGCACCCCCCGCGCCTTCATGCTCCGATCCAAGAGCTTGACCAAGAGGCTCTTTTCCTCAAAGGCCTTAAAGAGTTCCTTCATCCGCTCCACGTCCGCAAATGACGGTTCATCGAGAATGTTTACCTGCCCCTCTATATATAAATCTCTCTCCTCCCTCGTGATGAGGACTTTCCCTCCCAATTGCAATGCCTTTTGCAGCAGCTCGTCATAGGTCCTCTTTTCCCTCCTCATCTCCTCTACGATGCGCTCCCGCACCTCTCCGAGGGGAAGACCCGTTAGGAGATCGTTTAGGTAGTGAGTAATCTTATCAAGTTCGCCTTGGCTCAGATCCTCCTCCAACCCCACCACACGGTTCTGTACAAGGCCCGAAGAAGCCACAAATATGACGAGGATTTGGGTTCTCCTGAGCCTGATGAATTCGATATGTTTAAAGATGGTCTTCTGCAGGGGAGGGGCCATGACAATCCCCGTATAGTTGGAGAAGGCAGAAAGGATCCAACACGTCTTCCGCATGAGAGTGGATATGTCCGTCTTACAATCCTGGCAGGTATTTCTTATCTCCTCTCTCTCCGGGACAGAGAGTCCTTGCAAATCGAGGAGGGCGTCGGCGAAGAAGCGAAGCCCCTTCTCTGTGGGGATCCTCCCCGCCGATGTATGGGGCTGGAAGAGGAAACCCATCTCCTCCAGATCAGCCATCACGTTTCTGATGGTGGCCGGACTCAGGTTAAGATCTGACTTTTTGGCCACAGTGCGCGAACCCACAGGCTCGCCGGTACTGATATAATCATTTATAAGTATCTTGAGGACCTGCTTGTCCCTTTCAGTCAAGGGCAACATCGTGTTTTAAACCCCCTCTTATGAGGGTTCCGTTTGCCTTCACCCTCGCCGGCGAAAACGCCGATTTTTGAAGAGAGGCCCCTCCGGACACCTCTAGCGCCCAGATCCCCAAAAAGAAAGTCCTTTAGAGGCATTTCATGATGAGATGCCACCCGAAGGACAGGCGCGAACACTACCAGCGATTGTGAGTTTATTAAGCACTTCCTCATACCGTGTCGTTTGACGGCATTCTTTGCAAAAGATCCTTACGGCTCCTTTAAAATAATAATCCCCCCCTTTTTTGTCAAGATATCAGCGGACGAAGGACGAGAAGATACGGAGGACAAGATAGGCGTAAATACCCGCAATCACATCATCTAAGACCACTCCATAGCCTCCTTTTACCCTCTTCTCCACGAAACGGACAGGCGGGGGTTTGAGGATGTCAAAGACACGAAATAAGATGAACCCAGCAACGATATAGAACAGCGAAGGAGGGAAGGAGGTCATAGTGACCAAGAAGCCGACCACCTCATCTATAACTATGAACCGACTGTCTTGCTGCTGGAAGATACCTTCCGCCTTCCCTGCCAGCCAACAGGCCAGCAGTGAGATGCCCAACAAGAGGGGGAGGTAAATCCTCAGGGGAAGACAGGAGAGGAGAAGAAAAAAGGGGACCGCCGCCGCAGTCCCCGCCGTGCCTGGGACCAAGGGAACAAACCCGACCCCACCCCATGTCGACAGTAGAATTATCCCCTTCCTCATCTAGATTCTTACCCTAACCCCCCTCTGCCGGAGATACTTCTTCACCTCCCTGACAGTGTACTCCCGATAGTGAAAGATAGAGGCAGCGAGAACTGCACTCGCGCCCCCCCTGGTAAGGCCTTCGAAGAGGTGCTCCAGGGTCCCAACCCCTCCAGAGGCGATCACTGGGATCTGCACGCTCTCCACCACAGCTCGAGTAAGCTCCAGATCATAACCCTGGCGGGTACCATCCCTGTCCATGCTGGTCAGTAAGATTTCCCCGGCGCCATATTCCTCCATCCTCTGCGCCCATTCTAAGGCATCAATCCCCGTGGGGACCCTCCCGCCATAAGTGTAGACTTCCCAGCCCCCATCCTTCCTTTTGGCGTCGATGGCCACCACGGTGCATTGGCTGCCGAACCTCTCCGCGGCTCGTCGGACAAACTCCGGTTCCTTCACTGCCGCAGTGTTGATACTCACCTTGTCCGCCCCAGCCCTCAAGAGATCTCGGATATCATCCAAAGCTTGTACCCCACCCCCGACCGTCAGGGGCATAAAGACTTCCTCTGCGGTGCGACGCACCACCTCGAGGATGATCCGCCTCTCTTCATGAGATGCAGTGATATCGAGGAAGGTGAGCTCATCTGCCCCCTGTTGGTCATAGGCCTTGGCGTTCTCCACCGGATCCCCCGCATCACGCAGGTTCACGAAGTTGATCCCCTTGACCACCCTTCCATTCTTCACATCGAGACAGGGGATGATCCTCTTGGCCAACATCCTCTCAGCCCCCCTTAGACACCCTGATAGCCTCGGCCAGTTTTAAGGTCCCCTCATAAAGGGCCCGGCCAGTAATGACCCCTATAACCCCATAGGATGCCAATCTTGTCGCTGCCCTGATATCCTCCAAAGTAGCCACTCCCCCGGCAACGATGATCGGGGTCTCAACCGCCTGCGCTACCTCCTTGGCCTGATCCAGATTGATTCCTCCCCCCATCCCATCCCTGCTGATATCTGTTAAGATGATGGCCGCTAACCTATATACCTCCATCTCTCTGGCCAGATCGACCGCTCTCCGGGAGGTCCCTTTCTGCCATCCTCGCACCATGACCTCCCCCTCCTGCGCATCGATTCCCACCGCTATCCTCCCCGGGTATCGCTGACATACCTCCTTTATCAAAGAGGCGTTTTCATAGGCAGCCGTACCCAGGATTACCCGCTCTACCCCAAAGGAAAGCCATTCCTCGATGGTCCCCAGGTCCCTGATCCCTCCTCCCAATTGGAGGGGGACTTTCACCTCTCTGTGTATTTTCTTTACCGCCTCAATGTTCACCGGGCGGCCAGCCACAGCTCCGTCGAGATCGACCACATGGATCCACTGGGCCCCCTCGGACTCCCACTTCTTGGCCACCTCTTCCGGTGCGGCCGAATAAATGGTCTCCTCCTCCATCTTCCCCTGGCGCAGTCGGACACATCGCCCCCCTTTGAGGTCTATGGCCGGTATCACCAACATTGAAGAGCTCTAAAGGGTTAATAGAGGGAATGTTCGTAGAATGGATTCAATGCCTATGGCCGTTAACTTCTCCGCCGTCACCCACTGCCCCCCGCCTTTTACAAAGGTGGAAACCTTCAGGAGGTTCTCACTCAAAGAGCGTTGGGTCTCGTCAAACCTACCGCTCCAGATTACCCTCTTATCATCCACCCTGATCAGGTGGGCGTCAAAGGCTACTGAGGCTGCCTTCTCCACCCCCAAGGCACTACCCTGCCGTTGCTCAAAACGGTAGACCCCTCCTATCACAACCGCATGGACATCCAGCTGCTTCCCCATCCGCACAGCCTCCCCCAGGGGATCTTGCCTGAAGGCAATAGGGTCCTTTCCAGCTACAGCTGCCGTCGACCGATCCACGGGTATTACCTCACATCGCCCCAGGCCAAGGAGCTTGCGGTAGAAGCTCGTCATCACCGCAGACCTTGCTCGGGGGGAGACCTCTCCAGCACGGAAGAAAGACCCCCCTAATAACCCTTTGACCATCCTCTCCCCCTCCGCCTGCGGCCTGATGATCAAAAAGTTGAGAATCGCCACCTTTCTGAGGGGCATAACTCCTTGACCTCCCCATAGGGGATAGGATGGGAAAGCAAGGAGAAAGATAAGGAGGCCAAGGATCTCTCCCACCATCATACCCTTTCTTTTTTTCATCTGGCACGTCAAGGGTTCCTCTCGCATTATAGTCTCCCCTTCGTGGAGGGTATGCCAACCCTCCTCTCATCCAACGAGGAGGCCTGGCCCAGGGCCCTACCGAACCCCTTGAAGATCGACTCAACGATGTGGTGGAGGTTCTTTCCGTAAAGGAGCTCAACGTGCAGGGTAAGGCGGCCGTGGTCTGCCATTGCCTTGGAGAAGGACTCCACCAGTTCAACATCGAAGTCCTTTACCCTCCCGGTAGCCTTGACGCGATAGACTAGATAGGGTCGGCCGGAAATGTCCACCACCACCCTGGTCAAGACCTCGTCCATGGGCACCAGGGCTTCCCCAAACCTCCTTATCCCCGATCCGTCGCCCAAGGCCCTCCTGATCCCTTCCCCGAAGGCCATCCCTATATCTTCCACAGTATGGTGAAAATCGACTTCCAAGTCACCCGTGGCCCTTAATGACAGATCAAAAAGGCCATGCATAGCCATTAAGGAGAGCATGTGGTCGAAGAAGGGGATTCCAGTGGAGATCTCCGACTTCCCATGTCCTTCCAGGTGGACGGAGAGGGTGACATCTGTCTCTCTGGTCTTCCTCTCTATCTGGGCCCGACGTTCCATCCTTCTCAATCCTCCTTCCCCCTCACCTGCACAGCCTGGGCATGGGCCTGCAAGCCTTCCAGGCGGGCCAATCGGTCCACATCCTTCTTCACCGCCTCCAGGGCCTCCCGGGAGAAAGAGAGGAGATTGATCCTCTTTAGAAAGTGTTCCACCCCGAGGGGAGAGAAGAATCTGGCCGTCCCTCCAGTGGGTAGCACGTGATTGGGGCCACCCATATAATCCCCCACTGCCTCAGGGGTGTAGGGGCCGAGGAAGATGGCGCCGGCATTCTGCACCTCACCCAACCACCGGAAAGGGTCTTGAAGGGCCAGCTCCAGATGCTCAGGGGCGATTCGATTGGCGATTTCTATTCCCTCCCCTATATCCCGTACTACAATGATGAGCCCGTGGCGCTCAAGAGAGGCTTCGATGATTCCCTGACGGGGGAGAGTCGCTTTTAACCTCCTCAGCTCTTCATGCACTCGATGGGCGAACTCTTTGGATGAGGTGATGAGAATCGCCCAGGCCATTTCATCGTGTTCCGCCTGGGAGAGGAGATCTGCGGCAACAAAGGAAGGGGGAGTTGATCCATCAGAGACTACCAAGATCTCGCTAGGTCCCGCCACCATATCCACCCTCACGATGCCGAACAGTAATCGTTTGGCTGTGGCCACATATATATTTCCCGGCCCGGCAATTATGTCGACCCGCGGCACGGTCTCCGTACCATAGGCTAAGGAGGCTACAGCCTGCGCCCCTCCAACTAATAGAACCCGATCTACCCCTGTCAATCGGGCGGCGGCCAAGATATAGGGGTTAATGCCTTCCCGGGAGGGAGGGGTTACTACCACCACCTCCCTCACCCCCGCCACCTTAGCTGGAATGACGTTCATGAGCAACGACGAGGGATAGGATGCCTTCCCTCCAGGGACATAGACGCCAGCCCTAGCCAAAGGACGCACTAACTGCCCCCTTATTATCCCAGCATTCGTGTCAAACCAAGAGTGGTAGAGCTCCTGACGATGGAATGACTCGACCCGCTCGGCGGCCCGCTGCAGAGAGAGCAGGGTCTCCCCATCTGCCTCCTGCCAGGCCCTTTCCCAAGCATGTTGGGGAATCTCCATCTTCTCCCGGGAGATCTCCATCCCATCGAACTGCTGGGTGTACCGGAGCAGGGCCTCATCACCTCCCTCCCTCACCTCTTCCATGATCTCCCAAACGGCCTCCTCGACCTTCTCCAACTTCTCTTGCCTCTGGGCGAGGAGGAACTCCAATTCTCCCTCAAAGCCCCTGCTCTTGCTCTCCAAGACCTTCATCCAGATCCACCTTTTTCACTTTGGCCCCCAAAGCGGCCAGCTTGCCTTCCAGATCCTCATATCCTCTCTCCAAGTGATAGGCTCGGGAGACCACCGTCATCCCTGTGGCGGCCAGTCCCGCCAGCACCAGAGATGCGCTGGCCCGCAGATCGGTAGCCATAACTGGCGCCCCGCTCAAAGCCGGAACGCCATTAACGATGGCGGTCGAACCCTGCACCCGGATATCGGCGCCCATCCTCCTCAGCTCACTGACGTGCATGAACCTATTTTCGAAGATGGTCTCTGAGATGACGCTGAGCCCATTGGCCAAGGTAATCAACGCCATAAACTGGGCCTGCATGTCAGTAGGGAATCCTGGATAGGGAAGGGTTTTCACGTCGGCGCTCCTTATCCTGTGGTCTCCCACGGCCCTTACCTTCCCCTCCCTCACGGGGGAAATCTCCATGCCTACCTCCCTCAACTTCCCAACCACGGCCTCCATGTGTTCCAAGCGACACCCTTCCATCAGAATATTCCCCCCGGTGATCCCGGCCGCCACCATTAAGGTGCCGGCCTCAATTCTGTCGGACATGATGCGATACTCTATCGGCCTCAACTTCTCCACCCCTCGGATGGTCAGCACCGTGGTCCCTGCCCCCTCTATCTCGGCCCCCATTGCTTTTAAGATCTCGGCCAACTCCTCAACCTCGGGCTCACAGGCGGCGTTCTCGATAACCGTGGTCCCCTGGATGGTTGCCGCGGCCATCATGAGGTTCTCCGTACCGGTAACCGTGGGGATGTCTAGATATATCTGAGCCCCATTGAGCGTGGGGGCTCGAGCTTTAATATATCCATGCTCCAGTTCGATTTGAACTCCAAGCTGCTCCAGTCCCTTCAAATGAAGGTCCACCGGCCTCGCCCCGATGGCACAGCCGCCCGGGAGCGACACCACCGCCTCCTCCATTCTAGCCAACAATGGCCCAAGGACCAGGATGGAGGCCCGCATGGTCTTCACCAAGTCATAAGAAGCGGTCACCCCCTCTATACTGGAGGCATCCACCTCCAGCTCCCCCTTCTCCTTCCAGCGGAACCGAACCCCGAGGCTCTCTAGCAAGGCCCGGAAGGTCTCCACATCACGCAGATGGGGGACATTGGTGAACCTACAGGTTCCATCGACCAGGAGTGCGGCGGCAAGGGCCGGCAGGGCCGCGTTTTTGGCCCCACTGACCGTTACCTCCCCCACCAATCTCTCTCCCCCTTCAATAACGAGACCTTTCACCCTCTCTTGGCCTTGACCACTCTCTTGACCCCGGCATAGTCCGGGACCAGCTCAATATGCGTGAACCCTTCCCTCTCTATGGTATTCGCCACTTGTGGGGCCTGCCCCTTCCCCATCTCCAAAAGGAGCCACCCCCCTTCGATCAGAAAATCCGCTGCCCCCCGGGCGATCTCCCGGAAAAAGCGCATCCCATCCTCCCCTCCTTCCAGGGCGGTGAGGGGCTCATAATCCCTCACCTCTGGAGCGAGTTGGAGAATCTCCTCAGTGGGGATATAGGGGGGATTGGAGACAATGAGGCAGAATGGAGCCTCTCCACTGGGGAAAAGATCCCCGTGTATAAACTTGATCTTCTCCTCCACCCCTTGCGCCCGGGCATTCTCCTGCGCCAAAGCGAGGGCATGGGGCGATATATCCGTTGCCACAATTTGGGTATCTTTTAGTTCTTTGGCCAGAACAATGGCCACCGCGCCGCAGCCAGTCCCTATCTCGAGCATCCTTAGGGGAGGCTTCAACTGTCCACCTATTCGCAATGCCTCCTCCACCAAGTGCTCGGTCTCCGGCCGCGGTATGAGGCATTCGGGGCTCACCTTAAACCTCAATGACCAAAACTCCTTATAGCCCAAGATGTAAGCGGTGGGCTCCCAAGCAGTGCGCCGTTGGATCATCTCCCGGTATGCCTTCAGCTCCTCCTCTTTTATGGGTTTGTCATGGGTTAGATAAAGCCCTACCCGATCCACCCCCAAGAGGTGGGCCAGAAGCACCTCAGCCTCCAGGCGTGGGTTCTCGATCTCCTTCTCCCGAAAGTACTCGGTCGTCCACTTGAGGACCTTCAGCACCGTCCAGCGCTCCTGTTTCATCAGTAGCTAGCGGCCCCCTCCTTTTGTCGTAAGGCCTCGGCCTGATGATGGCCAATGTGGGCACTAATGATTTGTCCTATATTCCCCTCCAAGACCTCCTCTAGTTTATAAAGGGTAAGGCCGATGCGATGGTCTGTTACTCTCCCTTGAGGGAAATTATAGGTTCTGATCCGTTCACTGCGATCCCCGGTCCCCACTTGGCTACGCCTCTGCTGAGTGATCTCCTCTTGTTGCCTCTGTCGTTGCATATCGAGCAGCCTCGCCCTCAAGACCTTCATGGCCTTCGCTCTGTTCTTATGTTGAGACTTCTCATCCTGGCAGGTCGCCACTATACCGGTGGGAAGATGGGTAATTCTGACCGCTGAGTCAGTGGTATTGACATGTTGCCCGCCGGGACCTGAGGCCCGGTATACATCTATCCTAAGATCCTTGGAGTTGATATCCAAATCCACCTCCTCAGCCTCCGGCAGAACCGCTACGGTGACCGCCGAGGTGTGGATTCTCCCCTGGGACTCAGTAATGGGAACCCGCTGCACCCTGTGCACACCGCTCTCATGCTTCAACTTACTATAGACTCCCTTCCCTTCTATGAGGGCGATGATCTCTTTGAAGCCCCCTACGCCCGTGGGGTGCTGACTTAGTATTTCAACCCGCCAGTTATTCATCTCGGCATACTTGGCATACATCCGAAAGAGATCCGCAGCAAAGAGGGCTGCTTCTTCCCCCCCGTACCAGCCCTGATCTCCAGAACAATGCTCTTCTCATCGTTGGGGTCTTTGGGGAGAAGGGAGATGATCAATTCTCGCTCTACCCTCGCCTTTTCCTCCGTGAGGTCGCCCACCTCCTCCCGGGCCATCTTTTTGAGCTCTTCATCTTCTTCCTGGAGGAGGACACTATCCTCCTCTATGCGCCTGACTAAGTCCTTGTACCTGCGGAGGTTTTCCACCACCCGCCCCAGTTCCGCATGTTCTTTGGCATATCGCTGGTACTCCTCCTTGCGGGCCACTATCTGAGGGTCACCCAGGAGGCGCTCTAACTCCTCGTACCTAGTCTCCACATCCTCCAGTTTCTCCAGGACCTCTTTATTCAAGATCCAGTCCCTCCCTTAACGCATCCATAAGGCCCTCTTTCTGAGGGTCAAAATTCTCATCAAAAGTCTCATCGGTGATCATCCCTTGCAACCAAGACTCAGGTAACAGTAAGATTACTCTCTTTCTCACTCCTAGCCACACCATCTCACACAATAATCCCGTCAAGAAGGGGAACGGTAGGTTCCCCCTATCTTTAACCTAACCTCCTTCATTCTCTTTTAGGGGAAAATATCACCGGCTGCGCAAAGGAACCCTCTCCCTTCGGCCGGTGAGGAGTCCACCTCCCTATCCCTTTTTCTGCCCCTTTTCCTGGAGGTGCTTATACTTGCGGGTAAATTTCTCTATTCTGCCTGCCGTATCCACCAACTTCTCCCGGCCCGTAAAGAAAGGGTGACAATGGGAGCATATATCCACCGAATAGTCTTTTCGCGTGGACTTGGTTTGAAAGGTGGCCCCACAGGCGCAGGTGATGGTGATATCGTGCATCTCGGGGTGGATCCCTTTCTTCATCTGTCAACCTCTTTTTGAGATAAAATTAGCATGTTTTGTCCTCATTTTCAACCCATTCTCATTGATTCATGGTATCTAGAAATTCCCTGTTGGTGGTGGTTTTGGTAAGCTTATCCAAGAGGAACTCCATGCTATCCACCGTGTTCATAGGAGTCAGCACCTTGCGCAAGAGCCAGATACGCTCTAAGTCATTCTTCTCCAGCAAGAGCTCTTCTTTCCTCGTCCCCGAACGGTTGATATCTATAGCCGGAAAGATTCTTCTGTCCACCAAGCGTCGATCTAACATCAACTCCAAATTACCCGTCCCCTTGAACTCCTCGAAGATCACCTCATCCATCCTGCTTCCCGTGTCGATCAGGGCAGTAGCGATGACGGTCAAGCTCCCCCCTTCTTCAATATTTCTGGCGGCACCAAAGAAGCGTTTGGGCCTTTGGAGTGCGTTAGCATCTATCCCGCCAGAAAGCACCTTGCCGCTGGGAGGCACCACGGCATTATAGGCCCTGGCCAGCCGGGTAATACTGTCCAAGAGGATGATTACATCCATCTTATGCTCCACCAGCCTCTTGGCCTTCTCACTCACCATCTCTGCCACTTGGACATGTCGTTGAGGAGGCTCATCAAAAGTGGAGCTGATCACCTCACCCTCTACCGAACGCTCCATGTCTGTCACCTCCTCAGGCCGCTCATCGATGAGCAACACGATCAGGACGGTCTCCTTATGATTGGCCATGATGCTGTGGGCGATAGACTGTAGGAGCATGGTCTTCCCGGTCCTGGGGGGTGCGACGATAAGACCCCTTTGCCCCATTCCTATAGGGGTAAGGAGGTCCATTACCCTGGTAGAGTAGTCATCAGCATGGTACTCTAGATTGACCTTCTCCTGGGGGTATAGGGGTGTAAGGTTGTCAAAAAGAATCTTGTCTTTCGCCGCCTCAGGATCTTCGTGGTTGAGCTTCTCCACCTTGAGGAGGGCAAAGTATCTCTCCGTCTCCTTAGGGGGCCTTATCTGTCCCGAGACGGTCTCCCCTGTCTTCAGATTGAACCTCCTTATCTGCGATGGGGAGACATAGATATCGTCTGGGCCCGGCAGATAGTTGTAGTCTGGGGAGCGGAGGAACCCGAAACCGTCGGGCAGGATCTCCAAAACTCCCTCGCCATAGATGACCCCATTCTTCTCAGCTTGGGCCTGCAGGATAGCGAATATCAGGTCCTGCCTGCGCATATAGGACGCCCCCTCCACTTTGAGCTCCTTGGCCAGGGCCGCCAGCTCCGATATTTTTTTGCGTTTGAGATCTCTCAGGTATAAAACCTCAGTATTCATACCGTTCCTTTCCCCTTTGTCGCCTGATAAAACCTCCATACCTGTTCCTCCGTCTCCTTTACGGATTCATTGTTGTTAATGATATAATCGGCGTGAGAGACTTTCTCCGTCAAAGGAAGTTGGGTATCTATTCTCCTGATAGCCTCCTCTGCCGATATTCCATCCCTCCGCATGAGGCGCTGGATCTGAATCTCCCTCATGGCATAGACCACCACCACTAAATCTACCCTTTCATGCCCTCCTGTCTCGATCAAGAGGGGCACTTCCAAGACCGCGTCTCCGCTGTGCTCCTGCGCCCTCCTCCACATCTCCTCCCGGATACGGGGGTGAAGGATCCCCTCCAAGGCCCTCCTCCTCTCCAGGTCATTGAAGATAATCCTCGCCAGCTTCTCTCTGTTGATCTCCCCTTCCTCGGTGAGCACTCCCTTCCCAAAGGTCTTTACTACCTCCTGTTTTACAAGACCATCTCTCCCCATGATCTCTCGGCCGATATCGTCTGCATCTACTACCGTTAGTCCGAACCCATTTAAGGTCCGGGAGACTAGACTCTTACCACTAGCAATTCCCCCTGTCAGTCCAATTACCATGAAGATTGACCCGACTGCTGCCTCAGGAAGCAGGCTTTTCTACTGGGGCTGTCTGCCGGCCCCCTCCCTCGGCTCCGAGATCATTAACTATTATAGTTGTTAAAATCAAACCATAAATTCTTTTATCCCCAACTATAAGTACGGGGACTGAAACTAAATATCTAGATTCTCGACCTGGAGGGCATTTTGCTGGATGAAGCGCCTGCGCTCCTCAACCTGATCTCCCATTAGGACTGTAAAGATCTCATCCGCTACGACGGCGTCCTCCACCTTCACTTGAAGGAGGCTCCGGCCCTCGGGGTTCATAGTGGTCTCCCAAAGTTGCCCTGGGTTCATCTCCCCGAGACCTTTGTATCTCTGCATGGAGAGCCCTTCCTTCCCTATAGTGGTGATGTAGCTCAGCAATTCACCCTTTGATCCTATCGTTCTCTTTGCCTCCTTATGGTGGATAATAAAGGGAGGGCTCTCAAGGCCGGCGATCGATTGATAGAGCTTCATGACATTTCTGTATTCAACGGATTCAACCAGGTCCCTATTTATCTTCCTCTCCAGCGTCCTCCCATTTATTTTCCCCTGGAGAGAGAATTCGAAGAGGTTATGCTCCTCATCCGCCGTGATCTTTCCCACCTCCATCCCCTCTCCCCGAAGTGCCTTATGTAAGAACATGAGCCGCCCCTTATCTTCAAAATCTTCAGGGCGGGAAACGCCTTGTTGCAAAAGAACTCTTATAGCCTCCCGAGGATAGCCTCGGCGCTCAAGCCTCCTCTGGTAGTAGTCAAATCGAGAGAGTCTATTGAGGAGATCGAGCAGCCTCTTCCCCCCCAACCGGGTCTGCGATCCCTTCGTCTCCAGTTCGACCTTTTCCATAGCCCGTTCCAAAAGAAATCTATCCATCTCCTCCTGGTCCTTAAGGTAGAGGTCCTCCTTTCCTACCCTTACCCGATAAAGGGGGGGCTGGGCGATGTAGAGATATCCCCTCTCAATCACCCCTACCATCTGGCGGTAGAAGAATGTCAAAAGGAGCGTTCTGATATGTGAGCCGTCTATATCGGCATCGGTCATGATGATAATCTTATGATATCTAATCTTCGATAC
>CP070817.1:493832-514136 GCA_020344255.1 Deltaproteobacteria bacterium | reverse complement strand
TCACCCTTGATTTCTTTCTATATATATCAAGGGTTTCTCATCCATTGTCCTTATTTTGGTGTTTCTATTAATTTTGCTCAACTTTTTTCTTCTTGCCTTGCGCTGTTTTTCTTTCACTTTTCCGATTTCTTATCCGATTTTTCCTCTCTTTTGTGTGAGGGTTTTTCCTCTTTTTCTTGCTTGTTCTGATAGTCGGTGGCGTACCAGCCAGTCCCCTTCAATTGAAAGTTAGTGAGGGAGATGAGTCGTTGGAGTTTCCCCGAACAGTATTTGCATGCTTGCAATGGTTGTTCAGTGATATTCTGCATCACCTCGAATATTCGACCACAATTAGTGCATTGATACTCGTAGATAGGCAATCTCTGCTCGCCTCCTCCTGGACTTTTTAAAAATATAATTCCTCTTATCACTTTTTTCAAGAAAGAGAGATGTGCCATTTTCTCTTGACATTATGATCTATGTTGTGTTATGCTACTGCAAAATTTTCGGATTGGAAGGAGAGGGTAATGAGGACCATGCGAATCGCCTTGGCCCAGATCAACACCACTGTGGGAGATTTGGAGGGAAACGCCCAGAAGATAGTGGAGGGGATCCAAAGGGCCAGAGAAATGGGGACTGATTTGCTCGCCTTTCCCGAATTGGCCATTACGGGCTATCCCCCTGAAGACCTTCTCCTCATGCCCAGATTTGTCCAGCAAAACCTTGAAGTCCTGCGCAAGATAGGGGAGATCACGAAGGGACTCACCGTCCTCTTGGGTTTTATAAATAAGAAGGACGATATCTATAACGCTGCGGCCCTACTCCACGACGGGGAATTGGTGGACATCTATCATAAGGTCTTTCTACCAAACTATGGCGTCTTCGATGAGGACCGCTATTTTCAGGCAGGGAGAGAGGCGCTGGTCTTTGAACTCAAGGGGATCAAGGTTGGCGTGACTATATGTGAGGACATATGGCACGCCGGCGACCCGCTGAAGACCGAGGCCTTGCTCGGTGATGCCGAGGTCGTTGTCAACATCTCTTCTTCCCCCTTCTCCGCTGGCAAAAGGGGATTCCGCCAAAGGATGATTTCCAGCCGGGCAAGTGACAATACGGTCGTCATCGCATATGTCAATATGGCGGGAGGGCAAGACGAGCTGGTTTTCGATGGCAACAGCATGATCATCGATCAACAGGGAGAGTTGATCGCCCAGGCCCATTCTTTGGAAGAGGACTTCTTGGTAGCTGATTTAGATGTAGACAAGGTCTTCATGACCAGGTTGCATGACCCCCGGAGGAGAAAAGAGAAACGCACCCTCTCACAAGACCATATCCCGTTGAAGGTGTTGAGCCTGACCACGGTAGAAAAGGAGGTTGACTCCCCTCCAGCCCTGGAAAAACACGAACCAATCCAGTACGATGATTTGGGCGAGGTCTATCGGGCCTTAGTGTTGGGAACCCGCGATTATGTCCAAAAAAATGGCTTTCAGCAGGTCGTTATCGGGCTCAGCGGCGGAATAGACTCCTCTTTGGTGGCCGCAATAGCCATCGATGCACTGGGAAAAGAAAATGTCACCGCTGTGGCCATGCCCTCCCTCTATACCGCCAAGGAGAGCCTGGACGATGCCCAAAATCTAGCCGATAACATGGAGATAAAGCTGCTGAGGATCCCCATCTCCTCCATCTTTGACTCTTACCTGGAGACGCTGAGGCCTCACTTCCAAGGGGTGACGGAGGACGCCACAGAAGAAAATATTCAAGCCAGGATCAGGGGAAACATCCTCATGGCCCTCTCAAACAAATTCGGTTCATTAGTCCTGACTACCGGCAATAAGAGTGAACTCAGCACGGGCTACTGCACCCTTTATGGAGATATGGCCGGGGGGTTTGCCGTGATAAAGGACTGTCCCAAAACTCTCGTATATCAACTAGCAGACTACAAGAACAAGAAAGAAGGGAAGCAGGTCATCTCCACCCGTATCATCGAGAAGGAGCCCTCAGCTGAACTGCGCCCCGACCAGAAGGATACCGACACCTTACCTCCCTACAATCTCTTGGACCCGATCCTCCAGGCGTATGTGGAGGAGGACAAAGCGGCGGATGATGTCCTGGCCCTTGGCTACTCCAAAGAGGTGGTCACAGATGTCATCGATAAGGTCGACAGCAACGAATATAAGAGGCGGCAGGCCCCACCGGGAATCAAGATCACGCCACGGGCCTTCGGGAAAGACAGGCGCCTTCCCATAACCAGTAAATATAGGAACTATTAAGACAACCCCTTTCCTTCCCTCTCCTGAAACCAGCGCACGAAAAGTTTGATCCCTTCTTCTACACCCACCTGGGGATCATAGCCCAGGAGGCGACGGGCCTTGGAGATATCGGCATACGTGATAGGGGCATCCCCGGGCTGCTCGGGTAATTCCTCAATCTCCGCCTTCTTGCCCACGGCATCTTCCAAGAGAGAGATGACCTCCTGCAAGGGAACGGTTCGGGATTCCCCCAGGTTCACGATATCATAACCCCGCAGGTTTTTTACCGCCCCCATTACCCCCTCAATGATATCATCGATGTAAGTATAGTCTCGGCATGACGTACCATCACCGTAAACCGGGATTCTCTCCCCTTGGTAGATAAGGCGGGTGAACTTATGCATGGCCATCTCAGGCCGCTGTCGAGGACCATACACAGTGAAGAACCTCAAGCAGAATATGTTTAGCCCGTACAGGTAATGATAGGCATGGCAAAAGAGCTCCCCTACCCTCTTGGTCACTGCATAAGGGGAGATCATCGCTTCCAATCTGTCTCCCTCCGAAAAGGGGACCTTCCGGTTTCTCCCATAGACAGAGGAGGAGGAACCGAAAATGAAGTCTTTTACTTTGAAATCCTTGCAAACCTCCAGGAGATTCAATGTCCCCTTGACGTTCACCTCCTCATAGAGGAGGGGCTGCTGGATAGATGGCCTCACCCCAGCCCTGGCCGCAAGGTGGATCACCAGATCAACGGATGAACTGCTGAACAAATCCTCCAGAAACCCCTTCTCTCTGATATCCCCCTCGATTAATCGAAATCCCCCCTTCCCTTTAGTCTCGCTGATCTCAGCCACATTTCTCCTCTTCATTTCTGGGTCGTAAAAAGTATCGAAATTGTCCAGACAGACGACGTCATATCCCTCCCGCAACAGGCGTTGACAGACGTGTGAACCGATGAACCCTGCCCCACCGGTGACCAAGACCCGCTTCATGGTCACCCATCATCCTTTGCAGTTATTTGCCCATTATCCATATGTCTTGTTCAACAGTATTCTCTTAGCTCGATAAAGGGCCCAAACCGCTTCTTATGTTTGATAGTTCCTTCGCTTATTTCCCAAATGCCTCATAGAGCGATTTTATTGCTGTTCACGCAGCGTCAGGCCCAGTATCCAATAATCTTTATTTTAACATAAAATTTTTAGAATAGGTAGATGGGTTGCCCGTACCAGGGTTGATAATTGACGTTGGTGATCCTCTGACCCTTGAGGAAGGCCCAAATAACTATGACCTTTTTCACTGTCTTATCTTTTGGAAATTCTCTGCCCTACTCTGAGAGCCTATCAATGACAGAAAAAATTGGTCGGTCGCCTCGTCAACGGGACGATCTTAATTTAGACTCTCCATGTATCTTTCATAAAACCCTTCCGTTGTTTGAGGTCACGGAACGGCAAGAGTGTCCTTTCATTGACTTTTTGCATTGATTATCTTATAAATTAAGTGTACAATTATCGCTCATTTTATATGAAAGGACCCTCGTTATTGTACGGCTATATAGACAAATTCATTGACTATTTGTCCTTGGAGAGGGGGTTTTCGCCCCACACCTGCCGAGCCTATCGAAAGGATCTGGAGCTGTTTTCAGCTTTTTTAAGGGACAGGGGGCTCCCTGCAGATATTACCACGATAGATTACCTGACGATCCGTCTCTACCTGGGATATCTCTATCATGGGGAGCGGGTGAAACGGAGTTCGGTGGTAAGGAAACTCGCCACCTTGAGGACATTCTTCAAGTATTTGAAGAGGGAAGGCATTATTGGGAAGAACCCCGCCACGATGGTGGCAACCCCCAAGGGGACGAGGGACCTCCCCCATGCCCTCACTGTTGATGAAGTGTTCAGGCTTTTAGAGATCCCTCAAAGAGGCAATCCCTTAGGGCTCAGGGATAGGGCTATCTTGGAGCTGCTGTACTCCAGCGGACTCAGGGTAGGTGAACTCACCTCCCTCAACCTGAACGATTTGGACCTAGGAGGAGGAATGGTGAGGGTGATGGGGAAGGGTAGGAAAGAGAGGGTGGTCCCCATCGGCTCCAAGGCTACCGAGGCATTGAGGGCTTACCTCACCCACAGGGGTGAGCTTCTTGGGAAGAGGAAAGAATTCTCTCGGCCCCTCTTCCTCAACTATCGGGGGGAAAGGCTCACAGCCCGCAGCGTGGCCAAGATGATTAAGAAATATCTGCACAAAGGAGTGATATGGAAGGAGACCACCCCCCATACCTTCAGGCATTCCTTTGCCACCCACCTGCTGGATGCTGGGGCCGATCTGAGGGGGATACAGGAGCTGTTGGGGCATGCTAGTCTGTCCACTACCCAAAAGTATACCCATGTGAGCTCAGCAAAATTGATGGAGGTCTACGATCGGACCCACCCACGGGCCAAAAAAGGATCGCAGGATGCTTAAGGGAACCACAATCCTCTCCGTGCGGCATAAGGGAAAGGTAGTGATGGCCGGGGACGGTCAGGTAACGCTGGAAACCACGGTAATGAAACACCGGGCCCGAAAGGTGCGCAAGCTCTATAACGACAAGGTCTTGGCAGGCTTTGCCGGAACCACTGCCGATGCCTTTACACTCTTTGAACGCTTTGAGCAAAAGTTGGAACAATACAACGGAAACATCTTGCGGGCAGCAGTGGAACTGGCCAAGGACTGGAGAACCGACAGACTGCTGAGGAGGCTGGAGGCTCTGCTGATTGTTGCGGATAGGGATCACTCGCTCGTCGTCTCCGGCAACGGAGATGTGGTGGAACCCGACGACGGGATCGTGGCCATCGGCTCTGGCGGTCCCTACGCTCAAGCGGCTGCCAGGGCCCTGGCCCTCCACTCAAATCTGGACGCCAAGGACATCGCTCAAGAGGCGATGCGGATAGCCTCTGAGATATGCATATACACGAACAATCAGATAGCGACCGAAGAGCTTTAGAGAAAGAAGGGATGAAAATGGAGCGGCCCCTGATGCCGAAAGAGATCGTGGTCGAACTGGATAAATACATCATTGGCCAAGATGACGCAAAGAGGTGTGTGGCCATCGCCCTGCGGAATCGTTGGAGGCGTCAGCAAGTCCCGAAAGAATTGCGGGATGAGATCGCTCCAAAAAACATCATTATGATCGGTCCCACAGGGGTGGGTAAGACTGAGATCTCCCGCCGCCTGGCCAAACTCGCCCAGGCCCCCTTCCTAAAGATCGAGGCCTCCAAGTTCACAGAGGTGGGGTATGTAGGGCGGGATGTGGAATCGATGATCAGGGACCTGACAGAGCTATCCGTCAACATGGTAAGGACGGAAGAGGAGGAAAAGATAAAGGATAAGGCACGGGAGATGGCCGAGGAAAGGGTACTAGACCTCCTCCTGCCCCCTTCCCCGAAGAAGGCCTCGCCAGCGCTGTCCCTACCCGGAGCGGTCGAGGTCGCCGGCGAGCAGTCAGAGGTGGATTCCGCCCAAAATACCAGGGGACGATTGAGGTCGCTGCTGCGGGAGGGCAAGCTGGATGAGCGGCTGGTGGAGGTAGAGGTAGTCGATAAAGTCCTCCCTGTGGTGGAGATATTCTCCACCACAGGATTGGAGGAGATGGACATAAACCTCAAGGATATGCTCTCCGGTCTCTTCCCCAAAAAGACCAAAAAGAGGAAGGTCAAGATACCCGAGGCCCTTGAAGTCCTCACCGAGGAGGAGGCCCAAAAGCTTGTCGATATGGACAAGGTGGTCAAGCTTGCCATCCAGAGGGTGGAACAATCGGGGATCATCTTCTTGGACGAACTCGACAAGATCGCCAGCCGCGAGCCCACTCATGGCCCTGACGTCTCTCGCGAAGGGGTTCAGAGGGATATACTTCCCATTGTCGAGGGTACCACGGTGATGACTAAGTATGGGATGGTAATAACGGATCATATTCTCTTTATCGCCGCCGGGGCTTTCTATGTCTCTAAACCATCCGACCTCATCCCCGAACTCCAGGGCCGCTTTCCCATCAGGGTGGAATTGGGGCCCCTCGGTAAGGAGGAGTTCATCAGGATATTGACTGAGCCCCAAAACGCCCTCATCACCCAATATGTAGAGTTGATGAAACCCGAGAACGTTCACCTATCCTTCGCCAAGGAGGCCATCCAGGAGATTGCCCAGATCGCCGTCCAGGTCAATGAGAGGACGGAGGATATCGGGGCCAGGAGGCTTTACACCATCATGGAGAAACTCCTTGATGAGGTCTCCTTTAACGCTCCTGAGATGAGCGGCCAAAAGGTGGCCATCGATGCCGACTACGTCAGCAAGAAGCTCGAAGAATTTGTCCAGGATGAGGATTTAAGCAGGTATATTTTGTAATGCAGAGGCTTATCGAAAAGGCCCAGGTGCTCATCGAGGCCCTCCCTTACATCAAAAAGTTCTACCAAAAGACCATGGTGATCAAGTATGGGGGGGCAGCCATGGCCGACGAAGACCTCAAAGAGGGCTTTGCCATGGATATCGTCCTGATGAAATACGTCGGCCTCAACCCGGTGGTGGTGCATGGCGGCGGCCCTCAAATCGGCCAGGTGCTCCAGCAGATGGGGAAAGATTCCACCTTTGTGCAAGGTCTGAGGGTCACCGATAAAGAGACGATGGATGTGGTGGAGATGGTCCTGGTGGGGAAGGTGAACAAGGAGATAGTCAACCTCGTCAACCATTGCGGGGGAAAAGCAGTGGGGCTCAGCGGAAAGGATGGCGGCCTCATCCAGGCGAAAAAGCTCCTGCTCCCTCAGGGGCAGGGTGAAACTCCGTCGGAGATCGTCGACCTAGGGATGGTGGGTGAGGTGGAGGAAATCAACTCTCATGTCATCAAGACCTTGGACGCCGGTGACTTCATCCCTGTCATCGCGCCCGTGGGGGTAGGAAGGGATGGCAAGACATACAACATCAACGCTGATCTCGTGGCTGGGAAGTTGGCGGCCGCCCTGCGGGCGGAGAAACTGATTCTGCTCACCGACGTACCGGGAGTGATGGACGAGGGGGGGGATCTGATAACCAGCCTACCAGTTGAAGAAGCCAAAGATCTCATTTCCAGGGGAGTTGTCTCTGAAGGGATGATCCCCAAGATCAACTGCTGTCTGGAGGCCCTGGGAGGGGGTGTTGCCAAGGCCCATATCATCGATGGAAGGGTAACACATGCCCTCATCCTGGAGATCTTTACTGATGGAGGTGTGGGAACGGAGATATGGGGAATGATGAGTACGGACTGAAAGGGGAGAATCTGATCCAAGAGGGAGCAGATTTCTTGGTCAACACATACGCCCGGAATCCTATTCTCGTGCTGAAGGGGAAGGGCGCCAAGGTATGGGATAGCAGCGGAAGGGAATACCTCGACTTTGTGGGCGGAATAGCGGTATGCAACCTGGGCCACTGCCATCCCAACGTTATCCATGCCTTGGAAGAACAGGCCAGAAGACTCATCCATTGCTCCAATCTCTATTATATAGGGCCGCAGGCAGAGTTGGCCCGGCGCCTCTGTGAGCACTCCTATGGGGAGAAGGTCTTCTTCTGCAATAGCGGGGCTGAGGCCAATGAGTCGGCTATCAAGCTAGCGCGAAAGTACGCCAGAGAGAGGCATGGCGGCGAGAAGCACGAGATCATAACCATGGACAATTCCTTCCATGGGAGGACAATGGGCGCCTTGAGCGCCACAGGGCAACAGAAGTTCCACAAAGGGTTTGAACCCCTCTTGCCGGGTTTCAAGTATGTACCTTTTGACGACATAGAGGCCGTACAGGATGCCATCGGCCCCCATACCTGCGCTGTAATGGTGGAGCCCATACAGGGGGAGGGGGGGGTGAATCTCCCCTCCCCACACTACCTGAAGGAGTTGAGGAACCTCTGTGACCAGAAACAGATCTTGCTGATCTACGATGAGATCCAGGTGGGGATGGGCAGGACGGGGAAACTCTTTGCCTATCAACACTATGATGCCCCTCCCCACATCATGACCCTGGCCAAATCCCTGGCCAACGGGGTCCCCATAGGTGCCATGGTGACAACGGAACAGGTAGCACAGGCCTTCTCCCCCGGCAGCCACGCCTCCACCTTTGGCGGGAACCCCCTGGCCACCAGGGTGGGATGTGCTGTCCTCGACACCCTCTTGGGGGACAGAATCCTAGAAAACTGTCAGCGAATGGGGGAATACTTCTTGACAGGGCTCCTCGACCTGAAGGAACGGTACGACTTCATCAAAGATGTCCGAGGCAAGGGCCTCATCATCGGGGCTGAACTGGAGTTCGAGGGGAAGGAAATTGTGGAGCGCTGTTTGCAGAAAGGGTTCCTCATCAATTGCACCATGGACAGAGTCCTGCGCTTCCTTCCTCCTCTTATCATCACCAGCAAGGAGATCGACCTCTTGCTCGCAGCCCTACAGGAGATATTCTCCGAGCGATGAATAGGGACCTGCTCACCATTTACGACCTGACTCCAGGAGAGATCGAGGTCATCCTCAACAAGGCCAAGGAACTGAAGGAGATGCACCTGCAGGGCGAACTTTACCATCCCTTGGAGGGGAAGACCCTTGCCATGATCTTCGAGAAACCCTCAACGAGGACCAGGGTATCCTTCGAGGTGGGCATGCACCAGTTGGGGGGACACGCCCTTTTTTTGAACCGTCAGGATACCCAGCTGGGTCGAGGGGAGACCATCGCCGATACAGCCCGGGTCCTGTCCAGGTATGTGGATGGGATCATGGTCAGAACCTTTTCTCAAGAGAGGGTCGAGGAGATGGCCCGCTTTGCCTCAGTGCCAGTGATCAACGGCTTAAGCGACCTCCTGCATCCCTGCCAGATCCTCAGCGATATCTTCACCATCTGGGAAAAGCGGGGTGAATACCGCGGTCTAAAGGTGGCCTATGTAGGGGATGGGAACAATGTGGCCAACTCCTGGATTAATGGGGCATTACGGCTTGGCTTCGACCTCTGGCTCGCTTGTCCCCCCGGATTTGAACCCCGCCAGGAGATCGTCGCCAGGGCCTTAAGGGAGGCTTCCTCCAGGATCGTCCTCATCCATGATGCGAAAGAGGCGGTAGAAGGGGCCCACGTGATTAACACCGATGTCTGGGCCAGTATGGGGCAGGAGGGAGAGCACCAAGAGAGGATTAAGGCCTTTCAGGGTTACCAGGTAAACGCGGACCTCGTTCGATGGGCCAGGGATGATGTGCTGGTGATGCACTGTCTGCCCGCCCATCGGGGAGAGGAGATCACCGATGAGGTGATGGATGGACCTCATTCCGTCGTCTTCGATCAGGCGGAAAACCGCCTCCATGTACAAAAGGCCATCTTGACCCACTTGATGGGAGAAAGAAGGAAAGATGAGGCAGAGCGTTAATAAGATTGTATTGGCCTATTCCGGGGGGTTAGACACCTCGGTAATCTTGAAATGGCTGCAAGAAGAATACGGCTGTGAGGTGATCGCCTTCTGTGCCGACATCGGCCAGGGAGAAGAGGTAGAATCGGTCCGTCAGAAGGCCCTGGACACGGGGGCGAGCAAGGTATATATCGAGGACTTGCAGGAGGAGTTTGTCCGGGACTTCGTCTTTCCCGCTATCAAGGCCAACGCCATCTATGAGGGTGGGTACCTATTAGGCACTTCCATTGCCCGCCCCCTCATCGCCAAGAGTCAGATGGAAGTGGTCCGCAAGGAGGGGGCCGATGCCGTAGCCCATGGGGCCACAGGAAAAGGAAATGATCAGGTGAGGTTCGAGCTCACCTACTACTATTTTGACCCCCACATAAAGGTCATTGCGCCCTGGCGGGAGTGGGGACTCGGCTCCCGAGAAGCCCTCATCCGCTATGCCCAAGACCAGGGCATCCCCATTCCTGTAACCCTCCAGAGGCCATACAGCAGGGACAGAAATCTGTTGCATATTAGCTTTGAGGGAGGGGTCTTAGAGGACCCCTGGCGGGAACCCGATGAGGAGATGTTTGTGCTCACTCGCTCTCCGCAAGAAGCGCCGGATCAGCCCCTTTATTGCGAGATAGAATTTGAGGATGGGATTCCTGTCCGCATAGACGGGGAAGATTATTCCCCCGCCCAACTGTTGGCCCGGCTCAACGAGTTAGGGGGTATCCATGGCATCGGCAGGGTGGACATCGTGGAGAACCGGTATGTGGGGATGAAATCCAGAGGGGTATACGAAACACCTGGGGGGACAATCCTCCACATCGCCCATCGGGCCCTCGAGTCCATCACCATGGATCGGGAGGTGATGCGCCTGCGCGACTCCCTCATCCCCAAGATAGCAGAACTCATCTACTACGGGTACTGGTATTCACCAGAGATGAACCTGTTGAGGAATGTGGTTGACGAAACGCAGCAGGATGTCACGGGAACCGTCAAACTGAAGCTCTACAAGGGAAATTGTATGGTGGTCGGGCGGAAATCTGACAAGTCCCTCTATCACAGCGGTTTCGCTACTTTCGAGGAGGACCAAGTCTATCAGCAAAGAGACGCAGAAGGTTTTATCAAACTGAACGCCCTCAGACTGAGAATCAGGAGAATGTTGGGAAGATGAGAGAGAGGTACGACCCCGAGCAGATCGAAGGGAAGTGGCAGCGATCGTGGGAACAGGAGAAGCTCTTTCAAGCCTCAGACGACCCGGGGAGAAAGAAACACTATCTCTTGGAGATGTTCCCCTATCCTTCCGGTAAACTCCATATGGGGCACATCCGAAACTACTCCATCGGGGATGTGGTGGCGAGATATAAGATGATGCGGGGGTATAACGTATTGCATCCCATGGGGTGGGACGCCTTCGGGATGCCCGCGGAGAATGCCGCCCTTGAAAACGAGACCCACCCTGCCAAGTGGACCTACGACAACATTGGCTATATGAAGTCTCAGCTAAAGCGGATGGGCTTCAGCTACGATTGGGATCGAGAGTTGGCCACCTGCGACGTGGACTACTATAAGTGGGAGCAGTTGATCTTCATCAAGATGTATGAACGCGGGCTGGTTTACCGGAAAAAGGCCTTGGTAAACTGGTGCCAGGAGTGCCAGACAGTCCTGGCCAATGAGCAGGTCGAGGCGGGAAGGTGTTGGAGGTGCCACGGAGAGGTCGACAAAAAAGAGCTTGAAGGGTGGTTCTTCCGGATCACCGCCTACGCCGAGGAACTGCTGGAGTACTGCGACAAACTCCCCGGCTGGCCGGAGAAGGTCATCGCCATGCAGAAGAACTGGATCGGCAAAAGCATAGGGGCGGAGATCGATTTCCCCCTGGAAGACGGCGATGGGGCCATTACCGTCTTCACCACCCGTCAGGACACCCTCTATGGTGCCACCTTTATGGTCCTGGCGCCGGAACACCCCTTAGTCTTGGAGCTCTGCAAGGGAAGACGTGAAGAGGCTGAAGTTCGGAGCTTCGTGGAAAAGGTGAGAAGGCAAGATCTGATCATGCGCACCGCCGAGGAGATGGAGAAGGAGGGGGTCTTTTTAGGGACCCGTTGCATAAACCCCCTGACCGGGAGAAGGATGCCCATCTACACCGCCAACTTCGTCCTGATGGAGTATGGTACCGGAGCCATCATGGCGGTGCCTACCCATGATCAGAGGGATTTCGAGTTCGCCAAGAAATATCGAATCCCGATGATCGTGGTGATACAGCCCCCGGGCGAAGAGCTCGACCAGGCCACCATGACCGGGGCCTATACAGGCGACGGCATCATGGTCAATTCCCCTCCCTTCGATGGCATGGACAACCGCCAAGCCATGGAGGCCATCGCCGATTATCTGGAGGAGAAAGGGGTCGGCAGGAGGGCCGTCAACTACCGACTGCGGGACTGGCAGATCTCTCGCCAGAGGTATTGGGGAGCTCCCATCCCCATCATCTACTGCGACCATTGTGGTGTCCAGCCAGTACCCGAAGAGGACCTGCCTGTAGTGCTTCCTCTTGATGTTGAACCGAAGGAGAGTGGAAGGTCTCCGCTGCCCGATCTGCGCTCCTTCGTCGAGACCACCTGCCCCCGCTGTCGAGGACTGGCCAGGAGGGAAACCGATACCATGGATACCTTTGTTGAATCCTCTTGGTATTTCTCCCGCTTCACTTGCCCCGACTACGACCAAGGACCCCTGGAGAGGGAGAGGCTGGAATACTGGATGCCTGTGGATCAATATATCGGGGGGATAGAACACGCCATCCTCCACCTCCTCTACTCGAGGTTCTACACCAAGGTATTGAGGGATATGGACATCGGCTCCTTCGATGAACCATTTATCAACCTCCTAACCCAGGGCATGGTAATCACGGATGGGGCCAAGATGTCCAAATCGAAGGGAAATATCGTAGACCCCGATGATATGATCGAACGGTACGGAGCGGACACCACCCGGCTATTCAGCCTTTTCGCTGCCCCACCGGAAAAGGACCTGGACTGGAAAGAAGAGGGGGTTGAGGGGAGCTATCGCTTCCTCCATCGGGTGTGGCGGCTGGTACATGAGTTGAGAAACTATCTCTCAGAACAACCGCATCCCAAGGTAAGATCAGATCTTCCGAGGGACCTCTGGGAAATACGGCAAAAGGTCCACAAAACCATCAAAAAGGTAACCGAGGATATCGAGAGATTCCATTTCAACACCGCCATAGCTGCGGTAATGGAGCTGGTAAACCATATCTATCAGACGAAGGATGAGATAGAGGACACCCCATTGGCCAGGTCTGTCTGGCAGGAGACTTTGGAATCCCTCGCGTTGCTGCTGTCCCCCTTCGTCCCCCATATCGCCGAGGAGCTCTGGGAGGGTTTAGGAAAAGAAGTTAGCGTTATAAAGGCCCCCTGGCCGGAGTATGAACGGGAGGCCATCGCCGAGGAGGAGATCCTCGTCGTGGTTCAGGTAAACGGCAAGCTCAGGGATCGTCTCCTCATCCCCGCCTCCGCCGAAGAACAGGAGATCAGAGAGAGGGCCCTGGCTAGTCCCAAAGTGAAACGGCACATCGAGGGGAAGGCGGTCAAAAAGACCATCTTCGTCCCCAAGAAGTTGGTCAATATCGTCTGCGCATGAAGGTCAAGATCGCTCTTTTGCTGAATCTCCTCTTGCTTCCCATGGTCCTTGCCTGCGGATACCACCTCATGGGCAAAGGGGGGGAATTCCCCGGAGGGGTAACCACCCTAGCTATCTCCTCCCTAGAAAACAAAACTCCGGAACCCAACCTTGACACAATCTTCGTCTCAGCCTTCCGCAGGGAGTTTATCTCCCGGAGGGAATTGGAAATCGTAAGATCCGACAAGGCGCAGGCTTCGTTGCAGGGAGCCATCAGATCCCTCACCACCCACTCCCTCGCCTATGATGAGGAGGGACGGGTGAAGGAGCATCGGATTACCATCACCCTGGACCTCCTCATGATCCACCAGGGAAATGGGGAGATCCTCTGGCGAGGTGAGGGCATAAAGCGCTCTGAGGAATACAAAGCCTCCTCAGACGTGATGGTCAATGAGGGAAGAAAAAACAGGGCCATCCGCAAGATCGCCGCTGATCTGGCAGAGGAAGTCTATTTCAGGATAAAAGAGGAATTCTAAGCCCTGAGCACGGATTTCAGACGGTTAGAAGAGGAACTAGCGGGGGAAAAGATTCGACCCTTTTACCTCCTCTGTGGAGATGAGGGCTTTCTTATAGCCAAGGCCCTGCAAGCGATCTTAGCTGCCCTCCTTCCCCCTCAATTAAGAGAACTAAACTTCACATCTCGTTATGCCGAGGATGTCCCCGCGCCAGAGGTCATTGGTGCCTGCAATACCCTCCCCTTTATGGCTCAGCGGAGGGTTGTGCTGATCAAGGATGCCCATAAGTACACCCATGGTGAGCTGCAAGCCTTCCTCCCCTACCTGAGATCACCCTGCCCCACTACCTCTTTGATCTTCATCGCGGAAGAAATGGAGAGGGAACTCTTAATCCTCAGCGAGGTGCAAGAGGGTACCTTCTATCTGAGGCGTCCTTCTCAGGGTGAGATCCCGTATTGGGTCCGCAAGATTGCCAGGGAATTGGGGACGGAGATATCCCCTGAGGCGGTGGAATACCTCCAGGAAGCCGTCGGCAGAGACCTGCAAGGGATACACAATGAACTGTCTAAGGTCTCTCTCTTCGTAGGGGATAAAGGGCGAATGGAATTAGGGGACGTTGAGGAGGTAGTGTCTGATGTAAGGGTCACCACTATCTTTGAGCTCACCAAGGCCATGGGCGAAAAGGATCTGAAGAAGGCCCTCCGGACCCTGGGGAAGATATGGGAAAGCGGGGAACACCATCTGAGGATTTTGGGGATGGTCGCTCGGCAGTTCCGGCACCTCCTGATGACCAAGGAAGTCTTGACAGAAGGTGGGAGGGAGGCGGAAATAAGGAAGAGACTGGGAATCTCCAACCCTTATTACCTCAAGGAATTGTCCGCTCAGGCAAGAAGATTCTCTCAGGAATCCCTGCAGACGGCTTTATTAAGCCTGTGGGAGACGGACATGAGTTTAAAGAGGAGCCCCGTCTCCCGGCGGCTCCTCCTTGAGGAATTGATCATAAGGTTGTGCAGACTCTCATAAGGCCTTGCGGCCCACCCTCTGAAAACTGCTAGGCCTTCAACCTGCCTCTGCAGCCGAACCGAAGCCTCTGGCTGCACCCCGAGCTTCGTTGAGCCTTTGCAACACCACAGGAATGTATTGCCATGTTTCTAAGAAAAGTAAGGTATTGATAAGGAAATAAATTTAGGGGATTCTGTCTTCGATCGTGTGGGCAACAGTCAATTCTTCCGCATCAGGTGAGTAACTGCTTTTTCCAATCCATCGAGGGTTAAAGGAAACATGGGAAAGATCTCATGGATAACACCGATCGTATACGTGTACCTCCATTCAAAAATCGGCACTGGATTCAACCAAGAGGAATGAGGAAAAGTTTTGGCAATAAACCGCAGTCCCTCAACACTGGGTTTCCCTGACCGCTCTCCGAAGTAGATGGAACCATTCTGCCCCATAAGCTCGGAGGGAGCCATACTCGCATCACCAACGATGATGAACCTCGTTGCCGAGTCAAACCGTACTAGTTCATTAACCGGGAGGGGTTTGTAATGCCTCTGAGGATCTTCCCACAGGTGGTTATAGATCGTATTATGGAAGTAGAAGGTCTTGAGATCCTTGAACTGGGACCGGGCATAGTTGAAAAGGGTCTGCACCAGTTCCACGTAAGGCTCCATAGACCAGCCGCCGTTGTCTATGGCCAGTATAACCTTTAATCGGTCCTTCAGCCTTCGTTCAAAGACGATCTCTATCTCACCGGCATTTTTTACAGTCTGATAGATGGTTTCCCTTACGTTGACCTTATCTTTAGGACCAACCGGTACCATGTGTCTCAACCGCTTCAAGGCCTCACCCATCTGAGACTGAGTCAGGGGACCTTGCTGGGAGTAATCTCGGTACCTCCTATCCATGGCCACCTTAACGGCCGATTTGTTCCTGGATATCCCCCCTACCCGCATTCCACCCGGATGGAATCCGGAATGCCCAACTGGTGCCGTCCCGCCGGTACCAATCCATTTACTCCCTCCATGGTGAGCCTCAGTCTGCTCTTTTAACCTCTCAAGAAAGTACTCCATGAGCTCCTCCGGACTCAATTTGCCAAGCTCGGACTCATCAATTCCGAGGACATCAGCGAGCATTTGGGGATCCTTCAACCACTCCTCAAGCAAGGACCGAGCTATGTCCGACAATTCGAGTTCATCCGGTTCCTTCAACTCTACACCTTGGAAGCGGTGAGCGAACACCTGGTCGTAGAGGTCAAAATACCTCTCACTCTTCACTAAGATAGAGCGGGCCGCGGTGTAAAAATCATCAACCGAGTTGATCAGCCCCATACTCAAGGCCTTATGCAGCCGTAAAAAGGCGGTGGGTGTTACCGGGACCCCTACTTTTCGCAAGGTGTAGAAGAAATCAGTGAACATACCTCTTCCCTGCTCCGTTACATCCTGAAATGGCCCACAGCCTTTTGGGCAATGAATAAATCGGGGCTCTTCTTGAACAGCACCCCCAAATACGGGACGTGCCCTTTGATCAGGTCCTTGATCTTAAAGTCAGGATCAGACTTCAGGGCCCTGATCCAGTTGATAAGCTCCCTGGTGGCGGGCTTTTTCTCAATGTTTTTGATTTCCCTCAGCCGATAGAGGGTATGGACAGCACTATCGAGCAGTTCCTTATCGATATCGGGAAAGTGAACTCGTACGATCTCTTTCATCATGTCGGGCTCTGGAAAGGCGATGTGGTGGAAATTGCAGCGACCCAGAAAGGGGTCGGAGAGGTCCTTCTTTGCATTTGAGGTAATGATGACTACTGGCCTGTGCTTTGCTTTTACCGTCTTATCGATCTCGATAATATCGAAGTGCATCTGGTCCAGTATATCAAGCATGTCGTCCTGGAAATCGGTATCGGCCTTGTCAATCTCGTCTATCAATAGCACTACCCTCTCATCTGACACAAAGGCCTGTCCGATCTTGCCCATCCTGATATATTCTTCAATGTTACTGACATCCCTCTGGGAATCTCCAAATCGGCTATCGTTCAGACGAGTCAGGGTATCATACTGGTAGAGAGAATCTATCAGTTTCAAGCTCGATTTGACATTGAGGACAATGAGTCTCATGTCGAGCGCTTCGGCAATGGCGTGTGCCAGCATGGTCTTGCCGGTACCGGGTTCCCCCTTGAGCAAAAGAGGCATCTCCAGGGCCATGGTAATATTGACGATCTTGGCCAATTCATCGTCAAGGACGTATTGTGAGGCACCGGCAAACTTTTTTAATTGATTCCCGTCATTCATATCCTCGCTCCTCTCGAAAATGTATTATTTGAGTCCAAAAAGGCAATGGGAACTGAAGCATCCCATGATCTTTCAAAAGATATTATAGTGATTTTGCTTGTGCAATTCAACACAAATCTTCAGTTTTGCCTTTGGAATACAACCGGTTAATATTGAACAGATAATTTTGGCAAAGTCTGTGGTAAATATCGTTGCTTTAGCATAACCCGGACATCGAAACTTTCTAAGTTAACCTCAATTATTGATCTATAGCACCCATGAGCAGGCACCCACTTTAAAAATAATACGTCAACCAGATGAAGGCGCTGTTCGGAGCCTTTGCAATCAAATTGGTGCCCGGTATTTTATATCCACCATATTCCGTGCCTTCTCGGCCATAATATATATTTCCCCCAACAGTTATTTGAACGTCCTCAAATATATCCCAGACAGCTCGGGGTTGGACGATTCCCGAGGGATCGGCCACGTTATTGACCACGGTCAGATAGACGTTGAATAGCGGGTGTAACTCCACCCTGATGTGGCCGCTTAGGTACGTTCGGCCTAAGGTAAACAGCTCTACCCGGGCCAGGCGTTCAGAAATGTCCGGATCACTCAGAGCGTCGGTGTAGTCGTCTTCCCCTACGCCGCTATAGAAGAACTCTACGAACCCATAGAAATTCTTTCCACACCACACCCAGGAGTAATCGATATTAGCTACGAGAGAGAAGTAGCCGTCCTTACCCTCCTTGTCATTCAAGAAGGTCCATGTTGCGTCCAAACGCCAGGCCGCATCCCAAAGATATCCGATGCTACCAACACCGATTACTGCGTCTTCATAATGCTTCGCGATCATGATCTCAAACTCTGTGGTGCCCCAGGCAAAGTGCAGCTTCCCAGCCAGAGAGGATTGGTTCCATTGCACATCTCCACCTCCCGGACTCCGCCTCGGGACATACAGAAAGTGGAAGTCCCCTATTTTGTTCACCGAGAACTGGGTAGACACCATGTCATCTCCGATCTTGTAGTCCCGCTCTATATCCGTCGGTGAAAAGGGGTTAAACAGATCCATGGGGTTAAATAACATGCCGTTTCCCCAGGTGACCGCCTGCCGGCCGATGCGGACGACACCCCATTTCGGCAGCAATGTCAAGGAGAGCCGGTCTAACCGGTGGTACACGATATAATCGTCATTCTCGTGAATGGTATTGGTCAAATCCAGCAAGCGACGGTCGTCATCAACGGGACGGATGAGCAGAAAATCGTCTCTGAAGAGATCCGGGAAAAGCCTCTGTAATTCTTTTCCCTTCCGCCATGTATCACCGCCTAAAAGAATGACTTCATAATGAGTTTCAAAATATCCCCACTCTGCAAAGAAAAGCTTGCCCTTCAGTCTGCCCTCAGCAGTACCGTCATAATACGTGCGAGTACCCACCGGTTGAAAAAATGATTCATCATCAGGCCATGAGATTGTTCCCCGGACCTTGATGTGACCACCCCACTGGGCTTCAATTTTTTTGTACCAGGGCTCAGGATCATTAGACTGGTCTCTGGAACGAGCAGGGCAGTTATTTGGAGAATCTGATGAGGCCCATATGGATATGGGGAGAGTTTGGCCCAAACAAATGACCAAAATCAGAAAGCCAGTAAACGAAGGGATTTTTTTGACTCGTTTGTCATCATACTTGCCACGTCCTTGGAAAGAGATCCTTCCAGCATTCATTGATTCCTGTTCGCAATGAGTGTAGTGAGGTTTATCGATTTGGCCCTCAACCGCCACCGTTCTTAATGTTCCTTGACCAGATCATCAGCTACCTGGCCATCCCTTAATTGGACTAGGCGCCGAGCATAGTCCATGACCATGTGATCGTGGGTGGAAAAGATAAAGGTTACCTTTTTCTTCTCATTCATCTCCCTCATCATTTCCAACAGACCCTTACCGGTCTTGGAATCAAGGTTGGCTGTAGGCTCATCAGCCAGAACGATGGATGGATTGGACACAATGGCCCTGGCAAGGGCCACCCGCTGCTGTTGCCCGCCAGATAGCTCGGCAGGGCGTCGGTCGTATGTGCCGGCCAAGCCTACATCGTCCAATATGGCCTTGGCTCGTTCACGGCGGTCAATTGGCAGGACCCCTTGGAGAAGCATCACGAATTCGACGTTCTCCAAGGCGGACAGGACAGGGATTAAGTTATAGGCCTGGAATACAAATCCCACCTTGTGCAACCGTAAGTTGGCTAGTTGCGATTGGTTCATCTCATCCAAGGCATTTCCGTCCACCGTAACTCTTCCGGAATCAGCCGAGTCCAGACCACCCATGATGTTCAGTAGGGTAGTCTTCCCTGACCCCGAGGGGCCGGCTAGGGCGACAAAGCCCCCCTTTTCTATGGACAGGCTCACGCCTCTGAGGGCCTGGACTTCAACCTTGCCTTGGTGATAGGACTTTTCTATATCCGTGCATTCCAGGATGTTCATATTCAACCTCCTAACGGTTGCCTTTTACGAATTTACGGTTATGTGCCGAGGTTTCTCCTTCAACACCTCACGTGTGTGCCATTGCCTCCACCGCAGAAAACTTGGCCGCCTTCACAGCAGGATAAACACTCACCACAAGACCCAGGATGAATACCACCAGGTTAGCCATGATTATGTCCTTGCCGTGGACTATCGGGTAGATCACCCGAGACATACCAACAAACTCCAGACCTGCGGCCAGTGAAGAAAGATCGATGCCGTTACCAGACAGGGCGAGAATACTCAAAAAGCCCAAGCTGTTTCCGATGACCATGCCGAGAACCAGGAGAAAAAACGATTCTGTGAGAACCTCTTTGATGACCCACCATGGCTTCATACCTAAGGCCTTGAGCAAGCCGAACTCCCGGATCCGCTCGAATACGGCCATCAGCAGCGTATTCACAATGCCGAAACCCATGGCAATAAAAACTACCAAAAACCACAAGAAGATGAATCCATCGTATAACCTCAAGATCGCGGTGACCAGTGACAGTAGCTCTTGCCAGGTCTGAACTTCATAATCAGCGCGGTGCAGGTCAGCCCGGAGGGCGCTGGCCACCTGTTCCCCTTCCTCATACATGGGCAGGATGATGGACACCTCGGAAACGCTTTCTCCCAACTTTAGCATCTGTTGCGCTGCTGTTATGGTTACGAAGGCGAATTGCTTCTCGGTGGCCGCCATTTCGGCCCTGAAGATCCCGACAATACGAAAGGCCCGGGAGGCTATTTCCCCATCGGTGTCCTGTGACATGAG
>CP070817.1:480400-493732 GCA_020344255.1 Deltaproteobacteria bacterium | reverse complement strand
AGTATATCCCCGCCTTATCTCGGCTGGTCTGTAGTTTGTCTCGGCTATTATCATGGATTCAGCTCCTGTGAACGTAATAACACGAGCCTAGATTATTAATAAACTAGGGTTCATATGTCAAGGCTTATATCTCCCCCCTTTTCTCTTGAACCCTCCCCTACCCCAAGATATAATGAAGACTTGAAATTCGCGGTGTTTTAGCATATCTATGAAAGTTTTGCTTATATCCCCAGAGCGTGAAAGGAAAAAGGATGAGGCCTTTCTCTTCCGCCTTGGCTTCCTGAACCTCCCCTATGTGGCCGCCCTGACCACGCCTGACGTGGAGGTAAAGATTGTAGACGAGGCGTATGAACCCATCAACTTCGATGAAAAGGTCGACCTAGTGGGGATAACGGCTCAGACCCCGGTGGCTCCCAGGGCCTATCAGATTGCGGAGGAATTTCGCAAGAGGGGGGTGACAGTGGTGATGGGTGGTGTCCACGCAAGCGTGCTGCCCCAAGAGGCCCTTGAGCATGTGGATGCAGTGGTGATCGGCGAAGCAGAGGTCACCTGGCCTCAGTGCCTGGATGACTTCCGCCGTGGCAGATTGAAGAGGATTTATCGAGCAAATGGATGGGTAAGGGAGGATGAGATTCCACTGCCCAGGAGAGAGCTATTGAACTCCCGCTTCTATTTTCCCCTGAAACTCCTTGAGACCACTCGTGGCTGTCCCCACCAGTGCGACTTCTGCCAGGTATCCCGTTTCTTCGGCAACCAATATCGGAACCGGCCCCTCAAAGAGATCGCCAAGGAGCTAGAGGCAATGTTTGGATCGAGGCCACTCATGGCCCCCTGGGCTAAGAAGTTCCTCTCCTTCATAAGCAGAGACTTACCATACTTCTTGAAGAGGAGGCTTTTGTATATCATTGATAACAATGTGGTCCCAGACAGGAAATTTGCCATCGAGTTGCTCTCCCTCTTGAAGAACTATGATCTTCTGTGGTGGGGACATACTCCAGTCTCCATCGCCGACGACGATGAGCTCCTCCAGCTATTTGCCGCTAGCGGTTGCATCGCCGTAAACATTGGCTTTGAATCCCTCTCCCCCAAAAACCTAAAGATCATGAGAAAGGGGTTCAATAAGCCTCATAGATATAGTGAGGCGGTCAGAAAGATCCACGGATATGGAATTGGGATTATGGGGACGTTTATTGTGGGCCTTGACGACGACGACCCAGGGGTATTCCAGAGGACGCTTGATTTCATCGAGGAGAGTAAGCTTGACTGGGCCCTGGCATTCATTATGACTCCCTATCCCGGCACGGAGTCTTTTGAGCGGCTCGAGAGAGAGGGGAGGCTCCTGACCAGAGATTGGTGGAAATACGACTCCTTGAATGCCGTCTATCAACCCCTCCTGATGAGCGTGGAGGAGCTGGAAAAAGGGATGCGGTTTGTATGGAAGGAGACCTTTTCTTTGAGATCCATCTTTCAAAGGATTGTCAAAGCCCCTCGCATCCATCCCCTCTTCTACCTTCCCATGAACTGGAGCTTTCACCGGCTTACTCGGAACTGGTAGCTTTTCCTAATGATGCTATGCTAGGATGAACGAAAAATAGCCGAATGCGTACTTTCAAGAGACGAGGGAGATGTGTTAAAAAAAGGGTAAAGTGATGAATGTCTTCTTCTTTACGATCACCTTGGCCCTCTACCTGGGCGGCACCATCGCCTACCTCATCTATCTGTTGTTCTCTCAAGAGAGGGCGGCTTGGAATGGGAGGCTCTTACTCGGTCTGGGCTTCATCGTCCATTGCCTTAACCTCGTGACGCGATATATTGAGGCAGGCCATACCCCTGTGGTGAACCTTCATGAATCCCTCTCTTTTTTCGCCTGGGCTATCGTTGGCTTCTTTTTGGTATTACGTCATCGATATAGGGTGGATGTGCTGGGGGCCTTTGTCTCTCCCCTTGCCTCTTTGCTGATCATCTGGGCAGCCATTCTACCTAAGGAGATCTTTCCCTTGCCTCCTCCCCTCAGGAGTTACTGGCTGCCCATACACGTCACCTTTGCCTTTCTCGGGGACGGCATCTTCGCCCTGGCCTGCTGTGCTGGGGTGATCTATCTCATACAGGAGAGGTTCGTCAAATCCAAGCGCGTAGGGGTCCTTTCGCAACGACTCCCCTCTTTGGAGGTCCTCGATGAGATCAATTATCGGTCTCTGACCATTGGTTTCCCCCTCCTCACCGTAGGGATCATCACTGGTGCGGTATGGGCCAATTATGCCTGGGGGTCGTACTGGAGTTGGGACCCCAAAGAGACCTGGTCCCTAATTACCTGGCTTCTCTACGCCGCCCTGCTGCATCAACGGCTGATGGTGGGATGGAGGGGGAAGAAGGCGGCCATCATGTCCATAGTGGGATTCGGGGCAGTGCTGTTCACCTTTTTGGGGGTCAACCTCCTGCTGGAGGGACTCCATACCTATGCCCAGTGGTCTAGGTGATCCATGAGGGAAGTCATCCTAGTTGGACTCAATCATCGCACAGCCCCCCTTGAGATTAGGGAGAAGCTCTCCTTCTCTGAGAAGGGCCTGGATCGATACCTGAGATCACTTCAAGGCCTCTCCAGTCTTACCGAAGGGCTGATCCTATCCACCTGCAACCGCGTGGAGATCTATGCGGCGACCACGGACCCAGAGGGTGGCATAAGTGAACTTAGGGGATTCCTGGCCCATGAACATCATCTCCCCCTGCAGGAGTTTGAGAGTGTTCTCTATATACTCCAGGGGGAGGAGGTGGTAAGGCACATCTTTCGGGTGGCCTCCAGCCTCGACTCCATGGTAGTGGGAGAGCCCCAGATATTGGGTCAGATAAAGGAGGCCTATCGGGCGGCCCATGCTGCCAGGGCCACCGGTATCTTGTTGAACAGGTTGCTTCATAAAGCCTTCTCTGTGGCCAAAACGGTCAGGACCGAGACCCGCATCGGGAACCGGGCGGTCTCGGTCAGCTTTGTAGCCGTGGAGTTGGCCAAGAAAATCTTCGGCCACCTGGAAGGCAGAGAGGTCTTAATCATCGGGGCAGGTGAGATGTGTGAACTAGCTGCTCAAAACTTGGCCCGCGGGGGAGTAAAAAGGGTCATTGTGAGCAACCGGACTTGGGAAAGGGCCATGGAATTGGCTGAAAGATTTCAGGGTGAGGCAATTCCCTTTCCCGAATTCCTTAATTCCCTCTTGCGGGTGGACATTGTCATCAGCTCCACCGGTTCAGTGGACTATATCTTGCGAAAGGAAAAGGTCTCAAAGATCATCAAGGAGAGGAAGAATAGGCCCCTCTTTTTCATCGATATCGCTGTACCCAGAGATATAGACCCGCAGGTGAACTCCATCGATAATGTCTACCTCTATGATATCGATGACCTCCAAGAGGTGGCTGAGGCGAACATCAAAGATCGCCGGCAAGAGGCCCAGAGCGCCGAAGCGATCGTGGCTACTGAGGTAGAGAACTTCTGCCGCTGGTATCACTCCCTGGACATAGTCCCAACTATTGTCTCATTGAGAGAAAAAATTGAGGCCATAAGGAAGGAGGAGTTGGAGAAGACCCTCTCTTCCCTTCCCCAGCTCTCGGAACAAGAGAGAATGACCCTAGAGATCCTCACCGCTTCTATCATCAAAAAGATCCTCCACGACCCCGTCACCTTTCTGAAGCAGATGAGCCAGGACTCAGAAGGTGAGTTATACGTGGACGTGGTGAAGAAGCTCTTCAAGCTGGAGAAGGAATAGATTTCCATGAACTTGCGGCCAGTTGCCTGCCAACTTGTTCGATGCATCCATTTGATAGTGATCTTCTGTCTCATTGTCACAATCTGCCTTTCTACCCCGGGAATGGCTTCTATGACTGTGGAGGAGGAAAAGGAGCTGGGGGACAAGCTTGCCAAAGAGCTCCAACAGAAGCTGGAGATGATCGATGACCACCCCACCAGGGCATATGTGGACAAGATCGGCAGGCGCCTCTTAGAGGAAACTCACGACTTTCGCTTCCCTTATCGCTTTTATGTAGTCAAAGAGATGGAACCCAACGCATTCGCCATCCCTGGAGGACATATCTTTATTACCAGCGGGTTAATCAGGTTGGTCCATGAGGAGGATGAATTGGCTGGGGTCATAGGCCATGAGATCGCCCACTCTGTGTTGAGGCACATCGCCAAGGCGATGGAGAGGGCCAAGCGCATTTCCCTCGCCACGCTGGCTGCCATCATCGCGGGAGCCTTCCTCTCGCGAGATGCCAAAGGCACTGGTGCCTTGGCTACCAGCGCCATGGCCATGGCCCAATCATTGATGCTCAAATATACCAGGGAGAACGAGGTGGAGGCAGATCAAAAAGGGACTAAGTACCTGATGGATGCGGGGTACGACCCGCGGGCTATGGTGACATTTCTGAAAAAAATTTACCGTTGGCACAGGTTTGTCTCACCGAATGTCCCAACCTACCTCTCCACCCATCCTGGGGTCGATTTTCGGATCACCCACCTTTCGGACATTTTCTCGAACACCCCCGAGGGGTCTTCAAGGCATCCCCTCGCAGCAGGGGATCTGAAAAAGATCCAAATAAGGCTTTCTATTCAAGAGAGGGGGGAGGTAGCGAGTATCAATCATTTCTCCGCCCTGCTCCAGAAAAAACCAGGGAATATCAACGCCCTCTACGGCTTGGGGGGTGCCTATATCGCGGCGGGGAGGGCAAAAGAGGCCATTCCCATATTGACTGATGCCCTGAAGGCCTCACCGCACGATGGATACATCATGCGAGAACTGGGCATTGCCTATTTCCAGGTAAAAGATATAGGCAGAGCCCTGCAGTCATTGCAGGCGGCCCTGAGTTCCTTTCCACATGATACCACCATTCTCTACTACCTGGCACAAGGGCATCAGGAGGAAGGCCGATGGGAACAGTCTCTCTCCCTCTACCGCCGGGTGGTGGAATTGGAACCTCAGAGGGTGGGAATCTATCACAACCTGGGAGTGGTTTACAGCATGATGGGGCAGCTTGGGCCCGCGCATGAAAACTTCGGCCTCTACTTTAGGGAGAAGGAAAAATGGAGGACTGCCTGCTTTCACTTCCGGAAGGCCATGGGATACTATGTGGATAAAGACAAGAGGAAACAACTGGAAGCCCTGATAAGAGAATGTGAGAGATGACAGAGATTGACATGCCCCGCTGCCTATACTAGCATGGGAAGCCCGTAAAGAGATACGAAGAAGAAGAGGTTACCGATGAAGATCCGAAACCCCAATCTACAGATTATCATAGAGTCACATATAAATGAGTGGTTCATCAAAGAGAAGGATAAGCTGGAGAGGAAGAAAAAGAAGAGGCCCCTCATTCTCATATCCAGACAGCGGGGTGCTGGGGGGTTATCGGTGGCCGAGCGACTGTCCAAGAAATTGGGATGGCCTTATTACGATAAAAATATCATCAAGGAGATCGCCGAGACCATGGGCGTGGACGAAAGGCACCTGGAATTCTTGGACGAACGGGACAGAAACATCTTTCAGGAGTTCACCAATGTCTTTCGTCGGGACCCTGAGGTCTCTCAAGACGAATACGTGCAGTATTTGAAGCGTTTCATGAAGACATTGGGTGAGGTAGGTGGAAGCATTATTCTAGGCAGGGGGGCTAACTTTATCCTCTCCCCTCACGATGCCCTGCGGGTCCGCCTGGTGGGTGATCCAGATACACGTGCGCGGTTTTCCGCCCAGAAGTATGGTTTGAAGGAGAAGGAAGCCATCAAGCTCTTGGATAAATGGGACCGGGAACAGAGAAATTTCATCAAGCGTTATTACGGTGAAAATATCGATGATCCTCTGAACTATGATCTGGTGATCAACACCACCCATCTCGATGTGGATGGCACGTTGGAGCTTACCATGGCGGCATATAAGAGAAAATTCCCTGGGGTGCTTTAATCATAGATATTCAGATCTTCTTCAGTTTCATGAGTAGTTAGCACAATTGGTTCAAACCACACGTGAGGACCTGCCCGATCCTCGTACCACTTCGGTAGATAGTAACCCCCTTGCAACCCAGTTTATAGGCCAGAAGGAAGGCCTCTTGAACATCGTTTTTGGTAGCGTCGTAAGGGAAGTTTATGGTCTTGGAGACGGCGTTGTCGGTATGACGTTGAAAGGCGGCCTGCATCTGGACATGTCGGGATGGAAGGATATCGAAGGCGGTGACAAAGAGTCGACGCACCTGAGGTGGTATCTCCTCTTCTGCTCGTATGGAGCCGGTCTGTTGTAGGGAATCCTCCAATTCAGGACTCCAAAATCCCGCCTCTTTGGCCTGGCGCAAGAAGAGGGAATCAATCTCAAAGAGCTCTATGTCCTCCAGCGCCCTCCTCGTATAGCTGAGGGCGAATAACGGCTCTATACCCGATGAGCATCCAGCGATGATGCTGAGTGTCCCTGTGGGAGCGATGGTGGTAACGGTTGCGTTTCTTAACGGTGGGTTCCCCTCTTGATCGTAGCGGCTCCCAGGAAAATTCGGGAAAGGGCCCCGGTGTTTGGCTAACTCCCGGGAGGCCTCATGTCCTGCCTCTTGGATGAACCTCATCACCTCTTCAGCCACGCGAATTCCCTCTTCAGAATCATAGGATATCCCCAGGAGGATGAGCAAATGGGCAAAACCCATCACTCCCAGCCCAACTTTACGATTGCCCCAGCTGACCCTCTTGATCTCTGGGAGAGGATAGCGATTAACCTCGATGACGTCATCAAGGAAGCGGACCGCAAGGCGTACAGTACGCCGGAGCCTATCCCAATCTATTTTCTGACCACCCAGGCTATTTGTGGTCATTTTTGCCAGATTGATGGAGCCCAAATTGCAGGCCTCATAGGTGAGGAGGGGCTGTTCTCCACAGGGGTTAGTGCTCTGGATTTGGCCCAGATGAGGGGTAGGGTTGTCGCTGTTGATGTGGTCGAGAAAGATGACCCCCGGCTCACCACTCTCCCATGCACATTCCACGACAAGGTCAAAGATCTCCCGGGCCTCGACCGTAGTGACACGGTGACCGGTGCGAGGATTGATGAGGTCAAATTCTTTTGCTTTCTCCAAGGCCGCCATGAACTCCCGGGTGATGCCTACCGAAAGGTTGAAGCTTGTGAGCTCCTGAGGATCCCTTTTTGCCGTGATAAACTCCATGATATCGGGGTGATCAACTCTCAAGAGCCCCATGTTGGCCCCCCGCCGGGTCCCCCCCTGTTTAATGACCTCTGTAGCCATGTTAAACACCCGCATAAAGGAGACCGGACCACTGGCCACCCCATTAGTGGTGGACACAATGTCATTTTTAGGACGCAAGTGGCTGAAAGAAAAGCCGGTCCCGCCCCCGCTCTGGTGGATGATGGCCGTGTTCTTGATTGCTTCGAAGATGGCATCGAGGGAGTCCTCTACCGGAAGCACGAAACAGGCTGCCAATTGCCCCAACTCCCTCTCGGCGTTCATCATAGTAGGGGAGTTGGGAAGGAATTCCGATGAGGCCATCATTTGATAGAATGCCTCGGCCGTCTCCGCTACCTTCTCCTGATGATCAAAGGTTGCCTCGGCAGCGGCGACATGGTTGGCCACCCGTCGGAACATCTCCTCGGGAGACTCGACGATATTGCCCTCAGGATCCTTCTTCAGGTAACGGGCCCGCAATATGCGCAATGCGTTTTCGGCAAGTTTCAGCGCCATAATTTATAAAAATATTTGAAATCAGGTATATTGTCAAACTTTTTACCCACTTCGGGCATGGGGGGGGATTAGTGTTATGGGCGGCATGAAAATTCAAAAATGAAGCGTGCAGAAACCCTGTACAATTCTTTTCCTCACTTGCCACCTTCTCTTTGATGATTGATCCTCAATCCTCGAACCCCTCTTCGTACAACCCTTGACGCCATATTTTCTTCTTACCCTCGCAGGACTTCACGGACGTATTTCCTTCACAAAGAGGTAGGCTACTGTTCCCAGGGCGGCGGCAACAAAACAGAACCCGAAGGCGAAGGAGAAGGACCCTGCAGTCAATTGTCCTTGAGGAGTAGAGAGGCTATCTATTATAGCCCCCATTGAGTGTTGGAAAAAGGCGGCACCCATCATGGTGAAGAAGTTTACCGCGCTCATGGCGGTTCCTGAAAGAGAGCTCGGTAACAACTCCTTGATGTTGGCGTACAACAGCGGGTTAAAAGCAATGAAAAAACCGATGCCAAAGAAGATTGCCACCATTAGGGTTAAAGACAGATGGGGGAGAAACCCTATCATGGGTAAGATGAAGACGCCATAAAGGGACAAAGCTCCGACTACGACCCACTTGCGACTCTTGAAGACCCGGTCTGAAAGAACGCCGATAATGGGACTGCCCACGATGAAACCGATGGGAAAGGCCATCAGCAACTTACCCCGATCTATCATGGGAAGATGATAGACAGACTCCAGATAGGGACCTGCCCAGAGGCCCGCGATGGAGATATAGGTGCCGTATCGAATAAAAGCGGCCAAGGCAATGAGCCAGAAGGAAGGAAGTCCTATGACCTGCCCGATTCCTTCAAGCGACTGTCTCCACAATCTTAATGGGTGTGTGGGAGAGACTTCGCCCTGCTGGTCTCTTTTCGGACGGTCCTGTACCACCAAATAGATCCAAATGGTGATGAGCAGTTGGAAGAGGGCGATCATCAAGAAGGTTTTGCGCCATCCCATCCAATCAACCGCCATGGCCAGGGGGGCAGTAGCGCCGATATTTCCCAGCGAACCTATGGAGAGGAACAATCCTGATATGGTGGCAAAGGTATCAGGCGGAAACCAGATGGTGAGGAGTTTAAACGTACCCATTAGGGCGCAAGCCATCCCTACCCCTAGCAAGGCCCGTCCCAAGACCGCCACAGGGAAGGAGCCTGCTAAGGCAAAAGTTACCGCCCCTATGATCCCCAGAAAGGAGAGGCCGAGGATCAGTCTCTTCGCACCAAAGAGGTCCATGGCAGCCCCCATGGGAATCTGGATCAGGGCAAAGGCATAGAAGAAAACGGAGCTGAGGAACCCGAGGTTCACTGCTGTCAGGGAGAGGTCGTGCATCAGCTCCGATGCGATCACCGCCGAGGAGGCTCTGTAGAACTGGGAAAGGAGGAACAGTAAACTGAGGGGAACAAGCATCCAGATTCTGTTATCCATATAGTATAGTCTGTGCAATCCTTTTCTCGGCATGAAACTACCCCTAATTCCTGCAGGGATTCTATGTTGATTTTCAGGTTGACGCAAGGGATTTCTTGGTAGGGGTTGTATATGAATTTATAAGCTTAGCTTCTCCCAACCCAGGGCGCCTTGGGCACGAGGGCGGAGAGTTCAGGCAGAAGAAGAAGACATGGCCTTTGCCAGGATTCTTCTGCACTTTCACAAATCCTGTCACCTTATCGATTAGGCCGATGAGGCAGTTCTTGCAGAACGTGCCACAATGGGTTCATGTCTAATTGTACTTCATTCCGAATGAGACTCTGATTTTGGTTCTAGACACGATAATGAAGGGAAAAGGTGGCACCTCATGGGACAGTTGAGTCAAATACAATGGTGGGGGGTCTTCAGGAGGGTGAGCTCAAAAAGATGCAAGAGGGCAGGCCAAGCCGCAAAAGGCACGGCGTCGCAGCAAGAACGGGAAGGGACTACAATTATCAGTAGGAAGGTAAATTAATGGTTTGGAAGCAGGATGTGCCATAAGCACAGAAAAGATATCTGTGCTATCACGTTCTAACCCTTCAGCTTTTTCTCGGGTGATGTTTGGGATTTCACGGTCGGCTATGGTGATGGAGTTGCGTTACACTTCTATCGACCCAGACCTGATCCTCCTCAGATCTTCTTTAACCATTATCTCCACTAACTCCTCCAGGGAGGTCCTGGCTTTCCATGCTAGCTCCCGTTGGGCCTTGCTGGGATCGCCGATCAAGAGATTGGCGTCAGCAGGGCGGAAAAATCGGGGGTCAATCTCCACCAGCACTTTCCCATTCTTCCTGTCTATCCCCCTCTCCTGCACTCCTTGCCCCTCCCAAACGATCTCCACGTCGAGGACGCGGAACGCCACCTCGACAAACTGGCGTACAGAATAGGCCTTCCCGGTGGCGATGACGAAATCGTCCGCTTGCGGCGTGTTCAGCATTAACCACATGGCCTCTACATATTCAGGGGCATAACCCCAATCCATTCGGGCATTTAAATTTCCCAGTAACAATTTGTCTTGCAATCCATCTTTTATCTTGGCAGCGTTAAAGGTGATCTTTCTGGTGACAAACTCCAGTCCTCGCAAGGGGGATTCATGGTTAAACAGGATTCCTGCACAGGCGAAGGTGTTATAGACCTCGCGATAGTTAACGGTCATCCAGTGACCATATAGCTTGGCGGTGGCATAGGGGCTTCGAGGGTGAAAGGGGGTGTTCTCAGATTGAGGGACCTCTTGCACCAATCCGAACATCTCATTGCTGGAGGCCTGGAAGAATCTTATGTCTGGGTCCACCGCCCTGACCGCTTCCAGGAGGCGGGCTACCCCTATCCCTGTGATTTCACCAGTAGCGACAGGTTGTTCAAAGGAGACGCTGATATAGCTCTGCGCCGCAAGATTATAGACCTCCTCAGATTTCACCTCTTGCAACAGCTTAGTGCAAGTGCGGTCGCTCTGCAAATCCAATTCCCGTAACGTTACCTTGTCTGTAATACCTAATTCGTCCAATCGCCAGAGATTGGGCGGATGAGTCTTTCTATGGGTGCCGAAGATCTTATACCCCTTCTCAACCAGGAATTTGGCTAGATAGGCCCCATCTTGGCCGGTAATTCCTGTGATCAGAGCTTTTTTGGTCATAATCTATATTTTGTGTTTAAAAGAATTGCTATTTTTTTCTTCGGTAACTATCAAAAATCTCATGATGCATTTTGCAAACATATTTTACCACCTTCTCCTCTTGGTGACAAGCTCAGCCAAAGGACAACCAATAAAGACAAATCCTGGGACAAGGCTTTTCTTGCTTCTCAATCAGAGACGTGGGAGTATGGCCCCATGTCCGGTCACCCGCCAAAACAGGGCAATCCCACAGAGGAGAGTCAGGAGGAAGATCACTCCATAATCTGCAGGCCTGAACCGGATCTCCAGGTAGGAGGTACGTTTCCCCCTTCCCCCGAAATGTTTGGCCTCTAGTGCCATGGCCTGGAGATTTACGGTCCGCATGGCATAGATCAGGATGGGGATCAGCAGAGGGATGAACTTGCGCATCTTACTCCAGGGGGATCCTCTCTCCAGTTCGAGCCCACGGGCAGACTGAGCCTGGACGATGGTCGTCCCCGCCCCCACAAAGGTGGGCAGGAGCCGAAAGGCGGTGGAAATGGCAAAGGCCACGGGATAGGGAACTCTCAACCTGGTAAGGGCGGTGGTGAACTCCTCGATGCGGGTGGTGGAGAGGAAGACCAACCCTGCCACCAAAAAGATTCCAGCCCTCATCCCCATGGCCGCCCCATAGAGGAGGGGCTCTAAACAGATCTGCATCCCCCGCCAGCGGAAGACCTCAGTGGGCCCGGTGATAAAGAGAGGCCATAATGCGGTGGAGAAGGCCATCAGGATCAATAGAATATACCTCAACCTCCACACATTGGCCATGGACCTGCTCCACCACGCCAATATCAACACCCCTGCCAAGATTGTCACCACGTAGAGGGGATGGTTAAAGGTAAGTCCCAATCCGAAGAGGTGGAGAATCGCCCATATCTTGGCACGGGGATCCAGGCGATGCACCGGGGAAAGAGGCCGAGTATAGAGAAAGATGCTTACCGTCATTCCCCTTCCCCTTGTTGAGCAAGGGGTTCTACGACATCCAGCATCTCCTCCACCGTCAAAGGGGTGACGCCCAAACGGTTGCCCAACCGAACGATAGGAGGTGAGCGCAAGAAACACCTCTCCAGCTCCTTTTCCCGTGAGAATACCTGGCGGGTGGCGTCATCTATGAGCACCTTCCCTTGGTCTAAGACCACGGTACGGTGGGCGTAGTGGGCTACAATGGACATGGAGTGGGTGATGATCAAGATGGTGTGCCCCTTTCGGTTCAGAGAGGAGACCATCTCCATCATGGAGCCTTGCTGTAGATAATCCAAGCCGGTGGTGGGTTCATCCAATATCAGCACTTGGGGCTTGACGGCCAATACCGAGGCCACCGCCACCCGTTGTCTTTCCCCCTTGGTAAGGGAAAAGGGGTCCTTGTCTTCATAGCCTGTCAGGTGGACGGCGGCCAAGGCCTCCTCTACATTCCTCATTAACTCTTGCCCCCCAAACCCGAGGTTACGGGGCCCAAAGGCTACCTCTTCAAAAACTGTAGGGGCGAATATCTGGTGGTCTGGATTCTGAAAGACATACCCCACCTTCCTCCCCAGGTCTCTGACGGAGAGACCTCCGGCTTCTTCCCCGAAGACGTCCAACCTCCCAGAGGTGGGACGAAGCAGGCCATTAAAGTGCTTCGCCAACGTGGTCTTCCCCGATCCATTCTGTCCCACCAGGGCCACACACTCCCCTTCCTCAATTTCAAGATCAATCCCTTTCAGCGCTTCTACACCAGTGGGATAACGATACCGGACTCCTTCCATCTTCAGTACTATACGTCTCGACCCTCCCCTTCTCCGGTCTTTCTCCGCCAGGATATGGGCCGCTGCTTCATGCAACCTCAAGAACCTCCTGAATTTCGGTATCGCTTCCTCTACCGTGAACGGGAGGGCCCCTTTGGGGTATACGGGGCCGAGTGCTCGGTGGAAAAACTCGGCTACCGACAGGGGAGCAACCCCGGCATCCCGCAAGAGTTGGCCATCAGAGAGTAGCTGCCGAGGAGAGCCCTTCCGCAAAACCCTCCCTTCCCTCAGCAGGACCACCCAATCCGCCTGCAAGGTCTCCTCTGTCTCATGTTCGACGAGGACCATGGCCATCCCCCCTCCCCTGAGCCTCCTCGCTAATCGGAACACCTCTTCCTTGCCCATCGGGTCTAGGTCGCTGGTGGGTTCATCCATGACCAAGAGGCGGGGGCGCATGGCCAAGACTGAGGCAATGGCCAGGCGCTGCTTCTGCCCACCGGACAAGGTGGAGGGTTCCCTCCCCCGCATACCGTCCAGCCGAACAAGGGGGAGCAGCTCATCTACCCTTTGTTTCATCTCCTCCCTGGGAACCCCCATATTTTCCATTCCGAAGGCTACCTCCAGCTCCACATTGGTGGAGAAGAGTTGGGACTCAAAGTCCTGGAGGACCAAGCCCACCTCCTTGGACATCTCCGAGGTACGGGTTCCAAAGATATCCTTCTCCAAGACCCGGGCCTTGCCTGCGAG
>CP070817.1:475170-480300 GCA_020344255.1 Deltaproteobacteria bacterium | reverse complement strand
TGTGATGCCCAAGAGAGTATGGAGGTTTGCGGCCCCTAAGTCGGCGTCGACTAATATCACCTCTTTACCACGCTCGCAGAGGGCTATCCCAAGATTAGCGGCCACAAAGCTCTTACCGCTCCCCCCCTTTCCCCCTCCGAGAGCCCAAATGTTCCTTCCCCTGTTCGCCTTATCCATGGTCTATCCTTCTGTTTCTACATCATCACCCCGTCGACAGGGGTGCCACAGGAGAAGCATTTCCCTTCCTTAATCTTATTCTCTGCTATCTGGAATCCCCAACGTCTGATGATCAAGTTATTGCAATTGTAGCAATAGGTATTTTCCCCCTCCTCTCCGGGTATATTTCCAGAGTAAACATATCGCAAACCCTCTTCTAGGCCGATCTCCCTGGCTCTCTTGATAATCCCCGGGGAGGGTCTTGGCTTATCCAACATCTTGTAAGTGGGATAAAAAGCGGTAACATGCCAGGGAATCTCCGGGGAGACAGAGGCGATGAAGTGGGCGATTTCCCGTAATTCCTCCTCGGTGTCGTTCATGGTGGGTATTATCAGGGTGGTGGCCTCCACCCAGATCCCCAGTTTTTTCATCTTTTTGATGCCATCTAGAACAGGTTTCAACTTCGCACCGCATACCTGTCGATAAAATTTCTCCGCGAAGGATTTGAGGTCGACCTTTGCCCCGTCTAGATAAGGGGCGACCATCTCCAATGCCTCAGAGGTCATATAGCCATTGGTAACGAAGTTATTCCTTATCCCCCGTCGTTGAGCGATCCTGGCCGTATCATAGGCGTACTCAAAGAAGATGGTTGGCTCGGTATAGGTATAAGCGATGCTGGCACAGTTGTATTTGAGGGTCAGGGAAACGATTTCCTCACCCGAGACCTCCTTACCGGTAATCCTCTTCTCCTCATTAGGCATTTGAGAGATATCGTGATTCTGGCAGTGGAGGCAGGAGAAGTTACACCCCACTGTGGCAATGGAAAAGGCGCCGCTTCCCGGCAAGAAGTGAAAGAGAGGTTTTTTTTCGATGGGGTCCACGTTAGCCGAGATGAGCTTCTCATAGACTAAGGAGTGGAGGGTTCCTCCTCTGTTCTCCCGGACATGGCAGCGTCCCCTTTTTCCGTCGGCTATGGCGCAGTGATGATGACATAAATAGCAATGGACCTTTCCCTGAGCTAATTTCTCATAAAGGTAAGCCTCTTTCATTTTTTCGTTCGGCCCTTATGAGATTTTATCCTCACCCCCCTCGTACCCTCAAGGAGGAAATGCCTCAAAGGGATATTTCGGGGGAAGAACCCGTTTGAAGGAAGCCTGAAAACGGCCAAAGACTGAAATAACTCAGAAGTTCGATGTTACCGGAAGTATTTTCACAGCAAAATCCTACCATATCCGGTGAGGATTATCCACAAGAAGATGTTCTATTTCCCCTTTTCGACTTGCAAATCCAGTGCTATTGCCTTAATCTGAGACAAGAGGAGGCAGGATGGAGAGAAAAGGATTTGATAGTTTAGTGGACATCATGGCCCGGCTGAGGGGTGACGGTGGATGCCCGTGGGACCGCCGCCAGACCAAGGATAGCCTGAAACCCTTCCTCATTGAGGAGACGTACGAGATATTAGAGACGGTCGACACAGGTGATGACAGGGGACTCCAGGAGGAATTAGGAGACCTCCTCTTCCACATCATCTTCATGGCTCGGATCGCCCAAGAAGAGGGGTCTTTCGACATCTATGATGTGATCCAAGGGGTGGCCGAAAAGATGATCCGTCGCCACCCCCACGTCTTCGGGAGATCTCAGGTTTCCGGTCCCCAAGAAGTTGAGGCCAACTGGGCAAAACTGAAGGCCGAAGAGAAGCAGTGCAGATCCTTGATGGAGGGCCTTCCTCCACGTCTTCCCGCCCTTATGAGGGCCCACCGGTTGACACAGAGGGCCTCCAAGGTGGGGTTCGATTGGGAGAACACAGATCAGGTGTGGGAGAAACTGGAGGAGGAACTCAGGGAGTTTCGGGAGGCCTTGCGAGAGGGGAAGAAAGAAAAGATAAGGAACGAATTTGGGGATGTCCTCTTTACTCTGGTAAATCTTGCCAGGTTTGTGGGCGTAGATCCTGAGGATGCCCTGCGGAGAACCACAGATAGGTTTGCCGAGAGGTTTCAATACATAGAGAAGAGGGTGGGAGAAGAGAGAAAGGTGCTTCATAAGATATCTCTGGCCGAGATGGATGCCCTCTGGGAGGAAAGCAAGGGGGAGAGGGGGGATTAGCCCCTATGGTGGAGAGGAAAGGGAGACTCTACGTGGTCTCCACCCCGATCGGTAATTTAGAGGATATCACCATCCGTGCCATCAAGGTCTTGCGCCAGGTGGATTTGATCGCCGCTGAGGATACCAGGAGGGCCAAGAAACTCCTGGGGCGGTATCGGATAAAGGCTTCCCTCACGAGTCTTTTTGAGCATAATGAGCCGAGCAAGAAGGAGGTGCTCGTTAAGAGACTCATTGAAGGCGAAGAGATAGCGTTGATCTCCGATGCAGGCACTCCCGGTGTCTCCGATCCTGGGTTCCGTCTGGTACAGCGCGCCATCGAAAAAGGGGTAGAGGTGATATGTATCCCCGGCCCCTCCGCCCTCATTGCAGCCCTCGCTGTATCGGGACTTCCAACCGACTCCTTCCACTTCTTCGGGTTTCTCCCTCCTAAGGGAGCTAAGAGGAGGAGGAGGTTAGAGGAGATGAAGGAATTGCGGGGGACCATCATCCTCTACGAATCCCCCCATCGCCTTTATCGCACCCTGAAAGATTTAAGCGATATGTGCGGGAATCGGCACATTGTCGTGGCCAGAGAATTGACCAAATTGTACGAAGAGGTGATCAGGGGGAGAATAACCGAGGTTGTAGAGGGATTGGGGGGGAGGCAAATTAAGGGTGAGATTACCTTAGTGATAGCCGGAAGAGGGAGAGGTGGTTGAGGAAAGGGGAAGGGCAGTAATTGCCTTCCTCGTCATGGGGTTGGGGGCCCTGCTGGCACAAATCCTCCTGCTCCGAGAGCTCATGGTGGTCTTTTCGGGCAATGAGCTCTCAACGGGGGTGATGTTATCGGCCTGGCTGCTCTGGACGGCGGTAGGGAGTGCCGTTTTGGGGGTGATCTCCGATCGTATCGAGGGGAAAGCCTCCTTTTTTGCCTTGTTTCAGTTGATACTCGCTTTTCTCCTTCCAGCCAGTTTCTTGCTGGCCCGGTATCTACGCCCCTTCATGGGGGTCCCTGTGGGAGAGATCGCCTCTTTGCCGCAGATGGTTATAGGGATCTTTCTCCTCCTCATCCCCTTTTGCCTTTTCTCGGGTTTCCTCTTCTCTCTGGGCTGCAGTCTGCTCGGAGAGATTCTCGGAAAAGAGGCGCGTTCGGTAGGGGTGGTCTATGTCTATGAGGCCTTGGGCGCAGGGATAGGAGGGGTGGCCTTCAGTTATCTCCTGATCCATTTTTTGAATCCTTGGCAGGTTGTCCTGCTCACCGCCGCCCTCTTGTCGCTCTCATCTTTCCTCCTCTGTCGGAGACTACGGCCTTTGGCCATCCTCTGGATATGTCTCCTCCTTGGTACCCTTGCTTTCTATGGGGGAAAGCTTAACCTCATCTCCAAGGCGTGGGGGTGGAAGGGCTATGAAGTAATCGCTACTAAGGATACCATCTATGGCAACATCACCGTGATTAGCGATGGCCCCCAGATGAACTTCTTCGAAAACGGGGTATGGAACTTCACCTATCCCGATCCCATGACAGCCGAAGAAGCGGTCCACTTCGCCCTCTTGGAACATCCAGGACCGACAGAGGTCCTCTTGGTCGGGGGAGGGGTTGGCGGTCTAGTGGAAGAGGTCTTAAAGCATCCCTCTATCCGTCGCTTGGATTACGTGGAATTGGATCCGCAATTGATCAAGACGGGGAGGAGACATCTCCCTCCTGAGGCCACGTCGTCCCTGGATGACCCAAGGGTACAGATAATTTACACCGATGGACGGAGGTTTGTCCAGAGAGGGAAGGAGAGGTATGATGCGATCATCTTAAATCTGCCCGATCCGACCACCGCCCAGCTCAACCGCTGCTATACGGAAGAGTTTTTCGCTGAGGTGAAGAGGGCTATTCATAAGGAGGGGGTCTTTTACCTCTCCGTTAGTTCATCGGAGAATGTCATCGGTCATACCTTGGCTCAGTTCTTGAGCTCAATCTACTGGACCATGAAGCAGATCTTCCCTGAAGTCGTAGTTCTCCCAGGTCCTGCGGCCAGGTTTCTCGGAGCCAGGACGGAGGGGATTCTGGTCACAGATCCACGGATTCTGGTCCAACGGGCTCACCTGAGGGAGCTAAGACTCCGGTATGTTCGCGAATATTATATCCTGTTCAACCTTTCACCCGAGAGAGTCCATTATCTCCAATCCGTCTTGGAGCGCGGGAGAGCGGCGGGGATAAATAAGGACTTGCATCCCATCTGTTATTTTTACGATATCGTCCTGTGGAGTGCCCAATATACCCCTCTGTTAAAGAAGTGGTTTTTGTGGATGTTGGGCATGAGGGTGGAGTGGCTCTTGTACCTTTTCGCCGTCATCACCGTTATTCTCTTATGGAGGGGGAGGAGGTCTTCCTCCTCTGCGCCTCTTCTATGGGCCGTTGCAATCACGGGGTTTTCGGAGATCGCCTTAGAGGTCATCCTCATCCTCGCTTTTCAGATCATCTATGGCTATCTCTACTATAAAATCGGGATAATCATCACCGCCTACATGATCGGGCTCGCCTTGGGTGGGTGGATGATCACAGCTGTCCTGAGAAAGGTAAAAAAGCCCCTGCGCTCTCTGCTCATGGTCCAGACAGGAGTGGTGCTTTATGCTCTCGGTGTACTTCTGCTCATTATGGGGTTGCACCGAGGTGTCTTCCCCCCCTCCCTCTCCCCTCTCATGGAGACGATCTTTCCCTTCCTGACCCTGCTGGCTGGATTCCTCGGTGGTGTGCATTTCCCGTTGGCTAACAAGGTCTACCTAGGAGAGAGGACCGAGATCGGGAGGATAGGGGGCCTGATCAATGGCGTCGATCTTGTGGGCTCCGCCGCGGGGGCCTTGGTTATCAGTGTCATTTTATTACCCATTCTGGGGATATCG
>CP070817.1:472097-475070 GCA_020344255.1 Deltaproteobacteria bacterium | reverse complement strand
TCTCCCCCCTCTCCTCCACCATCTCCACCCGACTATAGCCCAGAGATATGAGTTCCCTTACCAAGGTCTCCCTATCCCTCTCCTCCCCCGCCTCAACTCTTATCAGGGAGGAGATGAGGGCCTCCTTAAGGACTACCTTGCCAAGGAGCCCCTGGATGGGGCAGACGACCACGGACGCCCTCCCCTCACCCAGCAGCCGCAGTGCCCTCATCCTTTGGGCATAGAGACCCCAGGGAGGGAGGAGGCCAACCTGAGAGATGCCATCAGATGGGAAGAGGAGAACTTCACTCCTCTCCTCAGGAGGGGTAAAGAAGAGGATGTCCTCCCATAAGGCCTCTGCCCCATCTTGATCAGCGGTGACGGCCAGCAGAGGCGACAGCTCCCTGTGCAAGAGGCTGGTGAAAAATCCCTTGACCCCTCCCGCCAATCCGGAGACAAGGAGCTCCTCGCCCTTCTCCCAGGCCCTTTTCGTCAGGTGCAGGAGCTGCCCGATCCCACAGCGATTACCGTTATCTTCCAACCACTCCTCTTTCACCCCTCTGCTCCACAGGGAGGGTGCAAAGTTCCGGAAAGAAACACAGGCCGCACCTCGGTTGGCGTGCCCGACAGATCTCTCTCCCATATCTGATGAGATTGAGATGCAGGGAGATGGCTCTACCGGTTGGGACTAAAGGAGCCAGAAGTCCATGGGCTTTCTCTGCCGTCACCTCGGCTGCGATCAACCCTAGGCGCTTCGTGATCCTCAGGATATGGGTATCCACCGGGAAGACCCCCCTTCCACAGCCGAATGCCAATACACAGTAAGCGGTCTTAAAACCCACCCCTCTCAAACCGAGAAGCACTTCCGTGGCCTCTTCTGTCCCCAACTCACAGATCGGGGAGAGACTCAGTCTCCCCCATGTCTCCCGCACCCAATGCAAGATATCCTTGATCCTGCCCGCCTTCTGCTGGGACAGCCCCCCCACCTTGATGGCCTCGGCTATCTCCTCCAGATCTGCCTCCAGAATTGCCTCCCACTGAGGAAATCTCTGCTTCAATCCCTCGTAGGCCAAATCACGATTTTGATCATTGGTGTTCTGGGAGAGAACGGTGGAAATCAGTACCTCTAAGGGGTCAGAAGACGAATCTTTGCCCGGAATCCCATACCTTTCCTCCAAGGCCTTGACGACCTTCTCAAGGATAAGCGCTCTGTCTTGGGTAACAGCAGGAACAATAGACATCCAGCTTATTTTAGAGACAATACCCCCGGCAAGTCAATAAGTATGACGTTTTTTTGACTTCATGGTGCCGATTTGTTATATATCTTGTGAATAGAGCCTGAACAACGGAGGTCTTATAATGCACGGAAAGGTACGAAGAATGACGATATTGGTCCTCATACTGATATTTTTTCTGGCAGGAACAGGCATCGGGACCATCTTTTCCCCTATCAAGATCGCGCAAGCCGAGGAGATAGGCCCCAATGAGGTACAGGGAAAGGTCCTCTCCATTCAGACCAATGCCCTTCGCCGAGGGACTCTCGTGGTCAAGAGCGATCAGACGGGGAAGACCTATACCTTCTATTACGGTTGGAGAACCATCTACTATCCCCATCGCTATCCCAATATTGGGGAAACCATAAAGGTCTTCTATGTCAAAGATAGGGGGTTCTTGAAGGCCACCCGGGTGGAGATAATCCAAGGTCAAAAAGTTGTCTCTGTTAAATGACTTGCAAGAGAGCATCTCTTACCGTTTCCGGGATCCTCAGCTCTTACTCCAGGCCCTCACCCACCGGTCCTCTCTCTGTCAGAACAATGAACTACAGGAAGACAACGAACGGTTGGAGTTTCTCGGCGACTCGGTTATAGAGTTAGTGGTAAGCCATCTCCTGCTGGCCCGCTTTCCCAACCTCGACGAGGGCGGACTATCCAAGGCACGAGCATCTCTCGTCAGGGAGGCGACCCTATCCTCCCTTGCCCGAGAAATTAGATTGGGAGAGGCTCTCCAGCTGGGCCGGGGGGAGGAGGAGACTGGGGGGAGGGAGAAAGACTCCATCTTGGCTGGCGGCATGGAGGCATTGGCGGCCGCTGTCTATTTGGATGGCGGGTATACGGGGGCCTTCCGGGTGATAGAACAATTATACACCCCTCACTTGGAGGAGTTGGAAAGGGGATTAACGGACGAGGACTTCAAGACCCAGCTCCAGGAATATAGCCAACGATACCTGAACACCACCCCCTCCTATACCGTGGCCGGCGAAGAAGGACCTGACCACGACAAGACCTTTGAGGTGACCATCTCCATCGGTGGGACGGTCTATGGAAGGGGAAAGGGAAGGAGTAAAAAAGAGGCCGAGCAACGGGCCGCCAAAGAGGCCTATGAGTTACTACGGGAGGATTGAGGGGTGGAGGGTAAGAGATTCATAATCCCCATCTTCATCTCCCATTTCGGATGTCCCCACCGGTGTGTATACTGCGATCAAAACCGGGTAGCCCGTCCTACAACCACCCTCCCCAGCCCCGAGGAGGTTCACAGAGAGATCGAATGGTACTTGACGGTCGGTGCACGCAAACGACAAGGTGTCAAAACGGTGCAGGTGGCCTTTTATGGAGGGAGTTTCACCGCCCTACCCTTAGGGATCCAAGAGGGGCTTTTGCGCAGCGTTGCCCCCTTTCTGAGGGAGGGAAAAGTCCGTTCCCTTCGATTATCCACCCGTCCAGACTATATCTCATCCGAGGTCCTGGAGCTCCTCAGATCAGAGAAGGTAATCACCATTGAGCTGGGGGTCCAGTCTACGGACGACGAGGTCCTCAAGTTCTCGCGGAGGGGATACGGAAGGCAGGAGGTGAAACGAGCCGTAAGGGAGCTCCTTCAGCGGGACTTTGAGGTGGGTATCCAGCTTATGGTCGGATTGCCAGGGGACACACCGGAGAAGTTCGCCACAACAGTAGAGGATGTGATCGATATGAGACCTCATTTTGTCAGGATTTACCC
>CP070817.1:466952-471997 GCA_020344255.1 Deltaproteobacteria bacterium | reverse complement strand
GTCCTTGATACACAATAACTTTGGGGAAAAAATAAGTGGGATGTACTGAATCAAATCCAAAGTTTGTTATTAAGAGATGAAGAGTCTCGAAGTCCTTGATAATAAATAGATTTTTCGACAACACGCAGAATAGCTTCAGCAACATCTTTGGCTTAATGGATATCATAGTTACAAAAACTCAGGAAACTCCAGTAATTTTAAGCTTGACAAGAGGTAAAATTGAGTATTATTTTATTGGGGTCCCATTGGAGAGGGATATCTCTTCTTTATCTTTTTATCTTCTTTTCTCAGTTGTCAAAAAGGGGGGTGTTAATAGTGGAGGAGAACATCAGAGTTGCCATTGCGGGGGTAGGGAATTGTGCCAGTTCCCTCTTTCAGGGGATTGAATATTATAGACAGAGTGCGGAGGCAATCCCCCTGGGATTAATGCACTGGGAGATGGGAGGCTATCTGCCAGGTGACATAGAGATTGTCGCCGCCTTTGATATAGACAAGAGAAAAGTGGGCAGGCCCCTTCATGAGGCAATCTTTGCACCTCCCAACTGTACCAAGGTCATCTGGCCAGATATGCCCCCTAGCCAAGTAATCGTTCAGATGGCGCCAGTATTGGATGGGGTTTCCGAACATATGAGGGATTATCCGGAGCATAGGACTTTTGCGTTAGCAGATAAGAAGCCATGCCATGTGGTTAAGGTCCTGCGGGAGTCAGGATCTGAGATATTGATGAACTATATGCCAGTTGGGTCTGAGGAGGCTACCAGGTTTTATGCCGAGTGCTGTTTGGAGACGGGGGTAAGTTTGATCAACTGCATACCTGTTTTCGTTGCCTCTGACCAGAATTGGGCCAGGCGATTTGAGGAGAGGGGTATCCCTATTATCGGGGATGATGTCAAGTCGCAATTAGGGGCTACAGTAATACATCGTACCTTAACGAAGCTCTTTGAGGAACGAGGGGTGAAATTGGAAAGGACATACCAGTTGAATGTGGGTGGGAACACCGACTTCCTCAATATGCTTAACCGCAGCCGTTTGATATCCAAGAAGATATCCAAGACTGAGGCGGTGCAATCGCAACTGGACATCCGCTTGGACAATGAGAATATCCATATCGGCCCCAGTGATTACATCCCCTGGCAGAATGATAGTAAAGTATGTTTCCTCCGCATGGAGGGCGTAGGATTTGCAGAGGTACCATTGACCATTGAACTTCGCCTGTCCGTAGAGGATTCCCCGAATAGCGGGGGTGTGACCATTGATGCCATTCGTTACTGCAAGATCGCGAGGGAACGGGGTGAAAAGGGGGTATTGATCTCCATCTCAGCCTATACAATGAAGCATCCCCCGATTCAGATGGATGAGAAAGAGGCGAGGAGGCTGATCGAGGAGTTCCTGGTCGAGGGCGAGGTGAAGGTGGGAGAAGAAATAGAGGAAGAAGTCTTCACTACCCGAATGGCTTAGAGCTTTACTCTCAATGGGGGAAAGTCAAAGACAGTTGTTAGACCAGCGCCTCAGGGTTAATTGGTAAATGGGGGGAGAAAGGATTAAGAACCCTCTGATGGGGAGAGAAATTCCCGCACTTTTTAACCTGACGGGGGTCCCAAAGGGAAGTTTATGGAGAGGTTGTGGTCCAGGGAAAATTTGGGGATCGCCACCTTCCCCCTTATGGAGGAGGGGTTGGAAGGCTTTCTTGTCTTCGCCGCCTCCCTTGGGTTAAACTATGTGGAGATAAGGAGTGAAAGGCCTTATGCTTTTCCTCAGGACATAGGCAAAAAGGAAACGGAGAGAATAGGAGAAAAGCTCACCTCCTTTTCTCTGGAACCCATCATCCACACCGCTGTCTACGACATTAACCTAGCCAGCCTAAACCCATTGATCAGAAAGGCGTCCATCCGTCAGACCGTCGAGTCTATAAAATTCGCCGCCAAGATTGGGGCAAAGATAGTGATCATCCACCCCGGTAGGCTACCCAAGGATTACCCCCCGATGTATATGAAGAACTCCCGGATCAATCTCCTGACCAGCCTCAACGTGATGGCGAGGATGGCAGGCCGCATGGGGGTAATGCTGGCCATAGAGAACAGTCCGAGGGGGACGGCTCATCGATTGGTCGCCACCCCCCAAGAACACCTGTACATTTTGAAGAGATTGGGATCTCCTCACTTGGGGGCCCTTCTTGATTTAGGCCATGCCTACACCTGGGGTTTAGATCTGCGGCAATACATAAGATTCATGGCCGAATATATCCTCCTCTTTCACCTCCATGACAACCGAGGGGGAGCTGATGAACATCTCCCTTTGGGGAAAGGAAATGTTGATTTAAAAGGTATTATGGGTGAGATCCAACGGTTAACCAAACATCACCCTCTGATCTTGAACATGCGCCGAAGAGAGGATATTGAGGAGAGCATAAAGTTTCTCGAAAAGATGGGGAAGGGGAGGGGGTTGGGCAGGCTCTTGGGCAAGAAAGGGGTTCCGATCACTGAGGTGGGTGGATCGTAGAGGTAAAGATGGTGATCAAACATAACGGCTATTAAAGCAATATCCCTTTGAGGCTATACAGTCCTATGTCCAAGCTACCCGGTCCTCTCAAAAGAAGGAATATCCTCTACGGGCAGAATACCCCAGCAGATGTCTTGAAAGAATATGGCCATCTCTATCTGCAAGAGGGGAGGCCGAACGATGCAGTAGAATTTTTTGGCCAGGCGTGCTATAAGGAAGGACTTTTACACATACGGGAGATAGCCCTGGAGGAGGGGGACCTCTTCCTCTTCAATCGTACAATGGAATTCTTGCAAGAGGATATCTCGCCCGAGAATTGGAGGGAGCTGGGGAAAAAGGCGCTGGAAAAGGGAAAATGCTTCTTTGCCCTCAAGGCCTTTGAGAAGATCGGTGACAGAGAAGGGATTGCTGAGGCCAGGGAGAGGCTGGGAGAGACAATGAAAGGGAAGGAGGCGTAAGAGGGATGCCGAGAGAGGAGCAGGAGAGGAAACAGGAGTTGCGGAAGATACTCATCGAACTCCGAGACGAGGCCTTACAGAAGATCGCCCAGGAGATGGGGACCAAATTGGATGAGGATCCTCGAATGTCCACTATATCCACCATGGACATAGGGGACCTGTCCCAGCTCGATCTGGATGAGGACATAGACTACACCATCTTGAACATGTATATAGAGCGACTGCGAAATGTAGAGGATGCCCTGGATCGGCTGGAGGAGGAGACCTACGGCTACTGCGAGGAGTGTGGCAGAGCCGTCAAGCTGAAGCGATTGAAGGTCCTTCCCTTTACCAAATACTGTGTGCAGTGTCAGGAACAGAGGGAGAAGATGGGGCTGGAGAGTAAGCTCAAGAAGATGAGGAAGGAAGAAGAGTTCGAACTATAGGAGGGAAATTTTTTTGGTGATTCCCTTGACAAAGGGTGGGGGCGTAATTATATTTGTTAAAAATTTTCTAGGACTTGGAGACTATCCCTTATTTGACAAGGGTATCGAATAAAAAAGAAAGGAGGGTGTTTGTACTATGAAGATTACACCTTTGCAGGACAGAGTCTTGGTCAAACGCCTCGAGGAGGAAGAGACAAGTAAGGGAGGAATTATTATTCCGGACACCGCCAAGGAAAAGCCGATGGAAGGTAGGGTCGTCGCTGTTGGCAAAGGGAGAGTAAAGGAGGATGGCACTGTTGTCCCCTTGGACGTCAAGGCAGGAGATAAGGTCTTATTCAGCAAATATGCGGGCACGGAGATAAACATCGATGGTGAGGAACACCTCATTATGCGTGAAGATGACATATTGGGGGTCATCGAAGACTAAATTTCAGCAAAGGAGGGAGTGAATAATGGCTGCCAAAGAAGTAAAGTTTAACCAGCAGGCACGCGATGCCGTCTTGCACGGGATCGATATCTTGGCCAGCGCCGTGAAGATTACGTTGGGGCCAAAGGGGAGAAATGTGATTTTGGAGAAGAGCTGGGGCTCCCCAACAGTGACCAAGGATGGGGTTACCGTTGCCAAAGAGATCGAGTTGGAGGACAAGTTCGAGAACATGGGTGCTCAGATGGTCAAAGAGGTGGCCAGCAAGACCAGCGATGTGGCAGGTGATGGGACTACTACCGCCACAGTGCTTGCCGAGTCCATTTATCGCGACGGGGTTAAGGTAGTGGCTGCCGGGGCTGATCCCATGGAAGTCAAGAGGGGAATCGACTCGTCGGTCAAGGCAGTGGTGGACGAGTTGGAGAAGATGAGCAAACCCACCAAAGAGCAAAAGGAGATCGCCCAGGTGGGGACCATCTCGGCCAACAATGATGAGACTGTCGGGGAGATCATCGCGGAGGCGATGAGCAAGGTAGGCAAGGAAGGAGTCATAACCGTAGAAGAGGCCAAGGGAATGGAGACCACCCTCGAGGTGGTGGAGGGTATGCAGTTCGACCGCGGCTATCTCTCCCCTTACTTTGTCACTAACCCTGAAAAGATGGAGGCCGACCTCGAGGAGTGTTATATCCTGATCCATGAGAAGAAGATCAGCAGCATGAAGGATCTGTTGCCCCTGTTGGAGCAGATCGCCAAGATAGGGAAGCCCCTTTTGATCATCTCCGAGGATGTTGAGGGAGAGGCCCTCGCCACCCTGGTGGTGAACAAGATCAGGGGTACCCTCAGGTGCGCGGCTGTCAAGGCCCCTGGCTTTGGGGATCGCCGCAAGGCCATGTTGGAGGATATCGCCATCCTCACCGGTGGGCGTATGATCTCCGAGGATTTGGGGATCAAGTTGGAGAACGTCTCCCTCGATGACCTTGGCACGGCCAAGAAGATCCACATCGACAAGGACAACACTACCATCGTAGAAGGGGCTGGCACGAGAGACGATATTGGGGGGAGGGTCAAACAAATCAGGACCCAGGTCGAGGAGACCACCTCCGACTACGACCGCGAGAAGCTGCAGGAGCGGCTGGCCAAGTTGGTCGGTGGAGTGGCGGTCATTAACGTTGGTGCGGCTACCGAGACCGAGATGAAGGAGAGGAAGGCCCGGGTGGAGGATGCCCTCAATGCTACCAG
>CP070817.1:462993-466852 GCA_020344255.1 Deltaproteobacteria bacterium | reverse complement strand
GGCCAGGGGGTGATCTTGGTCAGCGATGTTATGGCCGACACCTTTTTAGAAGCAGGCTCTGACGTCAAAAAGAGTGAGGTGCATGGGATGGCCCAGAGGGGAGGCGCGGTGAGCAGCCATGTCCGCTATGGGAAAAAGGTTTACTCCCCGATTATCAAGATGGGGGACGTAGATTATCTCTTTATGGCGGAGAAATTGGAGACGTTACGATGGCTCAATTACTGCAACCCCGCCACGGTTATCTTGGTGGACGATATCGAGATCAATCCCCCGGCCGTGAATTTAGGGGAGATGGAGTATCCTCAGGATATTGAGGAGACCTTACAACAGAATTTTCAACAGGTCCACTTCATCAAGGCCACAGAGATGGCCTCCGAGCTGGGAAATGCTCGGGCCGCCAATGTGGTGCTTTTGGGCGCCCTCTCCAAGCTATTGGATATTGATGGGGATGTCTGGCTGAACTGCCTTCTGGCACGCCTCCCCAAAAGGCTCCATGACTTAAATAGAAAGGCCTTCGGCACGGGGCGAGAGATGATTTAACACTCAATTTTTGTGGAGGGGGCCTACCCCCTTTCTTTTTAACTCTTCGTTCTCCTCTCTACCCAGTGGGAGAAAACTCGATATCGCCCTCTCGTACCAAAAATCGGCAGTCGATATAATTCCGCTAGCCAGATCCTTTCTTGAGAAAAATAGTGAACTCCGCACCTTTACCCCTCTTGCTCTCCACCTTTATCTTCCCCCCGAAGTCCTCAATGATCTTTAAGGAGATGGAGAGACCCAGCCCCGTTCCCTTGTCCGGTGACTTGGTAGTGTAGAAGGGATCGAAGATCTTATCGAGATCCTGGGCAGAGATCCCTTCTCCCGTGTCCTTTATGGAGATGGTCACCCACCCATCCTCTTCCCCCATCCTAATGGATATGGACCCACCTTGAGGCATAGCATCGGCAGCGTTTATCAATATATTAACCAAGACCTGTTGTAATTGATCGCTGTTCCCCCTGACGGGCGGAACGTCATCTCTGGGAGAGAGGTCAATATCAATGCCCTGGAAGCCTTTTTGAACGGTTACCAGATTCAGACAGTCTTGAATAATCCGATGTACATCGACATCTTCTATCTGTGACGTGGGGGGTCTGGAGAATTGCAACAAGTCTTTGATAATGCGATGGATCCTTTCCGTCTCCCTCTTGGTCCTTTCCACTAAGTCCAAAAGGGACTTATCATCCTTCAACTTCTTGCGCAGGATCTCGGTGTGACCCAAAACCGAGGTCAACGGGTTCCCTATCTCATGAGCCACCCCAGAGGCCAATCTACCCACTGATGCCAATTTCTCTGACTGTAAAAGTTCCTGTTGCGTCTCCCTTAATTTCTTGATCGTTTTCTCCAAATCTCTCTGCTTGGCGGCCAATTTCTCCACCATTTGATTAAAGGCCTTCGCTAACTGTCCTATTTCGTTTTCATATTCCACCTGCGCCCTCCGGTTCAACTCCCCTTCCCTTATCCGCTGCGCCACCTCTACCAATCTTTTCAGAGGATTTACCACCACCCGGGCCAAGAGAAAGATCCCAAAGGTGACTAAGACCAAGGAGTCCGCCAAGATCAAGATGAGGACCAACCTCCGGAAGGCCACCAGCCTATCTGTTACATCAACTAACGAAAAGGACACCTGCACCCCTCCTATCACCTTCCCCCCCCTTCTGATGGGAGCCGTCAATATGAGCCTCCGGTAGAAAGACCACCAGAGGGTTCCACTCCTCTCCACCCTTACCTCCTCCGTACCCTGGGACATGGCCCTGCGCAGATCTTTACCATATCTCTCCCCTCTCCCCCTGGTGACCAAGGGCCGCAGGTCTCTGCCGACTATCCAAATCCCCTCTGCCTCCTTCAGCTGAGCAAAACCGGTGAGGATCCTCGATATATTGGGATTTTGATACCAATTATCTCCCTCGACGGTGGCGATCCCTCTCAGCAATGAGGAGAGGATTATATGCCCCCCCGCCTTCTTTTGCTCCAGAATCTCCTTCTCGGTCACATTAAGCACCGTAAAGCCTATCAACAGGAGAAACGCCACTACCAACAGAGCAATGTTGAGGACGATTTCCGTCCTGAGTCCCATGCGAATCTTACGCAAAAGCCACTTCATCGGCATACCTCAACCAGTAATCCCCCTCAGGAATCCCAGGTACCAGTTGATCAGAGTTTCGCCCCATAAGATATACATGATCGCCCCTAAGGAGAGGAATGGGCCAAAGGGGACGGCGTATTTGCTGTCAGCCTCCGAGGAGATGAGGATCAATACTCCACCGACCACAGCTCCGACGAACGAGCTGCACAGAATAGTGAACAATACCCCTTTCCACCCGATGAAGGCTCCGATCATGGCAAGAAGTTTTATATCCCCTCCCCCCATCCCTTCCCTCTTGGTTACCAAGTGATAACCACTGGCTACCAGATAGAGTGTCCCTCCTCCTAAGAAGACCCCAATGATGGAATGCTTGAGCGATAACTCAGGATGGAGCCACGAGAAAGCTATGCCCGCTAAGATCCCTGGCAGACTGATTACATCCGGAATAATCCTGTGGGAAAGATCGACGAAGCTCACCACCGTGAGGGAGGCAAAAAAGATAAAATATATCAGATAAAGGGTAGATATGCCGTAACGGAAAAAGAAGATAAGGGAAAAAAGTCCCGTAAGGAGCTCCACCAAAGGATAACGAATGGAGATAGGGCCCTTACATGCCCTGCATTTGCCCCGCAGCAGGATGAAACTGATTAGAGGGATGTTGTCGTAAACATGGATGGGAGTTCCGCAATGGGGACAGTGCGAGGAGGGGGATACGATGGATTTCTCCCGTGGAAGCCTGTGGATGCAGACGTTGAGAAAGCTCCCCACGACTGTCCCGAGGATAAAGCTAAAAAATAAACCCATCCCGCTTATCCAACCTCCCATCCCTTCTCCTTCAGCAGCTTCTGGTAGAGTTCCTCTTGTTCCGTGACCATGCTCCAGATGTCAAACTCACTCACCATCTCCCTCCCCCGCTCTCCCATAACCTTCGCGTCCTGGGGGTGATTCAGGAGATGCACCACCCCTTCAGCCACCTCCCCTGTGCTCCTGGGTTCGGCCAGCAAGCCATTCACCCCATGCACTACCGCTTCAGGCGTTCCATCAACCCTGGTGGCCATGATTGGTATACCCATGGCCATGGCTTGAGGTAAGACGCGAGGAAGCCCCTCCCACAGAGAGGTGAGCACAAAGATGTCGGTGGCGGCCAGGATCTCGGGGACATCCCTCCGCCATCCAAGGAGTCTGAACTGCTCCTTTATACCTAACTCCTCGGCCTTCTTCTCCACCTTCTGCCTCAATACCCCATCCCCTACCAGGATGAAATCCGCCTCTTTTCTCTGAAGGACCAGGTGGGCCACCTCTACATAATCCAAAGGTGCCTTTTGGGGCTTGAGGCATCCAACCAGAGTAATTAAGGGAAGGGTGGGGTCAACTCCTAATTCCGCCTTCTTCTCCGCCCCGTTGACCCTCAACCCCTTGAACTCCTCTAGCTCGATCCCGCTCCTAATGAGGATTACCTTCATTGGGGGGAAGATATCCAGATCCACCCCCTGTTTCATATTAGCCCTGGACACGGCTATGAATGCATCGGTTATCCCGGCGGTCACCTTTTCCAAAAAAATAAAGAGGGCCCTGATGGGGGGAGGCTGATAGTCGTGAAAGCCAAAGCCATGAATGCTATGGATAATGACGTCTGCCTCCGCACATCTTGCCGCCCATCTCCCTACAATACCTGCCTTGGAACTGTGGGTATGGACGATCAGAGGTGTCGAATCTCCCTCCTTTATCTCCTTT
>CP070817.1:458322-462893 GCA_020344255.1 Deltaproteobacteria bacterium | reverse complement strand
TGGCTCTGCTTATGCCCTACCGCTGACGGAGAGGACCATGGACCTGGTCCTCTGTGTCAACACTATTCACCACCTGGAAGACCCCCTCCCCTTCTTGAACGAGGTCGCCAGAGTCTTGAAAGATGCAGGGACGTTTGTTATGGTGGATCTCCGTCGGGATTCTTCTAAACCCCTGGCCACCTTTTTTAACCTCTTGTGGCACCTCCTGATTAGGGAGGAGAGGGCGAGGGAAGGGCTCTGGAAATCGCTCAAGGCCTCCTTCACCCTGGATGAATGTAACAAGTTGCTCCAGCGTTCGGCCCTGCCGAGATGGAGGATTTATCCCCAGGCCATTGAGATGTGGATTGAGTCGTACTAAACCGTCGGAGGGCCGAATGATTTCACCTTTTCGTGTTAAGAAGTCACGACAGGTGGATACCATGTGAACGTGGGTTCTCCCTGTAAAGTGGAAAAAAGGTGACAGGTCGAAAATAAAAATAGAGAAAAGGAGGAAGGGGTATGAAGATGGGCAGGTTTTTGGGGGTTTTTGGGGTATTAGCCATGGTCCTAGTTGGCAGTGGCATGGCCATGGGCGCAGAATTGTTTTTCAAGGATTATGACGCAGCGTCGATCCAAGAGTTTGAGGTTCCCACTAATGTCCCCGCCCCGGATATGGCAGGTACTCAGATCGCCGAAAAGATAGTCTACCAGCTCCGCAGGTATTCTCAGAAATACCACCTTTTTGATATGGTAGTCAAAGAGGGGACGAAGGAGATCCCCGCGGGAAAGAAGGTCCTTCTCATCAAAGGAGAGGTAAAAGAGTACACCAAGCCGTCTGTACGGAGACGTATAGGGCGTTCCTTTATCCCAGGTGGTGAGTGGACCGGGACCGCCGCCTTCGCTGCCCACTATCAGTTCGTCGATAGGGAGAGTGGGAAGGTCATATATGAGACTGACCTGAGGACCACCTCTACTGGCCGTGCGGACACGGTGGATTACGCCATGGAGAGAAACGCCGAGTCTGCAGCTAAGGTTATCTACCGCCATAAGATAGGAAGATAGAGCGTTACAGCAGAAGGGAGTGGCCTCCCGGAAGGTGGTTTCTTGGAAAAGCAGTCCGAGCATGGAATGGCGTGGGGCAGATCTTGTGAGAAGGCCGTCAGGGCCGTTCTGTTGGAAGTCGTGGCCTTCTTGGCCAATAGGAGATAGGGGGTGGAGTGGATCTCTTGCTCCCTCTGCGGAGACTACGAAGCAAAGAGACTGCACCAGGAGGATAATTATGTCATGGTTCGCTGTTCCTCATGTGGTTTTGTTTACCAAAACCCGCGTCCCTCACCACAGGAACTACGAGAGGCCTACCAAACCTATCTCCCCGAAGGGAACATCGAGATCGAGGCCTGGGGGAAGATGATGGAGCCTGTTTTCAGGAAGGGGGCGGATCTCATCGAGCAATATATCCCCCGGGGGAGAATCTTAGATGTGGGAGCGGGATATGGCTTTTTTCTCGCCCTGATGCAGGCGAGGGGGTGGAAGGTCACGGGGGTAGAAGTCTCCCCGACAGGGGTACGATATGGCCGGGATAGATGGGAACTTCCCATCCTCCTTCAGCCTTGGGAGAATACCTCTTTCCAGGAGGGGGAGTTTGGCGTGGTCACCGCCTTTTATGCAATGGAGCACCTTTCAGATCCCCTGGCATTCCTCAAAGAGGTCCACAGGATTTTGCGGCCCGAGGGGATGATCTTGTTGCGTTACCCTCACACGACCCCCATAAAGGATATCCTCTCCCTCCTGAGGATCAAGAACCACCTTTACCATCTCCCCTTCCATCTCAGCGATTTCTCCCCCCAAACCATGCAGAGGGCCTTGACAAAGGCGGGATTTCAAGCGATAAAGACCTTTGTCGGGAATTTTACCAACCCCCCAGACCTGGCAGGGAAAGTGGCAGGAATCCTCTTCGGCAACATGGCGGAGGTCATCCATCGCTTATCGCGGGGAAAGATCTTGTTGCCTGGGGTGAGCAAGACGACCATTGCCAGAAAGGTAGAAAGTTGAGAGAAAGGATCTTCTATCTCCTCTTCTTATTGCTCCTCCTGATCCCCTTGGCCATTCCTTCCTGGGCCCAGCAAGAGGGGAAAAAACTGGCCCATATCTTAGACCAACTCAATAAAGCCCAGAAGTCCATAGAGGACTTTACAGCCGATATCACCCAGGTAAAGAGCTCCTCTCTCTTCAAGGAACCGGTGGTCTCGCATGGGAAGATGCGATTTAAGCGGCCTAACAAGATATGGGTGGAGATGTATCCTCCCTATCCCAACATTACGGTATTGAACAAGGGTTCCCTCTGGATCTATTTCCCGGAGGAAAAGGCGGCCCAGCGCTATCATGTGGCAGGCAACCCCCAGCTGGCCAAATGGCTCCTCTTTTTCCAAAACCCCCTCCAGACCTTGGGCAAGAGGATATCGCTGCACGAAGAAAAAAGAGATGAAGTAGTATTGAACATGGACCCCGCAGAGGACCTTGCCATCTTCCAAGAAATAAGGCTCGGGATCGATACCTCAAAGTGGATGCTCAAGAGGTTGCAGCTGGTGGAAAAGAATGGCGATCGAACCACCATCACCTACCATCATATCAGGATAAACTCTGGCATCCCAAATTCCCGTTTCGAGCTGCATCTTCCCCCCGATGTCGACATAATAGAGCCGATGGGACGCTCAGGAGTCCATGGTCCAATACAAGAGGATTATTGACATCTCCCTCCCCCTGGAAAAGGGGTCATCTGCTACCCAGCGGATGCACCTTTCCGTTCAGAGGCCATCTGCATCATCGAACGCTCTAGGTGTAATATGGCCAAATTGACCCTGGCGACCTATACAGGAACCCACATAGACGTCCCCCTCCAGTTCTTGGAAGGAGGGAAAGGGGTGGACGAACTACCACTGGGCACCACAGGTGGTGATGGTTCTCCCCTGCGGGCGGTGTTATTGGAGTTCTGAGCCTTGGGGAAGAGAAGCGTCATGATCACCGGTATGGGGGTGGTGAGCGCGGTGGGAAATGAGCTCCCCATCTTCTGGCAGTCTTTAAAGGAGGGGCGCACCGGCCTCAAGCCCATCACCATCTTTGACACCTCGGGATATCGCAGCCACAATGGAGGTGAAGTGACTGGGCTATCGCCAGAGAGACATTTCCCCTTCAGAGAGTTGCGGAGGCTGTCCCGTTGCGATCAGTTCGGGATCATCGCTGCCCGGGAGGCGGTGAAGTCCTCAGGTATCGAACTGGACAACGGAGAACGTGAGAGGTTTGGAATCATCTTGGGGGCGGACTCGGGGGGGATCTTCTCAGTGGAAAAGTACTTCCGCGCCATCTACACCGGTGCCCGCAAAAGGCCTTCCCCCAGTCTGCTGGTCTCCTTTGCCCTCGCCACCACTACGGACCATATAGCGCAGGAATTCGATCTGCACGGCCCGAGGACAACGACGGCCACCGTCTGCTCTTCCAGTTCTGCAGCTATTGCCTTCGCCTATGACGCCATCGCCTATGGGGAAGCGGAGTTGATGATTGCCGGAGGGAGCGATTCCCTCTGTGAGGTGACGTATGCCGGCTTCAATAGCCTCAGGGCCATAGACCCAGAGGGGTGTCGGCCCTTCGATAAGAACCGGCAGGGTCTCTCACTCGGAGAGGGGGCAGGCATCTTGCTCTTGGAGGAGCTGGAACATGCCAAGGCGAGAGGTGCCCGCATATGGGGTGAGGTCTTGGGTTACGGGGTTTGCGCTGAGGCCCATCACCTCACGGCTCCTGAACCCTCGGGTGAGGGGATTGCCAGGGCCATCAGCCTGGCCTTGGAAGAGGCGAGGGTTTCCCCTAACGAAGTGGAGTATATCAACGCCCATGGCACTGGAACCCCTATGAATGATCTGGTGGAGACAAAGGGGATCAAGATAGTCTTCGGAAACAGGGCCTACGAGATACCCATGAGCTCGATTAAGTCGATGATCGGACATTGTTTGGGCTCGGCAGGGGGGATCGAGGCCATCGCAACTCTCCTCTCCCTCCATGAGGGGGTCATCCCACCCACCATCAACTACTCCACGCCCGATCCAGAGTGCGACCTCGATTACACCCCCAATGAGGCCAGAAAAAAGGACATCCATATCGCCATCTCCAACTCCTTCGCCTTCGGTGGCAATAATGTCTGCCTGGTCTTCAAGGGGACGAAAAGTAGGTAATAAGAGTCTAGAATAGACATTCTCATCGGGAGTATCGTCGTATTCGGCGAAGTATGCGATTTCATCAGCGAGAGATTTACCCCTGAGCTCTTCCAAGGGTTTCACTTTTTCACTATTGTCACCACCGATGATCAAAACATCCATGACACTATTGGCCCCGTACATCTCAATGGACTAAATTAAGCCATTGGTATCACAAAAGTTTGCCCGAATCTTGCAAAGTGAGGGCTTCCCAGGTACGATAGCCATTGAGAAGAGGGAACCAATGAAGTTCTGGATCTATGGGGTAAATCCGGTCTATGAAGCCCTGAGATCATCCCGCTGTCAGATCAGAGAAATCTGGTTTGTGGGTGGGAGGAGTTCTAAGGG
>CP070817.1:454776-458222 GCA_020344255.1 Deltaproteobacteria bacterium | reverse complement strand
CCCTTTCTTGACATCTTTACAAATTTATTATCCTCTTCCCTTCTTTTAGTGCACCTCCTCCTGGTCTACCCTATTTCCCACTATTTTCCCACTTTCAATTGACAAAATAGGGTTAATTGTGGTAATTATTATTACGTCAAATGCGAATTGTTCCGATAACTTATTGAAATGATTGAGGTGGGGTTGTCTTCTCTTAATCAGTAGGTTCGGGGTTCGAGCCCCTGACGGCCCACCAGACTGACAATAAGGTGTATCAATACAAAATCAGAGCGAGAGTGGCGAAACTGGTAGACGCACTGGACTTAGGATCCAGCCCGTCATAGACGGATGGGGGTTCGAATCCCCCCTCTCGCACCATTAAATGGAGATCAGGGCCACATCTATGAAGGTCAACTCAGAGGAACTTGGTCCGACCAAAAAAAGACTTCAGGTGGAGGTTCCACCGCCACAGGTAAAGGAGGTGGTGGAATCCCTGTACAGGGACCTCAAGAAGAGAGCCAAGATAAAGGGCTTTCGCCGGGGTAAGATCCCCAGGGATGTCCTGGAGAGGTACTATGGGGATTATGTAAAAGAGAAGACCATCTCCCATTTGATCAATGAGACATACCCCAAGGCCATCTCTCAAGAATCCATTGAGCCCATCGCCCCTCCCCTCATCGACACCGGAGACTTTGCGCCGGAGAGACCCTTTAGTTATTCAGCCGTCGTAGAGGTAAGGCCGAGGATAGAGATAAAAGGGTATAAGGGATTACGGCTGAAGGGGCGTAGGGAAGAGGTGTCATCGGAAGAGGTGGAGGAGGAATTGGAGAGGATCCGGGGGTCCTATTCCCAGTTGAAACAGGTTGAGGGGCGGGATCGGGTAAAGAAGGGGGATGTGGTCCTCTTAGACTTTCAAGGTCTCCTCGGGACGAGACCTATACGAGACGGGAAGGCGGAGAACTACTTGTTGGAGGTGGGCTCCGGGACCATGGTCCCCGGTTTTGAAGATGGCCTGATAGGGAAAAAGAAAGGGGTGGAGGACGAGATAAAGCTGGCCATTCCCCCCGATCACCCTCGTAAGGACTTGGCCGGCAAAGAGGCCACCTTTCTGGTCACGGTCAAGGAGATCAGACAAAGGGTGCTCCCTCCACTAAATAATGAGTTCGCCAGGGATGTGGGGGACTATAAGGATCTGAAGGAATTGAAGGCGAAGATAAAGAAGGATCTGCAAGGAGCAAAGGAACGCAAGTTCAAAGAGGAATTGGGGCAGGAGGTGATAAACCAACTCCTGCAAAAGAATACACTGGAGGTCCCCTCCTCTCTGGTGCAGCGGCGGACGCAAGAGCTCCTCCAAGACCTCAAATTCAAGTTGGCGGCCCAGCAGAGAGACCTCCCCCCAGAAGAGGAGGGGGCACTGAGGAAGGAGTACCTGAAGGTGGCGGAGCGGGAGGTAAAGGCCTCCCTTCTGCTCGAGGAGATTGCGCGGCAGGATGGGATAGAGGTTACGGAGGAGGAGGTCGAGGAGAGATTGAAAGAGATGGCTCGGGCCTACAATAAGACCTTACAAGATCTTAAGCAGGATCCCTCCCTCGTAGCCATCTTGCGGCGGTCGCTGCAGCGGGAAAAGGTCTTGGACCGTCTCATCGCCGAGGCGGAGATTGAGGTTTCGGATAACTAAGATCTATGTGAGGGAAGAACGAAATGACCAACTTAATACCGATTGTAGTAGAGAGGGATGGACGTGCGGAGCGGGCTTACGACATATTCTCGCGCCTGCTGAAGGAAAGGATCATCTTCTTGGGTATGGCCATCGATGATGATCTCGCCAACCTCGTGATCGCCCAGATGCTCTTCCTCGAATCGGAAGACCCGGATAAGGATGTATATCTCTATATCAATACTCCTGGGGGACTGGTAACAGCTGGCCTGGCCATCTATGATACCATGCAGTACATAAGACCGGATGTCTCCACCATCTGTATGGGGCAGGCCTCAAGCATGGGGGCCCTCCTCTTGGCCGCGGGAACCCCAGGGAAGAGGTATGCCCTGCCTCATTCTCGGATCCTCCTGCACCAGCCAATGGGTGGATTCCAACGCCCAGCCACCGATGTTGACATCCAGGCCCGGGAGGTCCTGAGGCTGCGCGAAGAACTGAACAACATCATGATGAAGCATACCGGCCAGTCCTTAGAGAAGATCCAGACGGATACTGACAGGGATTTTTACATGACCGGGCCTCAGGCCAAACAGTATGGTATTATAGATGAGGTGGTTATCCAAAGGCCAAAACCTCAGACTTAAAGGGGAGAGCGATGGATAAGCGAAGGGCAGGAAGGCTTCTGTGTTGCTCCTTCTGTGGGAAGAGTCAGGAGCAGGTCCGCAAGCTGATCGCTGGTCCACGGGTCTACATCTGCGATGAATGCATCGAATTGTGCAACGAGATCATCGCCGAGGAGTTTGAGAAGGGGGCCCTCGTCAGGACCCCAGTCCCCAAACCGATGGAGATCAAGAGGGTGTTGAGCGAATATGTCATCGGTCAAGAGAGGGCCCAAAAGATCCTCTCGGTGGCAGTGCACAACCATTACAAGAGGATATACACGAAGAACAAGATCGACGATGTAGAGATCCAGAAGAGCAATATTGTCCTGATCGGGCCCACAGGGACTGGGAAGACCCTGCTGGCCCAAACCTTGGCCAAGATCCTGGATGTGCCCTTTACCATCGCCGACGCCACTACCTTGACCGAGGCGGGTTATGTGGGAGAGGACGTCGAGAACATCATCTTGAACCTCCTGCAGGCCGCCGATTATGACGTAAGTCGTGCCTCTAGGGGTATCGTCTATATCGATGAAATCGACAAGATCTCCCGCAAGTCTGATAGCCCCTCCATTACCAGAGATGTATCGGGAGAGGGTGTGCAGCAAGCGCTACTCAAGATCTTGGAGGGGACCACAGCCAGTGTTCCGCCCAAGGGGGGAAGAAAACACCCGCAGCAGGAGTTCATCCAGGTGGACACCACCGATATCCTCTTCGTCTGTGGGGGGGCATTTGTAGGCCTGGAGAAGATTATTGAGGAACGAATCGGGGTGAAGGGAATAGGATTTGGGGCCGAGATAAAGAGGAAGGACGAGAAGCAGATCGGTGACATCTTGAAAGAGGTCCAACCCGAGGATCTGCTGAAATTCGGCCTCATCCCCGAATTCATAGGGAGGCTGCCTGTCATTGCCACCCTGAATGAGCTGGATGAGAAGGCCCTCGTTGAGATCTTGAAGAGACCGAAGAACGCACTAGTCAAACAGTACAACAAGCTCTTCGAGATGGAGAACGTAAAATTGGAGTTCACCGAAGGGGCTTTCTTAGCCGTGGCCAGGGAGGCCTTGAAGAGGAAATCGGGTGCCAGGGGACTTCGCGCTATCTTGGAAAACATCATGCTCGATATTATGTATGAGATACCCTCGAAGGGGAAT
>CP070817.1:451348-454676 GCA_020344255.1 Deltaproteobacteria bacterium | reverse complement strand
TATCTCATGAGGGATTTCTGCGTTGACAAGATCAACGGGTTCAGTTAACACGGCATGAGCAATCCGCACCCCATGTCGATGAACTTTTACGTTTTTTATAGAGTCCGTCAAAAGTTTCTCCAGGAACGAGGCCCTAATCACCCTATCTGATTCTTCAGGAAACTGCTTACTAAGATCAGCCAATTCCCCTCTTTTAACTTTTTCGAGAACCCATTTTTCGGCAGACAGTTTTTGGTTCGGTGGGGGAGGAGTTTCTCCTTGGGCAAAATTGCATAAATTTTGAATAACGGCAAACCAAAATAATAGAGTAGTCAAATAGAATAGTGCAGTTTTCTTTATCTGTTTCATTTGTTCCTCTCTTTGCGGCTGAAATTTATAAACTTGAAAGGATTGGCTCTTATTCAAATCGCTTTTGCAGCCATTAACTCAGCACCTGATGAACTCCTTACCCCGTTTTTTTACCCTGTTCCATTCTCCTCAGGACCCTCTCATCACCAACCCTAATGGTTACTTTAATGGCATCGAAGTACTCCGCCAAGGGTATGGTGTATTTCCTGGAAACACCAGTGAGCGATTTGAACTCTTGGGTGGATATCTTCTCCTTCTCCGTGAGAAAGGAGACCAGCCTTTCTCTCAGCTCATTCAAGGGGTCTCGGTGGAAGAATACCTCCTCTTTTAACTTGACCAGCTTTTCCCGGTTGGTAAGCAGCGAAAGGATCTCCTTTACCTCTTTTTCGCTCGCTCCAAGTCGCTCACCCAATTCCTTCACCAAAGGAGGGGTGAGACCGCTGCGGTGCATGATTTCCTCAATCTTTTCTTCCAGCTCTTGCTGCCTTCCCTGGAGGGCGATTTGATGTCCGGATAATCTCAGTTTGTCCTTCTCCTGCACTAAAAGCTTTCTTTCCGTAAGACCTGACAAAAGGGCATTGAAGAGCTTCCCGTCCACCTCCGGTGGGAGTTTACTTTTTAGTTCCTCCTTGGGGATACCGGGTTTCAGCGGGTTTTTGGTATGGTACCTCTCCGAGGCCGTCACTATCTCATCCTTGAGGTGTTCATATAGTTCTCCATCGATGACCCGCTCAGCCTCTTTATCGAACTTGATCACCTTCTGTTGAGAGAGGAGTTCGTCTAGGGTCGCGGACAGGGCAGCTGGAGAGATGTTGGCGTACCCAACAAGTTTCTTTAACTCCAACCCCCTATGGCCTCCCTTCTTGATGTGAAAGCTGAGGACAAAGGGGTAATTTCCCCCCTTCAGTTGTTCCAGTTGGGTGATGACCTCGCCCTTGAGCCTCTTGTGCCTCTGTGGATGGGCGTCTAAGACCACACCGCCACCGATGGTCTGAATCATAGAGGAGCCGCGCAGCACAAATCGATCGTTTGGTAAGACCACCACAGAGCCGTCCATCCTTATCTGAGCGTACCCCCTTTCCCCTGGTTTCAGCTCATTAGTGCCCAATAAGAGTATCTTGGCCATCTGGTGTGATGTCCCCGTGTGGAAACGGAGCACAACGCCATTTTTTAAAGCGCGGGGGGCGTGGGACAGGTGAATGAGCTCTACGTCGAGGAACTTCGATGGTTCCACGGTGCCTGCGTGTAGGAGCACCTCACCTCTTTCCACCGAGGCCTTTTCGACCCCCTGCAGGTTGACGGCAGTCCTTTGTCCCGCCACTGCCTGATTGACCTTTACGTTGTGGACCTGGATACCTCTGACCTTTGCCTTGAGCCCTTTGGGGAGGATCTCAACGGCTTCCCCAGTCATCAGCTTGCCCGACACGAGGGTTCCGGTGACCACTGTACCGAAACCCTTCATGGTGAAGACCCTGTCAATGGGGAGCCGGAAAATGCCATCGGACGGCCTCTCCTCGACTTGCTCAACCAACCGCTCCAAGGCGATGATGAGCTCCTCTATCCCTTCACCAGTGACCGCTGAGACAGGAATGATGGGGGCCTCTTCGAGAAAAGTCCCTTTGGTGAAGTCCTTTACGTCCTCTATGGCCAGCTCTCTGAGCTCTTGATCTACAAGGTCGATTTTTGTCAGGACCACCAGCCCCCTCTTGACCCCCAACAGGGTGCAGATATCCAGGTGTTCCCTCGTTTGGGGCATCACCCCCTCGTCGGCTGCGATGATGAGGGCCACGATGTCTATCCCCCCTGCTCCAGCGACCATGTGTTTGACAAACCTCTCATGTCCGGGCACATCCACGATACCGATATGCCCTCCACTGGGTAGATCGAGATAAGCAAATCCTAACTCTATGGTGATTCCGCGCTCCTTTTCCTCCTTCAGCCTATCGGTATCTATCCCGGTGAGGGCCTTCACGAGGACTGTCTTTCCGTGATCTATATGGCCAGCCGTGCCCAAGATGATCTGCTTCATCCCATTTACCCTCCTGACAAAGTGTATGTCACCAGCCTCTCGTCTGTCAAGGAGAGGAACGATCTGAAGGGGGAAATGGAAGAATTCCTTGCTCACAAAAAGCCGTCGGCGTATGATACAGGTAAATCAAAGTCAAGGAGGTTCTCAGAAATGAAGGAAAGAAATAGATATCTTTCCCTTTTAGCCATTTTTCTGATCCTGGGCCTGGGCATCGGCTCCTGTTGTCCCAGGATGAAAGCTCAGCCAAAGATCGAGGTCTATTTCGTCAAGAAGCTGGATAAGACCGCCGCCAAACTCAATTTAAGTTCTGAGCAAAAGGCCGAATTTGAGAAACTCAAGGCGGAGATCCGTCAAAACTTCCAAGAGGGACGGACAAAGAAGCAAGAAGTCCTGAGGCAGATCAAGGCGGAAGGTGCCGAGGAGCAACCGGACATCATGAAGATGACCCGTCTATTACAGGCAGTTTTCGATGACGAAGCTAACCGGATCAACGGAGCCTTCGACCTTATGAGTGCATTCACAGACAGGCTCAATGAGAATCAAAAGGGGGAGCTTGTCCAGATGATTTCCGCCTGGGTATCCAAATGGGATTGACTGAAGGGATTCAAGGTCCCTTTTTCTGTTTGAGCACCACCCACTCCTTGCTGCTCCTCTCCATCTCTTGGCAGGATATGACTCATGTGGTGGAAGAATCTCTAGGAGGTGAATAACTTCCTCTTCGATGATCCCTTGTAATTTAGAACAATCGAGGGCTGATGAGGGAAGAGGGTGGACGATCAGGATTACAGAGAGAAATAAGAAAGGAAGTATTTTCCGTTGTCTTCTTCATGACAAGGTGTATCGCGAACTCCTCCCCACTTCTGTCGTCCCAACCCGATACCACAAATACTATGGAAACTTGATTTAGGGATAATACTGAGGAGATAGTTTTTTCTATGCTCCATGCGACTG
>CP070817.1:426673-451248 GCA_020344255.1 Deltaproteobacteria bacterium | reverse complement strand
GTCTTGATTGATACGAAGGCCATCGAGAAGCGTTTGGAGTCGCTCGGGCTCTTAGGGAAAGAGGAAGAAGGTCCCCTTCCCAGGAAGATCAAATTTGTTGTGGCGGGTGTCAAGAGTTATCGGATTTATCTTCAGGTGGAGGAATTCCTTAAAAAGGATGAACAGGTTCAGACCTTTGTTCTCTCCGAGATCGAGCCCACCAGGTTTACCTGGAGGGTGGTCTTGAAAGGTGAGACCGACAGGTTGGCCAATAAGCTCCTCCATCAGGAATTCGGCGGCCTCAGAGCTCAGGTTGTAGCTTTAGCTCCTGAGGAGTTAGAGGTCGAATTATCAACCCAAGGTCCCTCTGGGCAAGGGGGAGGTGAATGATGAAGAAACACCCAGTCGTGATAGGACTCATCGTCATTGGGGTGATTTTGGTGTTTTTTGTGGGGACCATCCTCTTGCTGGCATATATGTTCAGGAGGGAGACCCCCACCTTCGCGCTCGGGGACAAGGTAGCGGTGGTCGAGATCAGTGGGGTCATCTCCAACTCCAGGGAGGTCATCCGGGGGATCAAGTCCTTCACGGAAGATGGGGGGGTAAAGGCGATCGTTTTGCGTATTGACTCACCTGGCGGTGGTGTGGGGGCTGCCCAGGAGATCTATCGGGAGGTAGTCAAGGCCAGGAGGGTGAAGAAGGTGGTGGCCTCTTTGGGAGGGGTAGCGGCCTCCGGAGGGTATTATGTGGCCTGTGGAGCGGATAAGATCGTGGCCAATCCAGGGACCATCACCGGGAGCATTGGGGTGGTGATGCAGTTTGCCAATATAGAAGAACTCCTGAAAAAGATTGGTTACAAGGGATATGTAATAAAGAGCGGTCCCCATAAGGATATCGGTTCGCCTTTCAGGGAGATGGTCCCGGAAGAGAGGGCCTTACTCCAGGAGGTGATTGATACCGTCCACCACCAATTCATCAAGGCGGTGGCAGAGGGGAGGGAGCTCCCCATCGAAAAGGTAACAGCCATCGCCGACGGGAGGATCTTCGCTGGGGAACAGGCTTTGGCTTTTGGGCTGGTGGATAAACTGGGGAACTTGGAGGATACGATAGAGTTTGCTGCCAAGATGGCTGGGATAAAGGGGAAGCCCACTGTGGTCTATGCCCGAAAGAGGAGGCGGTCCCTACTTGATTATTTCATGGAGAAGATGGCCCAGCGACTCACGGAAGAGGTACAAGATACCCATCCGCATTTAGATTATCTCTGGTATTAGTGACTCAGATGATTTCCCCCTTCCTGGCCAGGGTTATAAAGCCTGTATGGGCCACCATGCGATGAACAGGACGCACACTGAGGCCTTCTATGTTCCAATTCCTGATCAAAGACTCGAAGACCTGGATATAGATAAACCTCTTGTCTTCCCGCAGGGCATCCACCAGCGATTTAACCTGTATAATGGTGGGAAGGTAGCCTAGGAATATCCCCCCCAGACGCAGGCTCTGGGCCACATCGTTTACTACTCTCCAGGGCTCGGGTATATCCAGGATGATCCTATCGAGACACTTTTCCTGTATCCCCTCATATACATCGTGTAATTTTATCTCCAAGTTCGGAGGTCCCCCTAGGAAGACACCGATGTTCTTTTTCGCCCGCTGGATGAACTCCTCCCGCACCTCATAAGAGATGACCCTCCCCTCGGGTCCTACCCCCCGTAGGAGGGCCAGGGTTAGGGCACCGGACCCTATCCCGGCTTCGAGAACAGTACATCCAGGGTAGATATCGGCATAGACCAAGATCAGGGCTAGGTCTTTGGGATAGATGATTTGGGTGTCCCTCTTCATATGCATGATGAACTGATAGAGGGTTGGTCTGAAGATGAGGAATGGCTCCCCTTTGGAGCTTCGTATCAATGTGCCCTCGGGTTTGCCGACGATCTCTTCATGGAGGATTTTCCCCTTATGGAGGTTGATATGCCCCTTTTTCCTCATCTTGAAGAAGAACTCCTTTTCGTCTGCAGGATCCAGCAGTATAATGTACTCCCCTTCAGCGATAGGTTGGGTCATTGCCACCGCTTGCATTATTTCCTTATCCGACTTCTTTTTTTCAATTGTCATTTTTGCAATGCCGTGGAAAGAGAGTAGCTTGGTTTTGGACATACTTTATGGGTTTCTCATGCTATCTTGTACCCTTTCTCTCTCCTACAATCTTTCTGTTCAGTATATGGCAAATTTTTTTGAAAGGCAAGGAACTCCTCATATCAAGTTCCAGTGGAGGGTGGTCAATTTTAGAGCGGTATCTTTAAGGAAAGGGTTCATCTGGCCTTTGCTGCTCCTTGTTGACATCGACGGGGTGGTTTGATATATTGCCGAAAATTTTTGCTTTTTATAGGAGAGGGTTTATGGGAGAACTGGCTGGGATAGAGGAGGGTTTGACCTTTGACGACGTCCTCTTGTTCCCCGCGGAATCGGAGGTCCTCCCTCAAAAGGTAGACGTCAGCACCAGGCTCACCAATTCCATTAACCTTGAAATCCCCCTATTGAGTGCGGCCATGGATACGGTCACTGAGGCAAGGACGGCCATCAGCATGGCCCAGGAGGGAGGAATAGGTGTTATCCATCGCAACCTCTCCATCGAGGCCCAGGTGGCCGAGGTGGACAAGGTGAAAAAGTATGAAAGTGGCATGATCGTTGACCCCATCACCATGGAACCCGAACAAAAGGTGTATGAGGCCCTGGAGGTAATGAGAAGATACAGAATCTCTGGGGTCCCTGTTACCAAAAACGGCAAGTTAGTGGGAATCCTGACCAATCGTGACCTGAGGTTTGAGAAGAGGCTTGATGCGGATATCTCTACGGTGATGACCAAAGAGAACTTGGTGACCGTCCCTGAGGGGATCGCTTTAGAGGAGTCAAAGGAAATCCTTCACAAGCACCGGATAGAGAAGTTGCTGGTGGTGGATGAGGAGAACAACCTCAAAGGACTGATTACCATCAAGGACATCGAGAAAATGGAAAGCCACCCTTTTGCCTGTAAAGATTATCTGGGGCGCCTCAGGGTAGGGGCCGCCGTGGGGGTGGGAAAAGACTTAGAGGAGAGGGCCCAGGTCTTGATCGAGGCTGGAGTAGATGTAATTGTGGTCGATTCCGCTCACGGGCATTCTCGGGGCGTGATAGAGGCGGTGAAATGGATTCGCAGGGAGTTCCCAAGCTGTCAGATCGCCGCCGGTAATGTGGCCACTGAGGGGGGGACGGCTGCTTTGATCGAAGCGGGGGCCGATGCAGTCAAGGTAGGGGTGGGTCCAGGGTCCATATGTACCACCCGGGTGATAGCAGGGATTGGGGTACCTCAAATAACGGCGATCATGAAGGCGGCCAAGGTAGCTCATCGGTACAAGATCCCCCTTATCGCTGATGGGGGAGTGAAATACTCCGGTGATATAACCAAGGCAATAGCAGCGGGGGCGGATGCAGTGATGATCGGCAACCTCTTCGCGGGCACAGATGAAAGTCCTGGGGAGATGGTCCTCTATCAAGGGCGTAGTTACAAGGTGTACCGTGGGATGGGTTCCCTCGAGGCTATGCGAGAAGGAGGTAGGGACAGATACTTCCAGGGTGATGTGGAGGAAGGAAAATTGGTCCCTGAGGGGATTGAGGGCAGGGTTCCTTACAGAGGAGCTCTCTCTTTCAGCATTCATCAATTGATCGGGGGCTTGAAGGCGGGCATGGGCTATTCAGGATGCAGAAATATCGAAGAATTGAAAGAAAAAACGAGTTTTATTAAGATAACCAGCGCTGCTTTGCGAGAAGGTCATGTCCACGATGTAATTATAACCAAAGAGGCCCCAAATTATCGCCTTGAATAGGTAGAATGGGGAGGGTGCGTTGGGCAAAATATTTAGAAGGTGGCATACATTCTTCCTACTTTTTTTCTTTGTTCTTCTCACCCTTGTGAGGATCTCTGGAGCAGAACAGGGAGGAGGAGAAGATATCAAACTGGGTTCCCTTTCCTGGGAGGAGACAGGCTTTCATGGTCTGTGGGTCCAGAGGCAAGAGATGCTCGCCAAGGAAGGGACTGTGGTGGGTGAACAACAACTGGAGGAGATCATCACTTTAAAGCTCAATAAAGGGATCATGAACTTATGGGAATATGCCCTCCTGTTGGCAAGGGAGGGCATCAAGCTGCAGGACAAGAACAAGGCCATGAAGTTGGGAGAATTTTCTCAGAGGATGGCCCCTGATCTCCCCTATGTATACTTCTATGCGGGTCAGACCATCTGGGCAAAGGAGAGGTGGAAGGTATATCAAACCTTGGAAAAATATTTTGAGGGGATAAAGGCCTATACTCGCAATGTACCCCTGGCCTCAGGTCAGGGTCTGAACCTTCTCTATCTTTTAGGTCTGGGTGCCCTCTTGGCGGTCCTGGCATTTTGTCTGCTGGTTTTTTTGAAACGCCTGCCGATATATATCCATGCGTTAAAAGAGGAGTTAAGAGGGGGAAGAGATGAAATAATAAGGGGGATAGGGAGGATCTTCCTGCTCTTCGTGCCCTTCCTCTTACAACTCAATATCATTTGGTGTGGTCTCTTTTGGTGCCTCATCCTCTGGAAATATCTCACCAGGGGGGAGAAAGTGGTTGTCGTCGTTTCCCTCTTTCTCGTCACCTATATATCGCCAGTTGGAAAGGCCCTCCTTAATTTTGCAGGTGGTCCCGAAGTCCAAACGGTCCTTGACCTCTACGAGACCACCTATGGGGAAAGGGAGCCGAAGGCCATGGAGAGGCTTCAGCTCCGGACCACGGGACATCCGAAAGATCGAGATGTCCTGTTCACATTGGGCTTGGCCTTCAAGAGGGAGGGGAACTATAGAGACGCAAGGCAATATTATCAGAAGGTTATGAGGTTCAACCCCTCAGATCATGACGTCATATCCAACCTTGGAAACCTATACTTGGCCCTTGATGAGCCAGAAAATGCGATCAGGTTATATCAACAGGCCATTAAGGGAAATCCCCACAATGGTGTCTATTACTTTAATTTGAGCAAAGCCCTGCCACAGAAGTCGATGCTCCTCTTGCATGATGCCGATACAAACTTTCAAAAGGCCAAGGAGTTGAGCCCAAAGGTAATTAGTTCCCATTTTGAGATTGACTCCCCCCATCCCAACAGGAATGTGATAGATGAAGTCATCCCCGTGGAGCATCTGCTAAGAAGGCTCTTTAACGAGTTTTGGCGAGGGACAGGCTCTTCTTTTTTCCTTCCATGGATATCAAAACAGGAGGTCCAGACGTCGGTCTGGCTCCGCGATCTTTCGCCTCGTTTCCCCTTTATATGCCCCCTGGTCTTCTTTATCCTTATCCTTCTCATCGTTGTTTCCTATGGGGGGAAGGGGAGATTGGGGTGGTGGAGATGCTCCCTTTGTGGGTTGATCAGTACCCAAACCTATGCCAGGAAGGAGGAGAGGAAGAAGATATGCATCAGGTGCTTCCGGATCTTGCAGGGGAAGGAGATGAATCAGGAGCTGAAAGAGACGAAGTTGAAGGCAATTAAGGTATTCCAGAGGAGAAGGGGGTTTTATGAGGGATTGATCCCCATTCTCCTCCCTGGAGGTGGCCATGTCTGGAAGGGTTATAATTTGCGAGGCCTCTTCTTCCTTTGGATATTCTTTGTCTTTTTAGGAAAATTCTACCATTGGAAGGGGATAGTGCCCTCTGCCATACCCTGGGCCAGCTATGGCATGAATTGGGGAGGGCTGGTTATCATCGTGGCCTTTGTCATATTTTATCTGTTGGTGTTGAAGGGGGTCTATAAGAAAAAAGGGCTGGAGGTACTTGAACCGCCCTTCTCACTGGAGGGGATCAGGAGGTAATGGAGAAATGGCCCTAGAGGGAAATCTGAGGGATTTTAACGTCCTGGAGGTGATCCAACTTTTGGGCCAGCAGGGCAAGTCTGGGGTTCTGAGGGTATGGAGAAAGAAGGCGGAGGAGGCCGGGGTATTCTTTTCCGAAGGTATGATAACCCACGCAACTACCAGCCAGAGGGAGGAGGGGGACTTTCTCGGGGAGAAGTTAGTCAAGACGGGGGTCATCTCCCGGAAGGACCTTGAGGCCGCCCTCCGAAAACAGAGGGATTCAGCACGCTACCTTGGGGAGATCCTTCTGGAGCGGGGTATGGCTGACGAGCAGGCAATCCTCAATACCCTTCATACCCAGATCCACGAGATCATCTATGAGGCGTTTCGATGGGAGCAGGGGAAGTTTAAGTTTGAGGTACTCTCTGTGCCACAATTTCCGCAGATCTCCGTGAAGTTAAGCGCTGAGGAGGTAATGCTGAATATCCTCAAGTTGGTGGATGAGTGGCCGGAGATAGAGAGGCGCGTACCTGCCCCTAATATAGTTCTCAAACAGTCCGGAAGGCTGGAGGAACAGGGGATAGGTTTGCCCGAAGATCACGGCGTTATCTACAGATTAGTGGATGGCAACAGGAGTGTTCAGGATATCGTGGAACAAAGTCTTTTGGGGAAGTTCGCCACCTTGGAGGTCTTGGCTGATCTCTTAGAGGGTGCATATATCGAGACGGTGGGTATAAAGAAGCCTTATATCCCCGTCAAGTTGAAACCGGAATTTGAGACGTTGAAGCAGAGACGTGCCTATTTGGCATATGGATTGGGTCTAATTGTCGCCCTCATCCTCCTCTTCATCTCCTTCGCCCAGTTCAATCTCGAACTTTTATGGAGGGATCTGCCAACGTGGGAGTATCTCCCCAAAGCTTATATCATGAATGTCAGGAAGGGAAGGGTGGAGTGGGGCAGGAAGATTTTTTTCCTTGAAAGAGGCAGGTATCCTGATAACACAAAGGAACTGGTGGCGGCTGGGATATTGGCCGAGGAGGATTTGAAGGGTAAGCATGTCCGAGGAGAAAGTACTAATCCTTGACTTTGGTTCCCAATACACCCAACTCATCGCTCGACGGATCAGGGAATCGAAAGTCTACTGTGAGATTCACCCCTATATTCTTTCATCGGAGGCGATAAGGGGCAAATCGCCCCAAGGGATTGTCTTGTCTGGGGGTCCAGCTAGCGTCTACGATAAAGGTGCACCTAAGGTGGAAGAGCAGCTCTTTCATCTGGGAATTCCCGTATTGGGGATCTGTTACGGGATGCAGCTGATGGCTTCATTGCTGGGGGGTGACGTTGTTCCTTCCAAGGAAAGGGAATATGGTGAGGCACAGCTTGAGATAGTTGAGTCTCGTCATATCTTCGCCGGACTGGAGGAAGGTAGGAGTTATAGAGTATGGATGAGCCATGGCGACCGGGTGGAGAAACTCCCTCCTGGATTTATGACTATGGCCTGCTCTCCCAATTCCCCTATAGCAGCCATGGGAGAACCCGCCCGCGCCCTTTTCGGCCTCCAGTTTCATCCCGAAGTCGTCCATACAGAAATTGGGGGCCAAATCCTACGAAATTTCCTCTTTCATATCTGCCAATGTCACGAGACTTGGGACATGAGGTCTTTTGTGGAGGCCTCAATAGAGAGGATAAAGGCGCAGGTGGGGGAGGAAAGGGTCATCTGTGCCTTGAGTGGGGGAGTCGATTCTTCCGTGGTGGCTGCCCTTGTGCATAAGGCCATTGGCGATAAACTCACCTGCATCTTCGTTGATAATGGCTTCTTGCGAAATGGTGAGGCCCAGGAGATATTAGACATCTTCAGAGATTCCCTCCATCTGGATCTGCGGTTCGTAGACGCCCGAAAGGATTTTCTGAACAGCCTGAGGGGGGTGGAGGATCCCGAGCAAAAGCGAAAGGTAATCGGGGGGCTATTCATTACCATTTTTGAGAGAGAGGCCGAAAAACTGGGTAAGGTGGGATTTCTGGTGCAGGGGACCCTCTACCCGGATGTGATCGAGAGCGTCTCCTTCAAGGGGCCATCAGCTACCATTAAGAGCCATCACAATGTGGGAGGGCTTCCGGAGAGGATGAGGTTGAAGGTCATTGAGCCGCTCCGGGAGCTTTTTAAGGATGAGGTGAGGAGAGCAGGGGAGGAATTGGGCCTCCCAGATTGGATCGTCCACCGACAACCTTTCCCTGGCCCAGGTCTGGCGGTACGGGTGATCGGAGAAGTGACTGAGGGCAGGTTGGAAATCTTGCGAAAGGCGGATGCCATCGTCCAGGAGGAGATCACCAAGGCAGGCCTCTATCGTGAGGTTTGGCAGGCTTTCGCCGTGCTGCTTCCGATCAGGACGGTTGGGGTGATGGGTGATGAGAGAACCTATGAACACGTGCTTGCTTTACGGGTGGTCTCCAGCCTTGATGGCATGACTGCAGACTGGGTGAGACTTCCCTATGAACTGTTGACTAAAATAGCCAATCGGATCATAAATGAGGTGAAGGGCGTGAACCGGGTTGTCTATGACATCAGCTCTAAGCCTCCCAGCACCATTGAGTGGGAATAAATATCTTTGGGGGTTGACCCCTTAAATCAAGCCATCATGTTCTTTGCTGACCATTCTTCATGGGCTGTCACAACTCCTCGAATCCGTGAGTATTAGGAGCGTGAAATGAGAGATTTTGTCCATCTTCATCTTCACAGCCAATATAGCCTATTGGACGGGGCAATCCGCTTTGAAGAACTCTTCCACTTGGCCCGAAGGTATGGGATGAAGGCCTTGGCCTTGACCGACCACGGAAATATGTTCGGGGCCATCGAGTTCTATCAAGGGGCCATCCACCACGGAATAAAGCCGATTATAGGCTGTGAGATCTATGTGGCCCCGGAGTCACGTTTTAAGAAGGAATCCAGCAATCTCAAAGATGCCTCTCACCATCTAGTGCTGCTGGTAAAAAACACAGAGGGTTACGTCAACCTCATCCGTTTGGTAAGCCTGGCCCACCTGGAAGGATTTTATTATAAACCCCGGGTGGACAGGGAACTCCTGGAGAGGTTCAATAAGGGATTGATCGCCCTCAGCAGTTGCCTAAAGGGGGAGATCCCCTATCTCTTGAACACAGGAAAGAGGAAGGAGGCCGAGGAGGCCGCAGGGTGGTACAAGGAGATGTTTAATGAGGGGAGGTTCTATTTGGAGGTCCAGGACACTGGCCTCGATGAACAGAAGACGGCCAACCAAGGGCTCTGGGAGTTAGGTCAGGAGTTGGGGATACCCTTAGTAGCTACCAACGATTGCCACTACCTGAGGCGGGAGGATGCTGTTGTGCACGATGTGCTGCTCTGCATCCAGACCGGTAAGACCCTCAAGGACCCAAGGAGAATGAAGTTTCCCACAGATCAGTTCTACCTACGTACTGCGGAAGAGATGGAGGAGGTATTCGGTCATTATCCAGAAGCAGTCAAGAATACCTTGGAGATAGCAGAACGTTGCAACCTAGAGCTGAGGTTCGAGGAGTATCATCTCCCCCGCTTTAAGCCCCCCGCCGGGGAATCATTGGATCTCTATCTAGAGAAGACGGCCCAGGAGGGGTTGGAGAGGAGGCTTGTCTATATCTCTGAGGCGCAGAGGGAGAGGTACTTTAAAAGATTGCATGAAGAGCTGTCCATTATCAAGTCCATGGGGTTCTCCGGCTACTTCCTCATTGTGGCCGACTTCATCAACTATGCCAAGGGAAAGGGGATCCCTGTAGGACCTGGGCGGGGATCTGCGGCGGGAAGTCTGGTGGCCTATTCCTTGGGGATAACGGATGTCGACCCTTTGGAATACGATCTCATCTTCGAGCGGTTCCTCAATCCCGAGCGTATCAGCCCCCCCGACATCGATGTGGACTTCTGCATCGAAGGCAGAGATGAAGTGATTAGATATGTAGCTGAGAAGTACGGGAAAGAAAACGTAGCCCAGATCATCACCTTCGGCAAGATGCAGGCCAAGGCGGTGGTAAGGGACGTAGGGCGGGTGTTAGACATCCCGTACAAAGACGTGGACGTCATCGCCAAACTCATCCCCAGCACCATCAACATCACCCTGGACCAGGCCCTGGAGCAAGAGCCGAGGCTGAAGGAATTGGCAATCCATGATGAGACAGTGACAAGACTCCTCTCCTTGGCCCGCTCCTTGGAGGGGATGGTCCGTCACGCCTCCACCCACGCTGCCGGTGTGGTCATTTCCCAACGTCCTCTAATGGAATACATCCCCCTGTACAGGGGAGGAAATGGGGAGGTGGTCACCCAATATGCCATGAAGGATGTGGAGCGTGTCGGCTTGGTGAAGTTCGACTTTTTGGGTCTTAAGACGTTAACGGTCCTGAGAAAGGCAGTAGGGCTGATCGAGAAGACAAGAGGGCAGAAGGTAGAGCTTACCCGTATCCCCCTGGATGACCAAAAGACTTACGGGCTCCTCAGTTCCGGTGATACTACGGGTATATTCCAGTTGGAGAGCTCTGGTATGAGGGATTTGCTGGTGAAATTACGCCCAGAGACCTTCAAGGACCTCGTCGCCCTTGTGGCTCTTTACCGGCCAGGACCCCTGGGCAGCGGCATGGTGGATGAATTTATCAAGAGGAGGCATAGGAAGGCGGCGGTAAAATATGAGGTGCCTAAGTTGAGGGAGATCTTAGAGGACACCTGCGGGGTGATCGTTTATCAGGAACAGGTGATGCGGATTGCGAGTACCCTCGCTAACTTTAGTCTGGGAGACGCTGATATTCTGCGCAGGGCTATGAGTAAGAAAGACCCGGCAGAGATGGAGCGGCTGAAGGGAAAGTTTATCCAGGAGGCCCGCCACAATGGGATAGAAAAGGAGAAGGCCGAGCGGATCTTCGAGATGATGGCCAAGTTTGCCGAATACGGCTTTAACAAGTCTCACAGTGCTGCTTATGCCCTAATTGCTTATCAAACGGCTTATCTTAAGGCGCATTACCCCATCGAGTTTATGGCAGCACTGCTTACCTGTGACATGGATAACACCGATAAGGTAATGAGATATGTGGCAGAGTGCCGAGAAAAGGGAATAGAGGTCCTCCCGCCTGATGCCAATGAGAGCGATTGGGGCTTTACGGTCTCTGAGGGAAGGATTCGATATGGCTTGGGTGCGGTCAAGAACGTGGGTCTGGGAGCCGTAGAGGAAATATTGCACCTTAGGGAGGAGAGAGGGAACTTCTCCTCCATATTCGATTTTTGTGAATCGGTGGACCTGCACAAGGTAAACCGACGGGTGGTGGAGAGCCTTATTAAGGCAGGGGCCTTTGATTCTCTTAGGGCACGCAGATCACAACTCATGTTGGGTTTGGAGGAGGCCCTAGAGAGGGGACAGGCCAGACAAAAGGAGCGACGGCGGGGGCAGCCGGCGCTCTTTGACGGGCTGGGAACCCGTCACGGCCAAGTCCAGCTGCCCGATTTAGAGGAGTGGTCCGAAAGTCAACTCTTGAGTTTTGAGAAAGAGGTGCTCGGCTTCTATCTGACCAGCCACCCCCTTATAAGGTATGAGAGGGACATCCGTGAGCTCACTACAGTAGATACGGAAACGCTGGCTGAGCTGGACAATGGAGACCAAGTCAATATAGGGGGGCTGGTAGCAGAGGTCAAGGAAATAAGCACGAAAAAGGGCGAGAAAATGGCCTTCCTCTCCCTGGAGGACATGAAGGGGAGAGTGGAAGTGATAATCTTTCCCGATCTTTTTCGTAGTGCCCGTCCTTACACAAAGGTCGATTTGCCCGTTTTGGTTCGGGGGGTCTTGGACAAAGGGGAGGAAAGGATAAAGGTGAAGGCCTCCGCCCTCGTGCCCATAGATGAGGCAAAAAAGGAGAAGGTATCAAAGGTCCATCTTAAGCTGCGTACGCCAGGGCTTTCCAAAGAACAATTGCTGAAGTTGAAAGAGATCCTGGAAGGAAACAAAGGGGCTTGCGAGGCCTTACTTCACTTCATTGTTCCCCATCAGTCAGAGGTGATCATAGCTCTCTCCCCTGAGCTGATGGTGGACCCTTCTGAGGAACTGACCAGGTCGGTGGAGCGGCTGTTCGGGGCTGAAACAGTGGAGATGGAGTGAGATGTGCCTCTGGCACATCTCACTGGGGGCCAGGGGCCCCCAGACCCCAAAAGAGGAAATTCCATATTGGGGTTTCAGGGGGTGAAGCCCCCTGAAGTGACGACCTTCGGTCGTCGCATGAGGATGCGGACATGGTGCGACACTATCTAGATTTTGAGAGACCGCTGATGGAGATGGAGCGGGAATACGAGGAGCTTCAACGTTTTGCCCACCGCGATGATCCTAGAGTCCTTGCTAGGATAAAAAAGCTTCAGAATCGGATAGCCAAGGTAAGGAAGGAGATATACTCCCAGCTTACCCCGTGGCAGAAGACGCAGCTGTCCCGTCACATAGACCGGCCTCATACCCTCGATTACATCCACCTGGTCTTTGAAGACTTCATGGAGCTCCATGGCGACAGGGGATTTATGGATGACCCGGCCATGATAGGGGGCCTCGCCCGTTTGGAGGGGGAGACGGTGGTGGTGGTGGGGCACCAGAAGGGGAGAGATGTGAAGGAGATGAGCTACCGGAATTTTGGAATGCCCCATCCAGAGGGCTACAGAAAGGCCCTCAGGATAATGCAGTTGGGGGCAGGGTTCAGGAAGCCCATCATCACCATGATCGACACCCCGGGGGCCTATCCCGGGGTGGGAGCGGAGGAGAGGGGACAGGCTGAAGCCATCGCCCATAACCTCAGGGAGATGGCCACCATTCTTACGCCCATCATCGGGGTGGTCATCGGCGAAGGGGGCAGCGGTGGAGCCTTGGCCATTGGGGTGGGGGACAGGATATTGATGATGGAAAATGCCATATATTCGGTCATCTCTCCCGAAGGATGCGCTGCCATACTGTGGAGGGATGGTGCGAAGGGTCCTTTGGCAGCCGAGGCCTTGAGATTAACGGCTTCGGACCTGCTAAAACTGGGGGTAATTGATGAGGTAATCCCGGAGCCTTTGGGCGGTGCCCATTGCGATTACCAGGCGGCTGCGGCCAAATTGAAAGAGGCCCTGTTGCGCCATTTGGAGGAGTTGAGGGATGTCCCTGAGGAGAGACTCCTGCCGGAGCGATATCAGAAGTTCCGCCGGATGGGGGCATTTATGGAGGAGTGAGGAAGATGACTTGGCAGCGGGAGGACAGCTACCGGATTATTCCGAGATGATAGCCGGGGTCATCAGGGGCACCTTTTGTCGAGATCTTTGCGAGACAAATCCCTATGATGGACTGTCGGTGGAGAAGGGCAGAAGGTCCAGCTGTGGGGTAATGGGGAGGGGGACGTCGAGATGGAAAATGGGGAAATACGAGGATAGATCAAACGGGAAAAGGTGTGTAGAGTTCCGGGGTGAAAGGTGACGGCAAAGATACGGGTACTTCCCGCTGAGGTGGTGGGGAAGATAGCAGCAGGAGAGGTGATCGAGAGGCCGGCCTCTGTGGTTAAGGAGTTGGTGGAGAACTCATTGGATGCGGGAAGCCGCAATATAAAGGTAGAGGTAGAGGAAGGGGGGAGAAGAAGGATTGTGGTGATGGACGATGGGGAGGGGATGACCAGAGAAGATGCCCTCCTCGCTTTGAAGAGACACGCCACCAGCAAGATTTGTGAAGAGGGTGATCTCGATTCTATTCGAACCCTTGGCTTCAGAGGGGAGGCCCTCCCCTCCATCTCTGCGGTGTCGCGGTTGCGCTTGATCACTAGGTTCAGGGACGAGTTCTCCGGGACATCGATCCTGATGGATGGTGGTCAGGTGAAGGAAGTAAAGGAGACGGGGAGCCCTCCGGGGACAAGGGTAGAGGTTGATGGCCTCTTCTATAACCTACCTGCTAGGAGGAAATTCTTAAGGGGGGTCCGGAGTGAGCTCGCTCATATCATTGAGGTGGTCACGAGGATGGCCTTGATCCATTTTTCCGCGGGTTTTGTACTGATACATAATAAACGGGTCTTATTTAACCTCCCCCCTACCCAGGAGGAGAGATCGCGAGTAAGGGCCATCCTGGGGAAAGAGGTGGCCTCTCAGTCCGTTAGGGTTGACTGGAGGGAAGGAGAAAGGGAGGTGAGGGGGTGGGCTACTGTCCCCACCTATGTCCGTGGATCCTCTAAAGGTATCTATATCTATGTGAATGGGCGCTACATCAAGGACAAATTAGTCTCCCACGCTATCGCAGAGGCATACCGAAGGTTCATCCCAGCCAAGATGTACCCGGTGGTTATCCTCTCCCTTTCGGTCCCCTTCACCGAGGTGGACGTCAATGTCCATCCGACGAAGATGGAGGTTCGCTTCCAGAAGGGGGAGGATGTACACCAGTTGGTCTCCGATTCCCTCAGACGTGCATTGGCCCATCCTTCTGAGGCCAGACCTCAGGAGGTCTTGGAGGTGAAAGAGGCCCTCTCCCCCTATCCAACTTCTCCTATTACAACTGAGAGTGTAGGGACTGCGCTCCCCCCTTGGCGGATGGTGGGACAGATGAAGGGGACCTACATCGTGGTGGAGGGGGAGGAGGGGGTGATGATCGTGGATCAACATGCAGCTCATGAGAGGGTCCTCTACGAGAGGTTGAAGACGTCCATAGATAGGAAGGCGATGCCCCAACAGCATTTCCTCTTCCCTCAGCTCATTGAGGTAAAAGGGGAGGAGATGCAATTGCTTCTGGGGTATCGAGCGGAGCTGGCCAGATTAGGGTTAGAGTTAGAGGAGTTTGGTGACAGGACCTTGGCAGTCAAGTCGATCCCCTCTTTCCTGCAGGGAGAAGATTTGAAATCCCTCCTCGAGGCGTTAAGCGGAGAGCTGGCGGCGAGGGGAGAAGGGGATACCTTGGAGCGCGTCGTGGATAGGATCTGTGTCCTGATGGCCTGTAGAGGGGCAATCAAAGCGAACAAGAGGGTTCATGAGGATGAAGTAAGATCCCTCCTGAGGGAATGGGAGGGGACCGAACAACATACTACCTGCCCTCACGGGCGACCCATCTTTGTCAGATGGAGTTGGAGGGAATTGGAAGGATGGTTTAAGAGGGGTTAGAGGCCGTATTTGGACAATTTATACCTCATAGCCCGGAAGTTCATCCCCAACAGCTCGGCCGCCTTCTTTCTGACTCCCCCCGTTTGTTCCAGGGCCTTGAGGATGAAAGCCTTTTCCAAGTCCTCCACTACCCTGTTGAGGTCGAGCCCTTCATCTGGGATCTCCAGAGAAGGTGGCATGCTCTTGGAGATCATCCTCTCATTGAGATAGGAGCGGATATGCTTCTCTGTGATCATCGGCGTGGTCTCCAGGGTTATGCTTCTCTCGATGATGTTCTCCAATTCCCTGACATTGCCAGGGAAATCATAACTGAGCAGCAGCCCCAGGGCTTCAGGTGCAATGCCCTCTATCTGCTTTCCTGTGTCAAGGCTGTACTTTCGGACGAAATGATTTACTAGTAGGGGGATGTCTTCTTTGCGCTCCCGCAGATGGGGGAGCTTGATTTGTATCACGTTGAGGCGGTAGAAGAGGTCTTCCCGAAAACCGCCTCTCACTACTTTCTGTTCCAGGTCCTGATTACTCGCCGAAATTACCCTTACATCTACCTTGATATCCTCTGTCCCCCCCACCCGCTTAAACTCACGCTCTTGGATCACACGCAGCAGCTTCACCTGCAGTGCGAAAGGGAGTTCACCTACCTCATCCATGAAGAGGGTTCCCGCATCCGCCATCTCCAGCAGACCCCTCTTATTGGCTATGGCCCCAGTGAAGGACCCTTTCATGTGTCCAAAGAGCTCGCTCTCCAGGAGGTTTTCCGGGATAGCGCCACAGTTCATGGTGACAAAGGATCTGCTTTTCCGAGGGCTATTATAGTGGATGGCCTTGGCCACCAGTTCTTTCCCCGTGCCGCTATCCCCCGTGATCAATACATTGGCTTTGGTTTGGGAGACCTTCTCCACGAGGTCATATACCCGCTGCATCTTCGGGCTCTTGCCGATGATATTCCAAAATTTGTACCTCTCCTCCACCTCTTGGCGTAGGAGGATGTTTTCCCTGAGGAGGGCGCTTCTCTCCAGGGCCTTGCGAATGGTGAGCTTCACCTCTTCTATCCGAAAGGGTTTGGTGATGTAGTCATAGGCCCCTTCTTTCATAGCAGTGACTGCGCCCTCAGGCGACCCATAGGCGGTAATCATGATCACCACTGTATCAGGACTTACCTCTTTGGTCTTGCGTAGGACCTCAAAGCCGTCCACACCAGGCATCTTAACGTCGGTGAGGACCATATTGTAGAGGTTATTTTCCAATAATTCCAGGGTCTTTTGCCCATTGGTAGTGCACGTTACATCATACCCCTCTTTTATTAACATGATCTCCAAAAAGTCGCACATGCTTTTTTCATCATCGACCACGAGTATTTTTTGCTTTGTCATGTCTATTCCTCCAGAGGGGGGATTCTAGGGGCTTTCACGAGGTGGGGAAGTTCAGGATGAAGGTGGTACCTCGATCTGGCCGGCTCTCCACGGCAATATCTCCTTCATGGCTTTCTACTATCTTGTGTACAATGGAGAGTCCCAATCCTGTCCCTCCCTCTTTGGTGGTAAAAAAGGGATCGAAGATCCTAGCTATATCCTCTTGCGAAATCCCCTTACCTGTATCCGAGACCAGAAGCATTACCTTCTGCCTCCTTCCATTCTTTTGGACCTTTACCTCCAAAAGGCCCTTCCCCTCCATAGCGTCGATAGCATTGATGAAGAGATTCCACAAAATCTGTTGCAACTGCTGGGGATCACCAGAAATGGTGATATTCGGTTCTATCACTTTAGCCAACTTCATCTCCTGAGTCCATTGAGGAGAGCGGGAAAAGACCTCCAGGGTATCATCTACCAGGGAGCCCAGGTTCACCTCTTTTCTGTTCAGCTTCGGGGGATGGGCATAGAGGAGAAAATCGGTGATGAGGTGGTTCAGTCGGCCAGACTCTGCCAAGATGATATCCATCAACCTCTGGGTGCTCTCACCCTCCTCCTTCTCCTCTTTCAACAACTGGATGGCCCCGCTTATGGAGGCCAGGGGGTTGCGAATCTCATGGGCAATGCCGGCAGCCAATTGACCGATGGTGGCCAACTTTTCAGACCTCCGTATAGATTCCTCCATCTCCTTTATATGAGTCAGGTCCTGGAAGATGATGATCTCGCCCACCTCTTTGCCCTGGTGATCTTTTAAGGAGGAAAAGGAAAGCCCCAACCTTATCTCCTCTCCGTCGGTCCTCTGAACGGTGGTCTCCATGCGGGAGCGGGGACCACCTTGAGGATTTTTCTCTAGGGTGGGAAAGAGATCAAGGAGGGGAAGGTGCCTCAGACGAGAGGCCCCCATTGCCAAGATCTTCTCCCCAGCCTGATTCAGAAAGGTTATCCTCCCCTCTAGATCAGTGGTCAGGAGCCCAGCCTGGATGCTCTGGATTACATAGCGGTTAAAGGCCTCGAGCCGGCTGTAGTCCTCTTTGGTCTTCTTCAATTCCCTTCCCCTGTTGCGGACTTCTTCAGCAAGATAGCCGGTGAGGTATCCAGCCAAATAGAAGCTCAAGATGGCGAGAAAGAGTTTGTATAACAGATAGATGCTATGGTAGGGGTAACGAGGGGCGAGTGAAGGGATGATCCAGTAGTATTCTAAGTTGAGGAGGAGCCCGTAGGAGATACTGCAGATGGAGGCCGCCATGAGCCCTCCCTGCCTTTCCAAAATGACTCCAGCCTCCAGGACAACCAATATATAGACGGGGAAGAAGAGGCTCAAACCACCACCGGTCACGTAGACCAACCCCGTGATGATCAGGGCATCAGAAACGATCTGGAGATAGGTCAAGAGAACTAAATTTCTGAACTTCCTCAGGAGGACGGCGGAAATTATGGTAGTGGCATAGAGGAGGCAGATGAAGAACAGGAATAGGGTATGAGGTCCCCAGAAGACAGAGATCCCCTGAAGCTGGAAGAACAAGCCCATGAACAGGAATATGGAGATGAGGATGAGCCGATAGAAGACCAGCTTTTTCAGCCGCCCTTGCATCTCGTTCCTTCGGCTAAAAGGCCGAGGCCATTTTAAAGATAGGCAAGTACATGGCGATGACCAAGCCTCCTATGGTCACGCCTAAAAAGATCATCAGCATCGGCTCGAGCATAGAGCTCAGAGTGGCCACTGCCGTATCCACTTCTTCTTCGAAGAAATCGGCGATCTTATTGAGCATGAGTTCGAGAGAACCGGTGGCCTCCCCGACCGAGATCATCTGGGTCACCATAATAGGAAAGACGCCGCTCTGGGCCAATGGTTCAGAGATGGTCTGGCCCTCACTGATACTGGCCCGTCCCTCCAGAATGGCCTTTTCGACCACCTTGTTCCCCGACGCACCGGCCACAATATTCAGGGACTCCAGGATGGGTACCCCGCTGGTCACCAGGGTGGCCAGAGTACGGGCAAACCTGGCAATGGATACCTTCCTGATCAGTTCCCCGAAAATGGGAAGTTTCAGGACCAATTTATCGATGTTCAGCCTTCCAGTTTCCGTTCTGTAATAGTTTCGCATGACAAAGGCCAAGATCACGAGGAAGAGGATGAGGAAGGGCATAAAGGCCTTGGAATACCTGCTGACGCTGATGACGATCTGGGTGGGCAGGGGGAGGGACATACCCGTGCCCGCGAATAGCTTCTCGAAGACCGGGATGACGAAGACCAGCAGGACGATGGTCACGACGACGGCTACACCCGTGATCATGGCGGGGTACACCAAGGCCGATTTAATCTTCTGTTTCAGCACCTCCATCTTTTCGATATGGGTCGCCAAACGGTTGAGGACAACGTCCAGAGTACCGGCCTCTTCTCCCGCTATCACCAGATTGATATAGAGATTGTCGAAGACCTTGGGATACTTCTTGAGGGCGGCCGCAAAGGTGGTTCCTCCCTCGACGTGCTCCTTTATTCCTTTGATGACCCCTTGAAAGGTCTCGTTTTGCTCCTGTTGGGCCAAAATATCCAAGGACTGGACCAAAGGGAGACCCGCATCGATCATGGTGGCCAGTTGACGGGTGAAGATCGCCAGGGACTTCTTTTTCACCCTCCCCTTCTTGAAGAGGGCGATCTTGACTTCCTTCCCCTTGCCGACGACCTTGGTGGGGATGATCTGCTGTTGTCTGAGGTAGACCCTGATGGCCGTCTCATTGGGTGCCTCGAGTTCGCCCTTGCGAAAATCTCCGCGAGGGGTCCTCCCTTCCCATCTGTACCTCGGCATGACGCTCCTTCCTTAGTTCATCTCTTTACCGGACTCTCCCCCAACATCTGTCGGAATTCCTCCAGGTTAAGGGATCTGGCCATGGCATCGTTGAGGGTGATGAGTCCCCTCTCATAAAGGTGGAGGAGGGACTGGTTCATGGTCTGCATGCCGAACTTGAGCTGTCCAACCTGCATCTGTCCGTAGAGCTGATGGATCTTGTCCTCTCTAATGAGATTGCGAATGGCCGCATTGGGGATCATGATCTCCAGGGCCAGGGCCAATCCTCTCCCATTGGCCCGGGGCAAGAGTTGTTGGGTGAAGACCCCCTCCAAGACGAAGGAGAGCAGTGTGCGGACCTGAGGCTGCTGGTGGGGGGGGAAGACATCGATCATTCTGTTTATGCTCTCGGTGCAGGAGTTGGTGTGCAGAGTGGCGAGGGTGAGGTGTCCGGTCTCGGCTATAGTCAAGGCTGCTTCTATGGTCTCCAAGTCCCGCATCTCTCCGATGAGGACCACATCAGGGTCCTGGCGGAGGATGTGCTTCAACGCCGCATGGAAGGTAAAGGTATCTGAGTTCACCTCTCTCTGGTTCACCACGCATCCCTTATGGGTGTGGAGGTATTCGATGGGGTCTTCGATGGTGACAATGTGGGCATTCCTCAACTCATTGATCCTGTCGATCACGGCGGCCAAGGTGGTAGATTTGCCACAACCGGTGGGGCCTGTGACCAGGAGAAGCCCCTTTGGTTTGCCGATCAATTCCTCAGTGACGGGGGGGAGCCCCAATTCTTGAAGGCTCTTGATCTTATATGGGATGGCCCGAATGGCCGCTCCTACCGCTCCCCTTTGGAAGAAGAGGTTCCCCCTGAACCGGGAGAGCCCTTTTATCCCGAAAGAGAAGTCAAGCTCGTGCTCTTCCTCAAAACGGTGTTTTTGGGCGTCGGTGATGATGCTATATGCGAGTCTCTTCGTGTCAGCAGGGGTCAAGGGGGGGAGATCTAAGGGGACAAGCCGGCCGTCTACCCGGATCTGGGGAGCGGAGGCGGTGGTGATGTGGAGGTCAGTGGCTCCATGTTCTATCATCGTCTTGAGCAGGTCTTGGAGATCAGGCATTGTTAAACTCCCATCGAGGCTAGTCTACGGTTACCCTGAGCGCCTCTTCGATAGTGGTTACCCCTTCTTTAATCTTGGTAATTCCGCTTTGTCTCAAGGTCTTCATCCCCGCCTTGACCGCTGCCTTTTTAATTTCATTGGCGGTGGCCCTGCGGATAGTTAACTCCTTAATCTCTTCATCCATTGGCATCACCTCGTACAAGGCTAATCTGCCGCGGTAGCCGATATTACTGCATTTGCCGCAACCCTGCCCTCGATAGCAGGTGAAATCGTAGATTTCCTCTTCAGGGACCCCCAGATCGAGAAGGGCATCGGGTGGGACGTCAAGGGGTTCCTTGCAGTCGGGGCAGATGACACGAACCAATCTCTGCGCCACCACCATGATCACCGAGGAGGAGGCGAGAAACGGCTCTACGCCCATGTCCAGCATACGGTTTATGGTGGTGGGGGCATCATTGGTATGGAGGGTGCTGAGGACAAGATGCCCTGTCAAGGCGGCCTTTACCCCTATCTCAGCCGTCTCGAGATCCCTGATCTCTCCTACCATGATGATATCGGGGTCCTGGCGTAAAAATTCCCTCAGGGCCGTGGCAAAATTCAGTCCGATGGCATCATGCATCTGGACTTGGTTTATCCCGGGGAGATTGAACTCTATGGGGTCTTCGGCGGTACAGATATTGTCTGTGATCTTGTTCAGCTCGGAGAGGACGGAGTAGAGGGTGGTGGTCTTTCCACTCCCGGTAGGTCCTGTCACCAGGATCATCCCGAAGGGTTTATAGATGGCCTTGCGGAATATCTCCAGGGTCTCATGTTCGAAGCCCAATTTGGTCATATCCAGCTGGAGCTTTGATTTGTCCAGGAGCCGCAAGACCACCTTCTCCCCAAAGAGGGTGGGGATGAGCGATACCCGAAAGTCCATCTGTCTGTTCTGCATCCTGATCAGGAAACGACCTCCTTGGGGTAGGCGGCGTTCGGCGATATCCAATTGGGACATGATCTTGATCCGTGAGATGACGGCGTTTTTCATCCGCAGAGGTGGCTTCATCACCTCATAGAGGACTCCGTCGATTCTGTACCGCACCCGAAAGTACTTTTCATATGGCTCCAAGTGGATATCGCTAGCCCCCTTGGCGATGGCATCGGCGAGGATGAGATTGACCAGTTTTACCACCGGGGCCTCTTCTGCGGTCTTTTCCAATTCGCTGAGGTCGAAGCTTTCCTCATGCACCACCACCTCCATCCCTTCGTCCTCGAAGTCATCGAGTACCCCGTCAAAGGAAGAGGCGGGGTCAGTGAATCTATCAATCGCCCTCTTGATCTCTGTTTCCGAGGCTACCAAGGCCTCCACATGATAGCCTGTGCGGAACTTAATATCGTCTATCACCGAGACATTGAAGGGATCGACCATGGCTAAATAGAGGGTAGAACCGCTCCTGCGCACCGGGACTGCCTGATTTTTCTGCATGGAGTCAGCAGGTCCGATCAACTCCACGAGCTTGGGGTCTAACTCCAGATCGGTGAGGTTTATGGAGGGGACCCCGTACCTTTTGTGGAGGAAATCGAGGAGGTCGTCCTCAAGGAGAAATCCTAAATCTATCAAGGCGGAACTCAAACTTATCCCCTTGATCTTCTGTTCACTCATGGCCTGGTTCAGTTGGTCTTCGGTAATTATCTGTGCCCTTAAGAGGACCTGTCCCAATCTGATAGACATAACCTTGTTCCTCTCCCCATGGAGGTTCTGCAATTATTTTTTCATTCTTTGCCGTCTATGTCAATATTTCTTTGCAATTTGGATTTGTTCTGGTCTAGTTCTTAATGCTGGATTCCTCAATTTCCCCCTTCTTGTGGTGATGGCCGTGAAGCATCAAATGAGAGTCAGCAAAATTTGTGCCAGGTTAATGGTTTCCATAAGTCCTTGTAATTTTTTGTTTGAGGCCGTATCAGTCATCTGCCCTTCCGGATAGGTGACAATTTTTGTCAGTTGGGTTCAGCCCCTCTAGACCCTGTCTTATTCTATTTGTGCCCTTACGTAGTCCACAATGTCTCTCAGGACCCTGATGATCTCCTCCTCCCGTGGGGGGAACTCAGCAGGCATTGATTCCAGAGTCAGGAGCCCCGTATAATTGAGCCGTTTCAATTGGAGGAGAAAGCGGGTGAGAGGGAGTGTTCCCCAGCCCTTACCGCTCATAAAAGGAGCATGGAGGGAATAGACGGGCAGGATTCGCAGGAGGCTAGGGAAGATGGAGGAAATGCTTCTCTCAGAAATGTTTTTATTCAACACCGATTCCAACCCATCGAAGCCAGCTTCTGTAGCCATGAAGAAAATGTCTTCCAAGGGATGGGTGTACAAAGTACTGGTAGATAAGATAATCCGCATGGGGGTCAAAAAAAGACCCGCCAAAAAACTGTGGTATTTTCACCCACTAAGATGGGAAAAGCCATCATCAAACTTACCTTACTCCATCTATAAATATATGTCCAGCGAATAAAGAGAAGGAGGCGGGATTGAACGGCACAGTAAAGGTGGAGAGGGTTCAGCGGATCAGGCTCTAGTTGAGAGGAGTCAAATAGCGGATGGGGAACTCGTCGCCGAGGCTGCTCAGTATCTCCTTTATTTCCTCCTTTTGGTGGGGGGAGACCATTAGTTCCACAATCCCCTTTTCTGGGTCAACCGTCCTTATCGTTGCAACCCCTTCATAAGAATCCAGGACGAAGGTGAGGAAGGCTATTTCCCGGGATGGGATTTGAACGAAGAGAGCAATGGTATCCATTCGGTGCTCCCTTAATTCGTCACCATTTTTCCAATTGAATTGCGGAAGATCCTCATTCTTTTACCACCTCTTCAGGGTGGGCTATTTCCCCCTTTATTGCACTAGCTGCAGCCACAGCAGGGTTGGCGAGATAGACCTGGCTGGTGGGATGCCCCATCCTCCCCACGAAGTTCCGATTGGTGGTGGCAATGGCCACCTCTCCCGCTCCCAAAACCCCCATGTGGCCGCCGAGACACGGGCCACAGGTAGGGGTGCTCACTGCCCCTCCCGCCTCCACAAATGTCTCTAGAAGCCCCTCTCGGAGGGCCTGAAGATAGATCCCTTGCGTGGCGGGGATCACAAGGAGACGAACGTAAGGAGCCACCCTCTTCCCACGTATGACATGGGCGGCCACCTTGAGATCTTCTATTCTCCCGTTTGTGCATGAGCCGATGACCACTTGATCTATCTCTACCCCGGCTACTTCCCTCACCCCCTTCACATTGCCGGGGGATGGGGGGCAGGCCACTTGGGGTTCTATCCGGGAGACATCATATTCCCTCACCTCTGCATAGTGGACATTTTCGTCACTATGATAGAGTTTGTACCCTTTTCTTACCCTTTCTTGCAGATATTTTAGCGTAACCTCATCGGGGGGAAAGATACCATTTTTCCCGCCAGCCTCAATGGTCATGTTGGCCATGGTAAATCTATCTGCCATCTCCAATGTGCCGATAGTCTCTCCGGTGAACTCCATGGCCTTATACAGGGCCCCGTCCACTCCTATATCCCCAATTGTGTAGAGAATGAGATCTTTTCCTCCCACCCATAACTGCCGATGCCCATAGTAGACGAGCCTCATGGTCGCGGGGACCCGTAGCCAGATCTCCCCTATGGCCATGGCCGCAGCAAGATCTGTACTTCCCACCCCCGTAGCGAAGGCTGCGAGGGCGCCGTAGGTACAGGTGTGGCTATCGGCCCCTATGGTTAGATCACCGGGTCCTACCAAACCCTCTTCGGGCAATAAAACATGTTCGATCCCCATCCGCCCCACTTCAAAATAGTATCTCAGCCCCTGCTCTTGAGCGAATTCCCGAACCAGCCGGCATTGCTCCGCAGATTGGATGTCCTTGTTAGGGGTGAAGTGATCGGGCACCAGGATCACCTTTTCCCTGTCAAAGACCCTCTCTCCCCCCGCCTCCCTGAAGGCCTTGATGGCCAAAGGGGCGGTGATGTCGTTTCCCAAGGCTACGTCTACCCGGGCGTTGATGATTTGCCCTGGTGTTACTTCCTTCAGATCGGCATGCTCCGCCAATATCTTCTCCGTGATAGTCATCCCCATTGAGTTTTTCCCCACAACGGTTATTAAAAAAAATTACGAATCTATCGGAAGGGATTCCAGGGATCTCGCCCTGTGGAATAATCTTCGCTATTCCACGGGGCAAGGGTTCCAGGGTTCGAGCGGAACAAAGACCCCTTGAACGTTGGCTGAAGCCTGACTCCTCAAACCCTTTTAAGTCTGCCCATGCAGTTGCGTGAGATTTCCCAATCTTAAAGCCCCCGTAGCC
>CP070817.1:420678-426573 GCA_020344255.1 Deltaproteobacteria bacterium | reverse complement strand
TCATAATACGAGAGCATCTCCCGGTCAGGAAGGCCGAGAGGATATACGGTGCCCTTCCAGTCGCTGAACGGGAAGCCAGAGGTGCCTATTCTTATCTCATTCACCATATTCCCTCCTTTCCCCTGGGGAAAAAAGCAAACATTTTCCCTTTGCAAATGTCTGACATGGTCTGCACTCCTCGCTCCCGCTGTATGCATATATTGGGGACATTTCCAGTGTTGTAATCTCTTCCTCCCCCTCCACGTTGCAGTGAACGGCAAGCTTTCTTTAGTTTTCATAGAGCGAAAGCTTAAAGCACCATAGGGTTGAACAACCTCCAAAAATCCTCAAGTCAAATTGCCCAGTTCAAAAATCGTGGGGGAAATTACAGTATAGGACACAAAAATTTCACACCTCCGGGCCTCCACCTGGGGGTCACCGCCCTGCTCATCTGGCTTCCCACAAAGGGTCCCCAGCTCAGGGTGAAGTCCCCATACCTGTTATTGACCCTATCCATGGCCAGAATCACCTCCACCTTTCTCCTCTCATCCTCAAAGAGGGGTATCTGGATGGCACCTCTGGCCAGGTTCGCCAGACTCACCCCCACAAGTCTCACCGGATCCCTGAGCCTTATCCCACCCAGTATCCTCATGGCCGCCTCGTGGATCTGAGGACCTGTATTGATGTGCCTTTTCAGGGTCATCCTCCTGGAAAAGGTATGAAAATCGGTGTAGCGCAGGGTCAGGGCCACTGTTCTGCCAGCATACCCTCCTGACCTGAGCCTTCTTCCCAGCATCTCGGAGAGAAGAAATATGTACCAGGAGATCTCCTTCCTGCTCTTCAGGTCTCTCTGAACCGTCATGGTGTGGCCCATGGACTTGGCATCTGGCTCGGTGCCGAACCGCACAACCGGGGAGTCATCCGCCCCCCTGGCCATGTTGTGGAGCATCCGCCCCATGATTCCGAACCTCCTCTCCAGGAGGCGCGCCGGGACCCTTCCCAGCTGACCGCAGCTAAAGACCCCCATCGCATTGAGGTATTTCGCCAGCCTGGGGCCTATCCCCCACATCTGCTCCACCGAGAGGTTCTCCAGGAGGGAGGGGATCTCATCTTGACTAATGATCCTCAAACCACCGGGCTTTTCTAGGTTACTTGCAAGCTTCGCCAGCAGCTTGTTGGGGGCGATGCCGATGGAGCAGGTGAGCCTGAGGTCATCCCAAATTCCCTCTTTTATCATCCTGGCGATGTTCTCCGCCCCCTTGAACAGCAGAAGGGAGCCGGTGACGTCAAGAAAGGCCTCATCTATGGAGTAGACCTCCACATCGGGGGTAGTCGCCTGGAGGATGTCAAGGACCCTGAAGGAGGCGTCGACGTACTTAGGGATATTGGCTTGAACACAGAGTAGATCAGGGCACCTCCTTTTCGCCTCAAAGAGCGGCATCCCGGATTTTATCCCGTAGGACCTGGCCTGGTAGGAGGCAGTGGTGACCACAGTCCTTTTGCCAGCCCCGGACACGACAAGGGGCTTCCCCACCAAAGCAGGGTTCGTCCTCTGCTCCACCGAGGCGAAGAAGGCGTCCATATCCACGTGCATGATCACCCTCTCTCTGTCGGCGCTGGACATCGTCACCCCTCCGTGTAGGTCCCGCAGATGGTCCACTCCATGTCAAGGGCGTTGTAGCACAGAAGGTAGGTATTGGCCTGGTCGCTCACGGAGAAGAAGACCAACACTTCCCTGCCGTTACCCTCCTTCCACATATGGTTGACTTTGTACACATGATACTTTTTTCCGCTCCAGATGAACCACACCGGCCTCACGCGGGTCTTTCCGCCGTAAATGGCCCCTACCTGTATTCTCTCGCTGGTGATGTAGTGCATGCGCCAGCTCTGCTACAGTTTACGTCCCTCAGGTTCGGTTTTCCAAAAAGCTCAGAAATGCTCCCCGCCGCCCTTCACGAACGCCCCCTCCAGGTGTAGCGCCTCTATCCCTCGGCTGCGCAGGATGGAGGCGAGCTTGGGGGAGCCGTGTGTGGTGTAGACCTTCTTGGGTTGCGACACCAGGATGTATCCCACCAGTTCCGTGTAATCCGCGTGGTCCGAGAGGGGGATGGCCTCATCCACCCCAAGGCGGTATTTTATATCCTTGTCGAGGGCCCAGCCGGTGAGGACGGCGGTCCTCTTTTTGGTGACAGCCGCCGCCTCACCCCTTGCACCAGGAGGAAAGATCAGCACCGATCCGGGAAGACATTTCTCTCCAGGGCAAAATGTCATATATCCGCCCAGATCCACCCCCAGATCTTCATAAAGGGCGGCAATCTCAGCTATGGAGTGGTGCACCAGCGGGATGTACCCTCTCCTGAAGAGGATCTTCATAGCCTCTTGAGCCTTCCCCAGGGGGTACGCGAAAAGCAGCGGGGCCAGATCCCTGTCAAAGCATCCCTCCACAAAGGAGATGAACTGTGCGACAACTTCATCCCTGTCCGGAAATACATACCGGGGGTCGCCATACGTGGCTTCGATGATGAGGATGTCGCACTTCTTAATCTGGACGCGCTCGGCGGTTTCTCCCCCAACCACCCTGAGGTCCCCGGTGTAGACTACCTTTTCCCCACTCTCGGTGTCGATCATAATCTGAGCGGCGCCCAGGATGTGCCCCGAGGGGAAGAGGGTGATTCTGCCCCCTTCCACCTCCATGGGCTGATGGAAGGCCAGAGGAGTTATTGTTCCCCTGATACCCCGGTGCCGGAGAAACCGTACCGTCCTCTCGGAGGCGATGATCTCCCCATGGCTCCTGATGTGGTCTGCGTGGGCATGGGAGATGAAAGAGACCTGCTTCCTCCTTCTGGCATCCAGCCAGAGCTTCATACCCTTCACCCGTATGCCGTCGCTAACCTCAATCACCCCGGCCCCTCCAGCTGCCGGGACCGAGGAACCTGAGAACGGCAAACACCTTTCCTATGGTCCTGAGCTCGGCACCTTCATGGACATGCACTGGCTGCATGCTGGGGTTGGAGGGGACAAGGTATATTCTTCCCCTCGCTCGATGAAACCTCTTCACTGTGACCTCCCCGTCAAGGGCCGCCACTACAATATCACCGTCCTGCGCAACAGGCTGGGGCTGGACCAGGACATAGTCCCCATCCTGAATGTGATCACCGATCATGCTGTCTCCCTGGACTCTGAGCAGGAAGGAGCCGTGAGGCGCAATGTTACTCCCCAAACACATATAGCCATCGATGTTTTCCTCCGCCAGCAGCGGTGCCCCAGCAGGCACGACACCCACCACCGGGACCTGCACCGATCGGGGGGTATAAAGGAGCTCTATCCCCCTGGAGCGACCAGGGGTCTTTCTTACGTACCCCTTCCTCTCCAGGGCAGCTAGGATCTTCTGCACCCCGGAGGTGCTCTTTCTGCCCGCGAGGGAAAGCATGTCCCTCACCGTGGGCGGGTAACCTTGGTGCTGAATGAAATCACGGATCAGATCAAGGAAGTATCTCTGCCTCTCGGTGAGAGGTTCCATGGCACTTCTCCTAGTAGGGGTACAAATGTACCACCACAAATTATAGCAGGGGGATGAAAAATGTCAAGCCCTTTTTTGACGTTTTTGCCTCCTTTCACAGGCATCTGGGTTTATTGAGAGGTCTTTGTGGCGTCATTTGGGACTGGGGTCCGCTGACATGACAGGGAATGGGAAAAGGAGACAATTCTTTCAAGGGAGTATGAGAATGGTTTGACGTCAACGTTGCCATATCCCAGGTGACTGAGAGACTTAGTGCTGAATCGGTAACCTTTTTTGATCTTTTGTCTTGCTCCTAAAACCTGGTAATAGTATATTAATTCGCAAAGGAAATTTTGTGGTCGTAATTGAGGGAAGAATTTTCAGGAGGGGTAGCCCATGGAGAAGATAGCTAATGTGAAGGATATTAAGCGCGGAGGATCACTGACTTTCGACTATAAGGGTAGAACGGCCATATTCGTCCGGACCAAGGAAGACGAGCTGGCTGCATATGTCGCCATCTGCCCCCATGCAGGAGGCAATATTGAATGGGATGAACAGATTAACAAGTTGCTCTGCGAGACCCACCTCTCTCTTTTCAACGTCAAGGACGGGTCCGTCTACAAACACAGCTCCACTTTTGAGTTGGACAAGGGCCTAACCAAAATAGAGCTCAAGGTGGACCAAGATCAAAATATCTATGCGCTCTAAACAAGAGTCAATTTGGGGGGTTGCGTCTTGATCGTGACGATTTAGATCATGTCACGGTAAAGAATTGGTCAAGAGAAAGCGGCAGGGTTTAGCATATTCGACAGCTTCTTCCATGTTCATCAGTGAGAGCAACGTATGGGGTCAGGCTAAATAGGGTCCCCATTGGCTGGCCGTTTCTCGTATATAACCCGCGGGAAGGTTTTCGACAATCCGGTTGTGTCCAGGCAAGAGTATGTCCACCTCTAATTCGGCAAGCCGCACCAGGGAGTTCTTAAGCTCGGAAGCATTAGCCCCATATAGATCAAAACGGCCAATTGCATAATCAGCATATACCACATCGCCCGGGATGAGGATCCTTTTGGGACGGTAATAGAGGGCAATTCCGCCTGTGGAGTGTCCTGGAATGTGAATCACCTCCCAGACCATGTCGCCGATACTCAGGCTTTCGCCCCCCTGAAGCTTCCGATGCACCCGAAAGGTAAAGTCGCCGGGTTTCAGGCCGTACTGCATCTGGCACATGTCCCGAAACATATCCATACCGTAGACGGTCCTCTCGTCGCCCCGCTCCAGGGGTTCTGCTTCCAAGTTGTGAACCCACAACTCAGCCCCAGGAATCTGCTGAAGGATTTCAGCGAGACAACCTATGTGATCTAGATGGGTATGAGTCATTATAATCCTCTTTATAGCCGAAAGATCAATTCCCATTTTTAGGAGAGACTGGGTCTTATAATCACCCTTACCCACGAGGCCTACATCAACGAGGGAGAGGTCCTGAGAGGAAGGTTTGCCTACCACATAGACATGGGAGTCGGGAATATATTCGTCCTGTCCTTCAATAAAATAAACATCTTCCGTTACTTTGGTCACAGCTTACTCCTTGAGAAAATTTTGTCTCATATTTTCAGATACAGCCATAGGTTTTTTAGCATAACCCATTGGGCTTTTCGATTCAAGGATATTTGAGAGCAGGAAAATCTTCCCAGAGGGAGAGAAGAGGAAGAAGTGCTTCCATCACATTTTGACTTTTTGGAAGTGATAATTGAAATTTCTCTTACAAGAGGCTTTTTCTAGATTCCCACTGTATGAATTAGTTAGTATAGTGACTTTTACTTGACATTTTTGGGATTCTATTCATCAATAGGAGAGGCAGGGCTTGCACTTATTTCATGCAGGAGGAGCTTCTGTTGTTTGGTTACATATTCATGATGAAGTGCACAGTATAATGATCTGGTGAGGCGATATAGACTGAATATTATTGGTAGAAACACCGACATGCCGTAGGGCGAGAAAGGGAGGTATGGAATGAAAAAGGTTACATTGATTATGGTAAGATTGTCCGTCGTATTCTTGATAATTCTAGTGTTGGTTAGCTCTCAGACTGTGGGGGCTCGAGAAAAGAAAAAGGTCAAGCCAGCTCCTGCAAGCGGAAAGTCTGCTACTAGCACCGATATAGTCCAAATCACAACCACTGATGGTTGGGTTATGCAAGGGACAATTTCAAGTGGGGCAGTGACGGTAGAAACGACCTTTGGGGAGCTGAAGATAGAGGGTCGCCGAATCAGAGCCCTGTCGAGGTCATCGTTTACTCTTTCTACTGACCTCATCTTCAAGGAAAGCAAAACCCTTTAAAATCATTATCTTTTAAAGAAGCTGAGAAAATGGCGGGGTAAGATTTGGGGTATTTTTTACTCGTTTTTGAAGATGTTTTT
>CP070817.1:417415-420578 GCA_020344255.1 Deltaproteobacteria bacterium | reverse complement strand
CAGGGGAATATATAAACCACTATAAAGAGAAAAGGGATTTCGTCTATGAGGCATTAAGGGAGCGGTATCGGGTGGAGAAGCCACGAGGGGCGTTCTTCATCTTCCCCGAGGCCGAAGATGGAGACGGGGACAAATTGGTGGAGAAGGCCATCAACAGGGGGGTCTTTGTCGTACCGGGAGGAGTCTTCTCGCAGCGTAATAGCCACTTTCGCATCTCCTTTGCCGCCCCCCTAGATGTCCTGGAGAGGGGAGTAAAGATTCTGAGGGAGCTGTAATCTCACTCTCCTAAATTGGATGAGTACACAAATAATCTTGACATCCGATTATCCAGATTTTTCTTCCAATGACAGCCTCAGTTCCATTTGCAACCTCTTTTCAGACAATATATTCAATATTTATTCTCTAAGGTACCAAGGTGTCAAAGAGAATATTTTCATTTATTTAAGAGAAATCATCTATGATTTTTTTAAATCAATCATCTTTTTACCTGTCTCTATGTTTGGACAAGACCCGTTCTTCGATGATATCGACTACCCCCGTAACGTCGTTGAGGCTAAGGCAGGGGACCTCCATCTGGAGGGGTTCATCACTCACCACAGCGATCAGATTCTCCAGCTCAGATGCCAGGGGATGGGGATGGACCCCTTTCCTGAATACCTCTACTTTGGGATGTCTATCTCTCTTAAATCCCTCTGCAATGATGATATCCGCTTCGCGGATAAACCGGGCAGCCAGCTCGTCCAGCGGAAAGTCTTGGGAGACATCCTCTACGAGAGCTACCCTTTTCGGTGAGGAGATGACCACCGTCTGGGCACCAGCCTTTTTGTGACGCCAGCTGTCCTTCCCTTCGTGATCGATCTCGAAATTAGCCACATGGTGCTTAATTGTAGCCACCCGATAACCACGTCTGATGAATTCTGGGATCAATTGTTCAATAAGGGTCGTCTTCCCGCTCTTTGATCTTCCCACAATGCAGACGATAGGTATCATATGATGATTTCCCTTTGGGCTTGAAAGGGATTTAATCCTACATCCTCCTTTTCGCATAGTCAAGGTCTCATTGAGAAGAAATGAATAGAATTCTTGCTAGGAAGGCCTTCCAGTAGAGCTATCTTCTAAATGAGTGGGGGATTGCTGTTGAGGTTCAGCTCCTACTGTGCTATGAGTAGACTATGGCCTTCTCCGAAGAGAATCCAGCAAAGATAAAGAGGGCGGACATTGTAGTCGGCATCCCCTCCTACAACGAGGCCCTGACAATCTCGTACCCCACCATTCAGGCCAGTCTGGGACTCCTTGAATTTTTCGGCGATAAGAGGTCGGTGATTATCAATTGCGACAACAACTCCACCGACGGCACAAAAGAGGCCTTTTTGAATACCCCAACTGAGGTCCCCAAGGTCTATATCTGTACTCCCCCTGGTGTCCGAGGCAAAGGGAATAACCTGATGAACCTCTTTACCAAGGTTAATGAATTGGGAGCCCACGCCTGTATCATTATTGACGCCGATGTAAGGAGCATCACCCCCAGATGGATAAGGAGCTTGGGCGAACCCCTGTTCATGGATTTTGGTTTCGTTACCCCTCTGTATGTACGGCATAAATACGACGCGACGATTACCAATAATATCGCCTACCCTTTTATCCGCTCCATTTATGGCCGCCGCGTCCGCCAACCTATCGGTGGAGAATTCGGCGTCTCAGAGGAGATGATACCCATATATCTGGAACGCAAGGTTTGGGATGAGGAGGTCTCCCAATTCGGCATCGATATTTGGATGACCACTCTGGCGATCGCCCACAACATACCTATATGCCAATCCTTCATGGGGCGTCCGAAGATCCACCGTCCGAAAGATCCTGGGGCTGAGCTAGGCCCTATGTTTCGCCAGGTAATGGGGACCATCTTCGGTATGATGGATCCATATGAGCCCTATTGGAGAGGGGTGAGGTGGAGTAAGCCCACCGCTGTATTTGGTTTTGGTCTAGGAGAAGTTGAGCTGCCCCCTGCGGTGGAGATAGATAGGGGGGTGCTGTACGAACGCCTTTCGAACGGCATTGCTCAGTTCCAAAGGGTTTGGGAGAGGGTGTTGGCGCCGGAGGTGTTTGGCAAACTGATGGAGGTCGCAGAGATGAGGCGAGAGCACCTTGACTTTCCCACCCAGCTCTGGACCAGAATACTCTTTGACTATGCGATCAGCTATCAGAGCTTTCAAGGAGAAAGGGAAACCCTGTTGAATTCGCTCATCCCTCTCTACTTCGGTAAGGTTTATTCGTTTGTTCAGCGAACTGAGAGAATGTCCATCCAGGAAGTAGAGGAGTACATCGAGGATCAATGCATGGTATTTGAGGAGACCCGGCCCTATTTAGACAAGAGGTGGGGGAGGCAAGGAGAAAAAAATGCCTAAGATCCTCGTGGTCGACGATGAGAAGTCAATACGCCTTCTCTATCAGGAGGAATTGGCGGATGAGGGTTACGATGTAGTCACGGCTGAGAGCGGGCACAGACTCTTAGAGAAGATCGAACAGGAAGGCCCGGATCTGATCGTATTGGACATCAAAATGATGGAATATAATGGTTTGGATCTGCTTCAAGACATCCGCAACAGATATTATAACCTGCCGGTTATCCTTTGCTCGGCCTATGAGGTCTTCAAGCAGGATATGAAGGCCATTGCTGCCGATGCGTACGTGGTCAAATCATCGGACCTAACCCAACTCAAGAGGGCGATCAGCAGGGCCCTGGAAAGTAGGAGGGCCGACCTTGGAAAAGGGGAGGGGTGAAAATGGAGGAGGATCTTGAGCTTTCTTTCTTGGATCGGCCGGAGATTTCTCGCTTTGTGTTCTATCCTCGTAGAGATCCTCCACCCGCGGGGGATATAGAAGTGTATCCGGTTGAAGTAGAAGAAGGGATTTCAGTCGCCTGCCGCTTCTATCGGGCTACCGAAGAGGTTGCCGTTATCCTCTACTTCCATGGAAATGGCGAGACGGCGGGGGACTATGACCTCATCTCTTCGCTCTATACCTCTCGGGGATTCAGCCTCTTTGTTGCCGACTACCGCGGCTATGGTCTGAGCACAGGGGAGCCTTCTATGAGGCATATATTGGGGGATGCCCGTCCCCTCTTTCAGAAGCTCAAAGAGATCCTCCAGGAAAGGGGGGCCCT
>CP070817.1:411240-417315 GCA_020344255.1 Deltaproteobacteria bacterium | reverse complement strand
CAAGGACACAAGAAATGGACTACTTTTTGACTGAAGACCAAAAGATGCTCAAAGATCTAGCCCGGAGGATCGCCGAGGAGAGGGTGATGCCGGTGCGAGCAGAGTTGGACGAGAAGGAAGAGTTCCCCTGGGAGGTCATGCACACCTGTTCAGAGGCAGGGCTCTTCGGGGTCTTTATTCCCGAAGAGTATGGTGGCTTTGGCGGGGGGGTGTTTGAAAACTGCTTGGTGGTTGAGGAGCTGAGCAGGGCCTGTATAGGGGTATCGGTCAGCTTTGCAGGGAGCGGATTGGGGGCCTATCCCATTATGCTCTCCGGCAGCGAAGAGCAGAAGAGGGAGTATCTCCCCGAAATAGCCAGCGGGAGGAAAATGGCCGCCTTTGCGGCCACCGAGGCCAATGCTGGGAGCGACGTGGCAGCGATGCAAACGATGGCGGTGAAGGATGGGGATGGGTATCTCCTCAATGGGACCAAACAATGGATAACCAATGGGGGTGAGGCGGAGATCTATTCTGTCTTCGCTGTCACCGATAGGAAGAGGGGGCCGCGAGGTATCAGCGGTTTTATCGTCGAAAAGGGGATACCTGGGTTTTCCTTCGGCAAAAAGGAGCGTAAGTTGGGGATTCGGGCCTCGGCCACTAGGGAATTGGTCTTTGAGGACTGTTGGGTACCGAAAGAAAACCTCATCGGGGACAAAGAGGGTATTGGTCTCATCATCATCCTGAGGACCTTTGACCTGACCCGTCCAGGGATCGGTGCCCAGGCCGTGGGGCTTGCCCAAGGGGCCTTTGAGACGGCCAGCAGGTATGCCCGGGAAAGGGTCCAGTTTGGACAGAAAATCATCTCCTTTCAGGCAGTCCAACACATACTTGCTGATATGGCCACCCAAATAGAGGCAGCCCGTGCTTTGGTCTACGCCGTCGCAAGATACATCGACAGCAATCCTAAGAGATACAGCAAGGAAGCTGCTCTAGCCAAGCTGTTCCCCAGCGATGTGGCTATGAAAGTGGCATTAGACGCCGTTCAGGTCTTGGGGGGATATGGGTACATGAGGGATTTTCCAGTGGAGAAGATGATGAGAGATGCCAAGATCCTTCAGATCTATGAGGGGACCAATCAAATACAGCGAAGCAATATCGCCTTGGAGATCATCAAGGACTTCGCCAGTGGGAGGAGGTGATGAGGAAGACGGCCTTCATCTTCCCAGGGCAGGGTTCTCAATACGTGGGAATGGGGAAGGAACTTTATGACAACTTCGCTGCCGCCAGAGAAACCTTTGGTGAGGCCAATGAGGCCCTAGGATTTGGTATCCAGAGCCTCTGTTTTTATGGTCCTGAGGAGGAGTTAAGGTTGACGGCCAATACTCAGCCCTCCATCCTGACCGTGAGCATCGCCGCCTTAAAGGTATTGCGGGGAGAACTGGGGTGGGAGGCCGACTATCTGGCAGGACACAGCCTCGGAGAGTTCACCGCACTGGTAGCGGCCGGAGCCATGAAGTTCTATGATGCGGTCAAGATGGTCAGGTTGAGAGGGAGGTTTATGCAGGAGGCGGTCCCGGTCGGGGAAGGGGGGATGGCAGCGATATTGGGTCTGGACAGAGAGCAAGTGGAGAAGATATGTCAGAGGGCAGCGCAGGAGGATGTCCTCACCCCTGCCAATTTTAATTCACCCGGTCAAGTAGTGATTTCAGGACATATGAGGGCTGTCGAAAGGGGGATCGCCGTAGCTAGAGAGACGCGAGCGAAGAAAGCCGTCCTCCTTCAGGTGAGCGCCCCCTTCCATTCCCCACTTATGAACTCCGCTGGTCAAAAGCTAGAGGCGGAGCTGGCCAAGATAGAGATCAATGAACTGGAGATAGCGGTGGTGACCAATGTGGAAGCCGAGGCAAACCTCTCGAAGGAAAGGGTGCGAGATCTGCTGGTCAGGCAGGTGAGCACTCCAGTGAGGTGGGAGGAATCGATATACAAGATGATAGAGTCAGGAGTGGAGAGGTTTGTGGAGGTGGGACCGGGCAGAGTTCTTTCGGGTTTAGTGCGCCGCATAGATGGGGGAAAGGAGATCCTCTGTATGGAGGATCTGGCAAGCCTAGAAAGATTGAAGAATATATGAGGACGCTCCTCATCTGGAAAGCAGGAGAGAGGGGAAAACTAATCACATAAGGAGGTGAAGGCTAGATGTCTTTAGAGGAAAGGGTAAAAGAGCTTATCGTTCAACAGCTAGGGGTCAGCGAGAGTGAGGTAGTTCCTGAGGCGAAGTTCGTAGACGACTTGGGTGCGGATTCTCTGGACCTGGTGGAACTAGTGATGGCCTTGGAGGACGAATATGGGATAGAGATACCCGATGAGGATGCCGAGAAAATATTAACTGTCGGGGATGCCCTGAAGTATATCCAGGAGCGCATTTAAGAAAGGAGGGGGAGGTTATTCCCCTCTCCTTTTGCCATCTATGCCCTTGTTAATTCTTCAGAAGAAGGTCCCCCTTTGCAGCCGAGGTCTTACTGGAATGAAGAACAAAGATATCGAGGTGCTAGCTTGAAACGAAGGGTTGTCGTTACAGGGGTTGGCTTTGTTCTCCCCCAGGGGACAGGAGTTGACTCTGTATGGGAGAAGATATGTAAAGGGGTTTCCGGGGTTGGCCCCATAACGAAGTTTGATGCCACTGGCTTCGAGACTCAGATCGCCGCTGAGGTCAAGGATTTCAGACCCGAGGACTTTATCGAACAGAAGGAAATCAAAAAGATGGACATTTTTATCCATTATGCCCTGGCGGCGACTCGCATAGCCCTGAATGATGCAGGCCTAGAGATCTCCGAGGAGAATGCGGAGAGAATCGGGGTGATTGTGGGCACCGGTCTGGGGGGGCTGACCACCATCGAGAAATACCATAAGGTCCTTTTGGAGAGGGGGCCGAACAGGATTACACCCTTCTTTATCCCCATGCTTATCGCTAACGAGGCGTCAGGTCAGATCGCCATCCATCATGGTGCCAAAGGTCCCAATTTGTGTGTGGTAACGGCCTGTGCCACCGGTGCTCACGCCATCGGTGATGCCTTCCGATGCATCCAATATGGCGATGCTGACGCAATCATCGCTGGAGGGGTAGAGGCCACCATCACCCCCCTGGCTGTGGCGGGATTTAACGCCATGAAAGCCCTCTCTACGAGGAACGACGAGCCGGAGCGCGCCAGCCGCCCCTTCGATAGGGAAAGAGATGGCTTTGTGATGGGGGAAGGTGCCGCCATCATGATCATGGAGGACTTGGAGCATGCGCGGCGAAGGGGGGCTAGGATCTATGCGGAGATTATCGGTTATGGGTATAACGGTGATGCCTATCACCTGGCGGCCCCTGATCCCGATGGAGATGGAGCAGCTAGGTGTATGCAGATGGCCTTGAAGGATGCGGTGATCTCCCCGGAAAAGGTAGACTACATCAACGCCCATGGGACCTCCACAGAGCTAAACGACATAACCGAGACCCTGGCCATCAAGAGGGTTTTTGGGAATCATGCCTATAAGCTTGCGGTCAGCTCGACCAAATCGATGACTGGCCATCTCCTAGGGGCCGCGGGGGGTGCCGAGGCCGTCTTTTCCCTTCTCACCATTAGAGATGGAATCATTCCCCCTACCATCAACTATGAGGACCCTGACTCCCGTTGCGATCTGGACTATGTCCCCAATGTAGCGAGGGAAAAGGACGCAAAAGTGGTCATCTCCAACGCGTTCGGGTTTGGGGGAACTAATGCCGTATTGGTCTTCAGGAGATTTGAGGGTTGAGATATTATTAAGGATATGAATAGAGCCCAATCTCCGGGAAGGAGGCGGAAAAACCCCGGAGAGGGTCGGAATCACCGTGAACGAAAAGGTGACTGCCTTTGACCAACGGCGCTCCATGGTCATCAGTGGGATCTGGACCGGTACTCCTCTTGAAACCACTGGGGCGGCGAAGAAAGATGTGCTGGAGCAAGTTGCATCCCTCATAGGCGAGATTCCCGACAGCTATCCAGCCCCCCAAGTGCAATGCTGTGTGGGCCAGCAGGCGGAAAGGTTCTGCCGGAGGGTTCCCTTTTATCGGGAAAGACTTCCTAAGGATTAAATGGTACGTCCAAGCTGGGATGAATACTTTATGGAGATCACCCGGCTCGTGGCCAGCAGGTCAACCTGTCTCAGGCGGCACGTGGGGGCGGTTATAGTAAAGGACAAAAAGATCTTGGCTACAGGTTACAATGGTGCTCCCTCCGGCTTGCCTCACTGCCTGGATGTGGGCTGCCAGCGGGATAAATTTGGGATACCCTCAGGGGAGAGACACGAGCTTTGTCGAGGGTTGCACGCAGAGCAGAATGCGATTGTCCAGGCAGCATATCATGGGGTCTCCATTAGAGGGGCCACTCTTTACTGTACCAATCTACCGTGCATTATCTGCACCAAGATGATCATCAACGCTGGGATCAAGAGGGTTATCTATGAACAGGGATATGCCGATCCTCTTGGCCGTCAGATGTGGGAAGAATCAAAGGTGGTCGTGAAGAAGTTTGAAGGGGATTAGATGAGGTGCCCTTATTGTTCCAGTCTGCGTAACCGGGTGATCGATAGCCGCTTGAGCAAGGAAGGGGATGAGATACGTCGGCGTCGTCTCTGCAGTGACTGTAAGAGGAGATTCACCACTTATGAGAAGGTGGCTCAGGTCCTGCCCTTGGTGGTAAAGAGAGACGGGCGCCGGGAGCCCTTCAACAGAGAAAAGATCATGATAGGCCTGAGGAAGGCCTGTGAGAAGAGACCGGTCAGCATGGACATCTTGGAGAAGGTGGTGGAGCGCATAGAGAGATGGGCCCAGGAAAAGGGGGGGAAAGAGATGGCTTCTAGCGAAATCGGCGAATGGGTTATGGAGGAGTTGCAAGAGCTTGATGAGGTGGCTTATGTCAGGTTTGCCTCGGTATATCGCCAGTTTAAGGATATCAACCAATTTATGAAAGAGCTGAAGGGACTCCTAGAGAGGAGGGAGCGCAGGGGTGTTCACCGGGATAGTTGAGGGCATGGGGAGGGTGACCAACGTACAACGGTCGGGAGAGTTGGTGCGGTTGACCATCACGCCCCCGGTTTCGTTGACAGATATGGCAGTAGGTGATAGTATTTGCGTGAACGGGGCCTGTTTGACATTGATTGAGAAGGGCGATGGAGATTTCCAGGTGGAGATCTCTCCGGAGACCTTGAAGAGGACAAATTTAGGGTCTCTCAGACCCAATGATAAGGTCAACCTGGAACGGGCGCTTCGCCTCAGTGACCGTTTGGGGGGACATCTGGTGACGGGTCATGTAGACGGAAAAGGGTATATCGGTGAGGTCACCAAGACTTCAGGTTCCATGGTGATAACCACAAGGGTCCCCCGGGAGATATCCTGGTATCTCGTGGAGAAAGGTTCAATAGCAGTGGAGGGGGTAAGCCTCACCATCAGTGGACTTCGAGGGGACGAATTTCAGGTGGCTATTATCCCCTATACCGCTCAGAGCACCACCCTTGGGGAGAAAAAGGTGGGGGATTGGGTGAACGTCGAGGTCGACATCGTTGGAAAATACGTGAAGAGGCTGCTCAAAAGGGGTGAGGACGAGGGAGGAGAGATAGATATGGAATTCCTGGCTAAACATGGATTTTTATCACAAGAGGGGGTAGAGAAAGATGATCAGCACCATTGAGGAGGCCATAGAGGATATCAAGACAGGAAAGATGGTCATCCTTGTGGACGATGAGGATAGGGAGAATGAGGGGGACCTGACCATTGCGGCCGAAAAGATCACCCCCGAGGCCATCAACTTCATGGCAAAGTATGGACGGGGGCTGATATGCCTCTCCCTGACCGAAGAGATGGTGGAGAAGTTAAGGCTCCCCATGATGGTAACCGAGAACACCTCCACCTTCGGCACGGCTTTCACTGTTTCGATTGACGCTCGGAGGGGGGTGACCACGGGCATCTCGGCAGCCGATCGAGCAACCACCGTCTTGGTGGCTATTGCCGACGATGCCAAGCCGGAGGACTTGGTCCGGCCAGGTCATATCTTCCCCCTGAGAGCGAGGAAAGGGGGGGTG
>CP070817.1:399264-411140 GCA_020344255.1 Deltaproteobacteria bacterium | reverse complement strand
CCTGCCCCACGATACTGCGCAGGGTGGTCTGCGCCAATTGGCCGGTGGCATAGAGAAAATCCTCTACCTGGACAACCGCATCTTCCGGAGACATCACCCTGAAGTAGATCACCGCATTTACCTTGATGGAGACGTTGTCCTTGGTGATCACATCCTGCGGGGGGACATCCAAGACCACCGTCCTCAGGCTCATCCTCACCATCCGATCGACACCCGGAATAATGAGGAACAGCCCCGGTCCTTTGGCCCCAATGAGCCTCCCCAGCCGGAAGATAACGCCCCTCTCGTACTCCCTGCAGATCTTGACGGCGGAGCTCAAGATGATGAGGAGCAAAAGGATTATGATAGGCAGATAAAACATAGTTACCCTCCTTCTCTTAAATGTTATGACTTACTTACCTTTAGCTTCATCCCTTCCAGGGCCACTACCTTTACCGTCCCTCCGGCCCTGATTTCCTCCTCAGTCACCGCATTCCAGAGTTCTCCATGGACCTCGACGAGGCCTTCCGGCTTCAAATCGGTCTTGGCCACCCCTGTCTCTCCAACCAAACCCTCCCTCCCTGTGGTGGGTCGGCGCCGATGGGCCCTTACGGCCATGGTGAGGGCGAAGAGGAAAAAACCGGCACTAACCAACACCACAGGTAGAATGAACCTCTCAAAGGAGATTTGCATAAATTCAGCCGGACTCTCTATGAGCATTATGGAACCCAAGAGGAGGCAGATCACCCCCCCGACGGAGAGCATCCCATAACTGGTAATCTTGACCTCTGCAATGAACAATATGATGCCCAATATGATGAGGGCGATCCCAGCATAATTTACTGGAAGCATCTGAAAGGCGAAAAAGGCCAGGATGAGACAGATCCCACCGATAACCCCGGGGAGGATGACCCCTGGATTGGCGAGCTCAAAGAAGAGTCCGTACATGCCTAGCATGAGGAGGATGTAAGCGATATTGGGATTGGATATAGTGTAGAGGAGTTTGTCCCGGAAGGACATCTTTAAGGTCTTTACTTCCAGCCCTTTCGTCTTCAGGACAATCACCTCTTTAGGTGAGATCTCGACTTTCCGACCATCGACTTTATTTAAGAGATCCTCCAGGCTTGGGGAGACTAGATCGATAACCTTCAACTTCAAGGCCTGTTCCTCGCTAACAGAAACGCTCTTCCTCACCGCGCTCTCTGCCCACTTCTGATTTCTACCTCTCTGCTTTGCGATATTTTTAATATAGGCAACGGTGTCGTTGAGGATCTTGGCCTCCATCTCCTTGCTTATTTTCTTCTCACCCATCTGCACAGGGTGGGCTGCACCGATATTGGTCCCTGGAGCCATGGAAGCTACATGCGCGGCCATAGTGATGAATACTCCCGCTGAACCAGCTCGAGACCCGCTGGGTGCGACATAGACAATAATAGGGACTCGAGAGGTGAGGATACGCTTTACGATAGAACGCATCGACTCCATTAACCCACCTGGTGTATCCATTTGGATCACCAGACAGGACGCCTCCTTCTCCTCTGCCTTCTCGATTCCCTCAATGATAAATCCTGCTGTGGCGGGATTGATAACCCCATCGATCTTGAGGAAATAGACAAAATCGTCTTGAGCAGAGGCGACGGAAACAGATGCAGCGAAGATGAGCAGAAATAGAAAAACCTTCTTATACATCTCCCCCCTTCTTGGCGTACTATTTTTTTAAAGTTTACATTGAATTACCACCCTTGTCAACATAAGTCCGACTTCATATATGGATAGCAATCCTCCCCCGGTTTTTCTTTCAGCTTGAAAAGGTTTATCCTTGCCTTTCTCTCCTCTTTCTGATATAATTTTTTTGTGAAGTACCCTTTGCTTTCTAAACAATCATAATTACTACGTTTTGATGGGTTTACATTAGTGGGTTGTGCTATCTGAAACCCCCACTAAGGGAAACTCTTTCCTCTTTGGGGGAGGGCGAAGAAGCCGTGCTCCCTCAAAGTGGAAGTTACGTAAGACAAAGCGTCATCTTAATGGCCGGGGGTGAGGGCAAACCCTCATAACGATCTGATGATAAAAAAGGTTTTTGTGTCAACTCAAACAATTATGCGGTTGTCACTAACCCTTTTTTTCGCCCTGACGCTGGCATGCTCCATTTTGCCATGGAGCAAGAGGTCACCGCTTACGAAGGAAGAGTTGGCTAGATTAGCTGACAAAGAGGTATATATAATCGACGGGGAAAAATACATCAAGGTACCGACACAAAGCAATGAAAAGGAAAACATAAAATTCCGCTACGTAAAGGTGGAGAGGTACTTGGCTGGAGAGATAGAATCTTTGCCTTTAGAGGCGGAGAGGATAAAGAGGAAAGAAGCTAAAGGGGTAGAAAAGGCGAAAAGAGAGGAGGTAAAAGAACCCGGAGCGAAGAAAACTCTTCCACTGGTCTCAAGACCCCTCAACTATCCCTACCTCAAGCGAAAGATAGCTGTCCTCCCGTTTGATGACCACACCAAGCTTACCTATGAAAGATTTGGGGAAATCATAGCGGAAAGATTGGCCAAGAAAATGGAAATAAAGGTCTTTTCCTCTCTTGTGATGGATCGGGCGATGGTCGCTCTTACCTTGGAAAAGCTGGACCTCAACCCTGAGGATTTAAAAGACCCATCAAAGGCCACATTGCTCAATGAGACTTTAGGAATTCAAGGGATCATTAGGGGAGAAGTGTACGGTCCCTTTGTCACTTGTTCTACCTCGGCCCAAAGCGAGAAGAGTTCTATGGCCATCGTTCGGATAGAGGTGCAGTTCATCGACGCTGCACATGGACGCATCATTAAAGAATTTGCTGCTGGCAATCCCCTTGCCGAGAGCAGGGAGATAGGAGTTCTCAGCGAGGAGAAGGCCAAATACAGGGCAGTGGATCTGGCCATAGACCAAATCCTCACTGAGGTTGCCGAGGAACTAAACGGGATGGACTGGTTTACGCGAATCGCCTTAGTTGAGGGGAAGATGGTCTATCTGAATGCTGGTTACCAGACCGGCCTGAAAGAAGGCGACCTCCTAGAGGTGTATCCTGCAGGAGATCTCGGGGGTACAAAACCCATTGGAAGAATAAGGGTATCCAGGCTTTTTGGCGTCGATGCCTCAGCAGCCCAGGTGATGGAGGGGAGCGGGTTTCAAGTAAACGATGTGGTAAGACCTCTCCCGCAAAGCTAGTTAACCGGTAATGGTAGAGCAAAACAAAAAGTGGGGGTGGGAAAATGTTTGAGTTAGGCGATTTCGCCGTTTATCCCGGTCATGGAGTTGGGGTTATCGAGACCATCGAGAGGATAGAGGTAGGGGGGAATGCGCAAGACTTCTACATACTCAGGGTTCTGGATACAAAAATGACTATCATGGTTCCGACGGAGAGCGCCCGTTTGGCTGGCATGAGACAGGTAATTGACCCAGGGAAGATCCCAGAGGTATACAGAATCTTGAAGGAAAAGGAGGTCCCCAACAATCATCAGCCGTGGAACCAAAGGTATCGCGGCTATATGGAAAGGATAAAGGGCGGTTCCATCTTTGAGGTGGCCAAGGTTTTCCGAGAGCTTTACTCCCTGAAGGCCGAGAAAGGACTCTCTTTTGGGGAGAGAAAATTGATGGATACGGCCGAGAGGCTCCTCATCAAGGAGTTGGCCATCTCGAAGGAAGAGGAAGAGGTAGAGATCGGGAAGGAAATCCAAAGTATTTTGCCCTAAAAGAAAAAGGCCTTATCATCCTTTTCAGTTGTATTTTTTCTGCTCATTGTTCCCGAGCTAATAATTCTTTGACCTTCCTTCCCCTCATCCTGCCTTGTCGAACGCCATAACGAAATTATCATCAGTAGACCATTAGGAGGTGTTAAATGGCACAGATAGGTTTAGCTATAACCCGCATATCCTTGGTCATCCTCAGTTGCATCGCAGGCGCGTATATAGGACCAAAACTCTTCAACTTCCCTAACTCCTCCCTCTGGGGAGGAATTGGGGGAGGTATGATCGCCTCAGCGGTCATCCTCTCGGAGATTGGTATCAAGAGGGCCTCGGGCAAGGGGATCATCGGAGGAATCATCGGGCTGGTAACAGCCTTTTTCCTCACCTATTTGGCCGCCAAGATCTTCTTTCCTTCCGGCTGGCAACAGACCCATCTGGCCTCCCTCATTTATGCCCTTATGGGATATATGGGGATCATGATAGGAGTGCGGAAAGGAAAGGAGTTTAACCCAGCTACCTGGAGGATTCTCAGCAAAACTGCTCCCCAAGGAGAGACACCCAAGATCCTCGACACCAGTGTTATCATTGATGGAAGGATAGCAGACGTTTGTGAAACAGGATTTGTGGAGGGGCCTTTCATCATCCCCCAATTCATTCTACGCGAGTTGCAACATATCGCTGATTCTCCTGACCCGCTCAAGAGGAACAGAGGAAGAAGGGGATTGGACATACTCCACAGGATACAAAAGCAAAATGACGTGGAGGTGAGGATATCGGACCAGGATTTCGCGAAATTGCAGGAGGTTGATGCCAAGCTGGTGGAGCTGGCCAAGAGGATGACCGGGAGGATCATCACTAACGACTACAACCTGAACAAAGTGGCCGAGCTTCAAGGGTTGACGGTTTTGAACATCAATCAACTGAGCAACGCTTTGAAGCCTGTGGTCCTCCCGGGAGAAACAATTCATGTCCAGATCCTGAAGGAGGGGAAAGAACCAGACCAGGGCGTAGCTTATTTGGATGATGGTACCATGGTTGTGGTGGAGGAAGGCAAAAGGCTCATCAACAGGGAACTCGATGTCACAGTCACCAGCGTATTGCAGACCACAGCGGGCAGGATGATCTTCGCTCGGCCACGGGATGAGGATGTCATCGACATCGAAGCCTCCTTAGGGGCGGGCGGCACGCATGGCTAAAAAGAGAAGTATAAACTTCCGGACGGGGATAGGCTATGACGTCCATCAATTGAGGGATGGGCGCCCCTTGATTCTGGGGGGGATAAGGATACCTCATCCCCAAGGTCTCTTAGGGTACTCGGACGCCGACGTCTTGGTGCATGCCATCTGTGACGCACTCTTAGGAGCCACCTCCGAGGGCGATATTGGGAGACACTTCCCCAACTCTGATCCTCAATATCAGGATATAGAGAGCATGTTACTACTGCGAAAGGTAGCCGAGCTGATAGAGAAGCGGGGTTTTGGAGTAATCAACATCGACGCAACCATCGTGGCCCAAGCCCCCAAGCTAGCGCCATGCATTCCCCAAATGGAGGAAAGGATCGCCCAGACACTGGGGGTTAAAAAAGAATTGGTGAACGTCAAGGCAACTACCGCGGAGGGGTTGGGCTTTACGGGCAAGGGGGAGGGGATTGCTGCCTATGCCATAGCCCTCTTGGAGAAGAGATGAAGGATAGGCATAGAGTCCAGTTCTTCATAGACCATATTGGGTTTCAAATATCGGGGACGAACGAACTCCCCACCGATTTGTTTCGCCTCTCTTGAGAACAACTGTGAAGGGGGAAACGGTGCTGAGGGTATATAACACCATGACCCAAAAGAAAGAGGAACTCATTCCCCTACGAGAAGGACGCATTGGGATGTACATCTGCGGCGTCACCGTCTATGATCTCTGTCATATTGGCCATGCCCGCAGTGCAGTGGTCTTCGACATCATTTATCGATATCTGAAGTACAAGGGGTATGAGGTGACCTATGTGCGGAACTTCACCGACGTGGACGATAAGATCATCAACCGGGCTCAGCAGGAGGGGACCAGCACCGAAGAAATAGCTACCAGGTACATCCGGGAGTTCTACACCGATATGGGGGCCCTGGGGTTAGAGCAACCTACGATCGAACCGAAGGCTACGGACCACGTTCCCGATATGATACAAATGGTCCAACGCCTTTTGGAGAAGGGTCATGCCTACCAGGTGGGAGGCGACATCTATTACGCTGTGGAGAGTTTTCCCGAGTATGGTAAGCTCTCCAAGAGAAACCCGGAGGAGATGCAAGTTGGGGCCCGGGTAGAGGTGGACGAGAGAAAGCGCAACCCCCTGGATTTCGCTCTCTGGAAAGCGGCCAAGCCCAATGAGCCCTCCTGGGATTCCCCCTGGGGCAGAGGAAGGCCTGGATGGCACATCGAATGCTCTGTCATGAGTCAGGGGTATTTGGGCGATACTTTCGATATCCACGGCGGCGGCAAGGACCTTATTTTCCCTCACCACGAGAACGAGATCGCCCAGGCTGAGGGAGCCACAGGAGGGCCTTTCGTTCGCTATTGGTTGCACAATGGGTTCGTCAATATCGACAAGGAAAAGATGTCTAAGTCTCTGGGAAACATTTTAACGATAAAGGAGATCCTGAAAGAATATCACCCGGAGGTGGTTCGTCTCTTCCTGCTCTCACGCCACTATCGAAGTCCTATTGACTACTCACCTCATGAAATGGACACCGCCCGTCGGAACCTGGGGAGGTTCTATCAAACATTAGCAGGTATTAACCAAATTCTCAGCGAGGAAACAGAAAAGATTGACAGAGAGGAGGGATTTTCCGCAGAAGAAATGGCGGTTTACAGACGAGCGGAGGAGTTTCCTACAAAGTTTGAGGAGGCCATGGATGATGACTTTAATACGGCCGCGGCCCTCGCCTCCCTCTTTGAGCTGGGCCGGGATCTCAATCGCCTCCTCCAAAAACCCTCGCCCAACACGTCCGAGATCCTCCGCAGGGGCAGGGACGCCTTCCTGGCGGTAGGAAAGGTTCTGGGTATCTTCCAGGAGGACCCTGACCCCTTCCTTGAGGATGAGAAAAAGCGAAAATTAAAAGCGCTCCCCCTTACCCAGGAAGAGATTGAGGTGCTGATAAAGGAGAGAGATGAGGCCCGCCGACAGAAGAACTGGGCCCATGCTGACCATATCAGGGAAAGGCTTGCTTCCCAAGGAATCGTCCTGGAAGATACTCCCAAAGGAACAATCTGGCGGGTGCGATAAACACTGATTAATTGACTATAAAAGAAGCACTCCCCACAACCCGCCCTCATGAGGCATCCCCTCATCATGAACATCTCCAGTGGACCAATGAAGGATGAAAAAGAATCGTAACATTTCCATTATGAAAGAGAAATTTTCCTTCCTTCCCGCTTATTCTCAAGCATTAGGATTGAATGTAGAAAGGGCAGAAAATAGATCTAAGTGGTTTTTAGCTGGCATTATATTTTGCAAAAGGATCTCTGTTAGAATCCCGTCTGGTAAGGATAAATTTAGAATTCTGCAAGAAGAAAAGATGCCCTACCTGTCCTCTCTATGACATGTGCCACGAAGAGAGAGCAGGTGTTGCAATATGACATTTCTATGGCCATCCTCCACCGAGACAGCGAGATGTTCTTTTTTCTTAGGTCAATTGCCAGTCCTTCTTAAAGGGGAGGCCTGTGCTAGAATATCCCTTGAAGTCTTCTTAATATCAAAACTGTTTTATGCTAAAATATTAAAAAAACTTCTAAGCATCGATCAATCTTAATTCCTCAATAATAAGCTGTAACAAACGATGGGCCATTTTCGATTAGTATCATCCTTCCAACCCCGCGGTGACCAACCCCAGGCCATAGAGAATCTGGTCGAGGGGATATCAGAAGGGACGAGGCATCAGGTCCTGTTGGGGGTTACCGGCTCGGGAAAGACCTTCACTATGGCCAACGCCATAGAGCAGGTCCAGAGGTCGACCTTAGTCATCTCCCACAACAAGACGCTTGCCGCCCAGCTCTACACTGAATTTCGGGACCTCTTCCCCGAAAATGCAGTGGAATTCTTTGTCAGCTACTACGACTACTATCAACCGGAGGCTTATATCCCCAGTACCGACACCTATATAGAGAAGGATACCTCTATCAATGACGAGATCGATAAGATGCGCCACAGCGCCACCCGCTCTCTCCTGGAGCGCAACGACGTGATCATCGTGGCCAGTGTCTCCTGCATCTATGGCCTGGGCTCTCCCGAGGCCTATTACGGCCTCCTCCTCTATCTGGAAAAAGGGAAGAGGATAACGAGGAGGGACATCCTCTCCAAGCTGGTGGAGATACACTACGAGCGCAACGACATCGACTTCCACCGAGGGACATTCCGGGTGCGCGGTGATGTGATCGAGATCTTCCCCCCCTATGAGGAGACAAAGGCTATTCGGGTGGAGCTCTTCGACGAGGTGGTCGATGGGATTTATGAAATCGATCCCTTGAGGGGCAAAGTCATCTCCTCTCTGGAGAAGATCGCCATCTACCCCGGAAGCCACTATGTAACCACCAAAGAGAGGATGAGGCTTGCCCTCGAGGGGATCAAGGAGGAGTTACAGGAACGGTTGTCAGCACTCAGGGAGCAGGGGAAGCTTTTAGAGGCTCAGAGGCTCGAGCAGAGGACCATGTTTGACTTGGAAATGCTCCAGGAGATCGGCTACTGCAAGGGGATCGAGAACTACTCCCGCCACCTCACCGGACGCCAGCCAGGGGAGCCACCTCCCACCCTTCTTGACTACCTCCCACAGAACGCCTTGCTCATGGTCGACGAATCTCACGTCACCATTCCCCAATTGGGGGGAATGTACCATGGAGACCGCTCCCGCAAGGAGACCCTGGTAGAGCATGGCTTCCGCCTCCCCTCAGCCTTGGACAACCGACCCCTCACCTTTGAGGAGTTCGAGGAGAGGGTCAACCAAGTCGTCTATGTCTCCGCCACCCCGGCGGGGTATGAATTGGCAATAAGCGACAAGAGGGTGGTGGAGCAAATCATAAGACCCACCGGGTTGATGGATCCGGCTATTGAAGTGAGGCCTGCAAGCAATCAGGTGGACGAACTCCTGGGCGATATTCGGGAAAGGGCCCAGAAGGGGGAGAGAGTTCTGGTCACCACCTTGACGAAGAGGATGGCTGAAGACCTGACGGAGTACTATGCCGATCTTGGGGTAAGGGTAAAATACCTCCACTCGGAGATTGATACTCTCGAGAGGGTGGAGATCATCAGGGACCTGAGGCTGGGGAAGTTCGATGTCCTGGTGGGAATCAACCTCCTGCGAGAGGGGCTTGACATCCCCGAGGTGTCGCTCGTGGCCATTCTCGATGCCGACCGGGAGGGCTTTCTGCGCTCCGAAAAGGCACTGATCCAGACCTGTGGGCGGGCCGCCAGGAACGTCGCGGGGAAGGTCCTGATGTATGCCGAGGGGATAACCCCCTCCATGGCCAAGGCCATCGAAGAGACCACCAGAAGAAGGAGGATCCAGGAGGAGTATAACCGAATTCACGGCATCACTCCCGAGACCATTAAGAAGTCCATCCACGATATCCTCACCTCAGTTTATGAAGCCGACTACTACACCGTCCCCGTAGTGCACGAGGAAGAAGAGGGGTACCTCTCTCCTCGGGACGTCCCTCGGGTCATCAAGAAGCTCAAAAAAGAGATGAAGCAGGCAGCCGTGAGGCTGGAGTTCGAGCGGGCGGCCAAGCTTCGGGACCGCATCCAGCGCCTCCAAGAAGCGGCCATTACCAGAGATATACCCTTGGATGAATAAAGATGCAACGATATTCTCCAACTTAGTTAGTGTAATGAAGATAAATCAAAGAGTCAGCTTTTGATCAGGGATTCCCTAAACCCTTTTTAGCAACTTTTTATACAGAAGAATCAAATGGAAAAACTTGATCCTGTCGCGCAAGCAGAGTCTCTACCCCAAGCGCCCGGGGTCTATATCTTCAAGGACCAGAAGGGGGGGATCCTCTACGTGGGCAAGGCCAAAGACCTGCGCAAGAGGGTTCGGACCTATTTTCAAGGGAGAGAAACGGACATAAAGACTTCGACGATGCTCTCGCGGGTGGCCGAGATTGACCACATCTTCACCCAGACAGAGAGGGAGGCCTTTATCCTGGAGGATACCCTCATCAAGGAACACCGTCCCCGCTACAATGTCAAACTCCGGGATGACAAGCGATACCCCTGTCTCAGGCTCAGCGTCCAGGAACAGTTCCCAAGGCTCTCCGTTGTGCGGAAGACTAAACAGGATGGATCCCTCTACTTTGGTCCGTTCCCCTCGGCTACTTCAGTGCGCGAGACCTTGAAGGCCATCCATAAGATCTTCCCATTGCGCAGCTGCAAGCCCGCACAGTTTGCCCACCGCAGCCGTCCCTGCCTCAACTACCAGATGAAGAGGTGTCTAGCACCCTGTTGTCATGAGGTGGGCGAAGAGGAATATGGCCGCATCGTCCAACAGGTCCGTCTCTTCCTCGAGGGGAAGAGCCAACGCCTTGAAAAGGAGTTACGCCGCAGGATGAAGGAAGAGGCCCAGGCCCTGAACTTCGAGGAGGCGGCCAGGATTAGAGACCGCCTGGCATATCTGGAGCGGTTGACCGAGGGGCAGAAGGTGGTCTCCCAGGACCTCTTTCACCGAGATGTAATCGCCCTCTGGCGTCAAGGGGGTAGGGTAGGGATCCAGGTCCTCTTCATCCGCGGGGGGAGGCTCCTAGGGGGGAAGTTCTTCACCCTCAAGGATTCGGGACTCCCCGATCAGGACATCATTTCTTCCTTTCTGCGCCAGTTCTACGCCGAAGGAAAGTATATCCCCCAAGAGATCTTAATACCAGCGCCTCTCGAGGACATCCCTCTCCTTGAGGATATACTGGGAGAAAGGGGAAAAAAGGAGATTAAGGTCTACCATCCTCTGAAAGGGGAAAAAGGTTACGACCTCCTCCAAATGGCCCTGGAGAATGCCAAGGAGAAGCTCGTCGGACAGCTCCGGGGTGAGGGAGTCCTTGAGGAAATGAAAGAGAGGTTCCATCTCACCCAGATCCCCCACAGAATTGAGGGTTTCGACATCTCCAACCTGGGAGGAGGGCTGGCCGTGGGCTCCATGGCGGTCTTCGAAGACGGGGAGCCAGCCAAAGCCCGTTATCGCAGGTACAGGATCAAGGCCGTGGAGGGGATAGACGACTACGCCATGACCTACGAGGTCTTGCTGCGCAGGTTTCGCCGGGGGAAAGAAGAGGAGGATTTCCCCGATTTGATCCTCATCGATGGAGGGAAGGGACAGTTGAATATCGCCCTGGAGGTGCTCAGGGAATTAGGGATAGAAGGTGTGGATGCCCTGAGCTTAGCCAAGAAGAGGGGACCAGCGGAGGAGGAGAAGGTCTACGTCCCCAACAAGAAGGAACCCATCACTCTCCGTAGCCGATTTCCGTCTTCATTGCTCCTGCAACGCATTAGAGATGAAGCCCACCGCTTTGCCATTACCTATCATAAACGACTAAGGAGGAAGGAGGAGCTAACCTCGATGCTCGATCAAATACCCGGGATAGGGGAGAGGAGAAAGCGGGCTCTCCTGGAACACCTGGGGGGATTAGAAGGGGTAAAAAAGGCCTCCGCAGAGGAGCTGGCCAGGATACCAGGTATGAATCGCACCCTCGCTCAGAAAGTCTGGGAGCATTTCCATGGGGAGGAAAAAGGAGGAACGTATGCAAATCAAGATCGATAAATCGACCTTGGAGTTAGTTCAGGGGGACATTACCCAACAGGACACCGACGCCATCGTCAATGCCGCCAATCCCACCCTCTTGGGAGGAGGCGGAGTGGATGGAGCAATCCATCGGGCATCAGGGCCAGATTTGTTGAAAGAATGCCAGACCCTGGGCGGATGCGAAACCGGAGACGCCAAAATCACCAAGGGATATCGCCTGAAGGCCAAGCATGTCATCCATACTGTGGGGCCCGTCTACCGTGGAGAGGGAGCGAGGGCAGCGGAGCTTTTGGCCAGTGCCTATCGCAGGAGTATGGAGGTGGCCAGCGAGAACGGCCTCAAGAGTATTGCGTTCCCCTCCATCAGCACCGGCGCCTACGGCTATCCCGTTAATGAAGCCGCCCCCATC
>CP070817.1:379916-399164 GCA_020344255.1 Deltaproteobacteria bacterium | reverse complement strand
ATAATGGGAGTATTCGCCATTGTTCTCCTTTTCATAGGGTACTATAAAGGACAAGGGCAACACATCAGCGGTATGAGATCAGCCGTGAATATGACGGTTGAAATCATACCATTGCTGGTCTTCGCATTTATCGTGGCCGGTATGATTCAGGTTCTTCTCCCCCGAGAACTATTAGCCACTTGGATTGGTGCGGAATCAGGTATGCGGGGAATAATCATCGGTACAATCGCCGGCGGTTTGTCCCCTGGAGGTCCTTTTGTCAGTCTACCCATCGTTGCCGGTCTTCTACGTGCTGGCGCCGGTGTGGGAACCATGGTTGCGTATTTAACAGCGTGGTCATTATGGGCAATTGCCCGTTTGCCGATGGAAGTAGGAATATTGGGCTGGAAATTTACGCTGATTCGCATTGCGAGTACATTTTTCTTCCCACCCATTGCGGGCTTGATAGCTCAGACATTCTTTTCAGGTGCTAAATGAATACTTATTCTATAATTGTGGCGTACCAACGAGGTTTTTCAAGAATATGAGAATTTTTCCTGATTATTTTGGCATAGTCGGGGAACAAAAGGCCCCTTGCTGGGCCAGTTTTACCATTTTGTCTGCTTGTTCTGGTGAAACTTCTGAAATGTCTTGGAGGAAGCATATATCAGAGGGCCAAGGGCTTACCTCACGAAATCTATCCATATCAAGAATGAAACCCGCTATCTTATCCCTTTCTTACAATTTTTTTAAGTCTATCTGACCCTCTCGATATACTCCCCTGTCCTGGTGTCTACCTTGATTACATCCCCCTCATTGAGGAACAGGGGTACTTGAATCACTGCCCCTGTTTCCAAGATGGCGGGTTTGCTCCCCCCCGTAGCCGTGTCTCCCCTTACCCCAGGCTCGGTCTGCACAATTTTGAGTTCTACAAAGATGGGGAGTTCCACTCCGATGGGTTGGCCACAATGAAAGAGAATCTGCAATTCTCCATTCTCAGGCAAAAAGTTCCTGTTCTCTCCCAGTTGATCCTGTGTCAAGGTGAATTCCTCGAAGGTCTCGTTGTCCATGAAGTGATATTTGTCTCCTTCTCTGTATAAGTACTGCATTTTCCTTTCCTCTAGGGCAGGGGTCTCGATTCTCTCCCCAGAGCGGAAGGTCCGGTCGATGACATTGCCGGTTGCGAGACTCTTGAGCTTTGTCCTGATGAAGGCACCACCTTTCCCAGGCTTCACATGGAGGAAATCAACAATCACATAGGGCTCTCCCTCTAACTCTATCTTGAGTCCCTTGCGAAAATCCACCGTAGAAACAGCCATCTCCTCACCTCCTCTTCATTTCACTATCATGAGGTCTTTGGAAATCGTGGTCAAGATCTCACATCCCCCAACGGTAACCATCACCATATCTTCAATCCTCACCCCTCCCCAGCCGGGGATATAGATCCCTGGCTCTATGGTAAATACCATCCCTTCTTCGGCCACATCCTGGGAGTCCTTTCCCACCACCGGCCATTCATGGACGGCCAAACCCACTCCATGCCCAGTACCATGGCCAAAATGCTCACCATAACCAGCCTCATGAATATGACCCCTGGCCGCCGCGTCTATCTCAGTCAGCATAACCCCTGGCCTTACTAACTCTATGGCCTTATCGTGGGCCTCCCTTACCACCTGATATACCCTCTTCTGTTCTTTGGTTGCTCGGCCCAAGACTACGGTGCAGGTCTCGTCAGAATTATAGCCTCGGCAACAGGATCCGAAATCAAAGAGGACCAGATCCCCCTCTTCTATTGACCGAGGTGCGGGCTGGGCATGGGGTAGGGCCGACCGAGGACCCGAAGCCACGATGAGATCAAAGGCGACTCCTTCGCTCCCTTCCTTCTTCATCTTATATTCCAGTTCTAAGGCCAGCTCATTCTCCCTTGTACCCGGTTTGAGCGTCTCTAAGACGCTCTCCCAGGCCCGTTCTGCAATGTCGACGGCCCCCCTTATCGAGGTGAGCTCCTCAGTGGTCTTTTTCCCTCGAAACCGCTCCAGCTCCTCCTTTATGGGGACTAACTCCACTCCTTCAAGCTCCTCCCGTAGCTGCTCAAAGAGGGCTACAGAAATCCCTGCTGCCTCAAAACCCACATGCTTCAACCCTAGGGGTGACACGTGTGCTGCCACCCCCTTTATCCCTTTCTCCACTAAGGTAATACGGCAACCCCGTGCCTCCTCTTGGGCCTGGGTGATATACCTGCCATCCACCATAAGGAGCTCCTCACCCTCACCCACCAAGAGAAATCCCTCACTCCCTGAAAAACCCGTCAGATACCGGATATTCTCCGAACTAAAGATGAGGATCCCTTCTACTCCTCGCTTATACAGTACCTCTCTTATCCTCTCTCCTCCCATTATTTATCTCCCGCAAGCCACCCCAAGGCTAAGGGAAATGGGGCAAGATGTCAAGAAGGGCAAATGAGTTGACAAGGGGAGTTTTAGAGGATATAAGAAGTGGTCGAAGGGAGGAGAAGATAGTGGTTGCGAAGAGGAGGATCCCGAAGAAGAAACTGAGGGAACCGGACGAATTTATTACGTGGGGTTCAAGGGCCATGAACTATGCCCTGGACCACATCCGACACATAGCGTTGGGTCTCCTTCTCGTTGGGGTAATCATCCTGGGCTTTATCTTGTGGCGACAGCACCTGGCAGCGGGTGAGGAGCAGGCTTTCACCCTCCTGGGGAAGGGTATACGCTTTTATCATCAGGAGGAAAAGATCGGAGAGGCCCTTCACACCTTCTCGGAGGTGATAAAGGACCATCGACGGACCAAGGCAGGAGAGGTAGCCCTTCTGTACCGAGGAAGATGTTACATGCTCCAAGAAGAGTATGATCGGGCCATCGAAGATTTTAACCTCTTTTTGAAAAGATCATCGGCAGCTTTCTTGCGGCCCATTGCCCTCAATGCCCTGGGGAACGCATATATAGCCAAAGGGGATTATGGGCGGGCCGTAGATCACTTTCAGCAGGTCCTGGCCTCAGGGGAGGAATGGCTTAAGCCATATGTCCTCATACAAATGGGGATGTGTTGGGAGAAACTGGGAGAAGAAAGCAAGGCCTCCGAGGTTTACCAAGAGTCCCTCAAAATGGTACCTCCAGACCCTTGGGCAAATTTGGTCAGGGTGAGGTTAAAGAAGCTGGAGGGAAAGACTAAATAGATCTGTCGCCTCTTCCCCCTTACTCATATCAACCGCTGAAGATTGCCGGTTAAGATCAATATCCCTACTACAACCAATATACCGCCGCTCACCACAGAAATAGCGCGGAAATAATCCTTTGTTCGGGAGAAAAAGCGCAAAAAGGTCCCGATAGCCAAGCTGAATGCCAAAAAGGGGATGGCCATTCCCAGGGAGTAGAGCGCGAGCAAGAGGATCCCTTTGGTGACCGTCTCTTGCGTGCTGGCATAGGTGAGGATGGAACCCAAGATAGGTCCGATACAGGGTGTCCAACCCACGGCAAAGGCCGCTCCTACTACCGCGGCCCCGAGGAAATGCGCGGGCTTCCTCTCCAGATGGGCCCTGCGCTCATAGTGGAGAAACCTTATATGAACCACACCCATCAGGTGCAAACCGAACACCACCACCACTATCCCGCCACCAATGCGCAGAATATGGTAGTGAGCGGCGATGAGTCCACCAAGAAAGGTGGCTGAGGCACCCATGAGGATAAAAATGAGAGAGAAACCACTCACAAACACGAGGGCTTGGGCAAAAATCCTCCCCATCCTTCCCCTCTGTTTACCTGGATCTTGCGAGGACATCATCTCGGTCACCGAAAGACCCGAGATAAAAGACATATAGGCTGGTATCAGGGGAAGGACACAAGGGGAGAGAAAACTCAAAATACCGGCTAAAAAGGAGATAAAGAGAGGGACCTGCTCCACCATCAAAGGACCCTCTTGATGAGGTCCTCAAGAGTCTCTTTGGGGACGGCCCCAATGATCTGATCGATTACCTTCCCATCTTTGAACAGGAGCAAGGTGGGAATACTCCGGATCCCAAACCTGCCGGGGGTAAGGGGATTTTCGTCTACATTCACCTTCCCGAATTTTATCTTTCCCTGGTATTCTCGGGCCAGCTCTTCTACTGCCGGGGCGATAATGCGACAGGGGGCGCACCAGGATGCCCAGAAATCAACCAAAAAGGGGAGTTCTGAGTTCCCGACCTCCGCATCGAAGCTATCATCTGATAAAACAATGACCTCTTCAGCCATTTTCTACTCTCCTTCTTTATCTGTGCAGGACCTCGTTCCGGCGATAGACCATCGCCTGAACTTAGGCTCAGGTAAACTTTCCCGTACCACATGAGCTGAGACTTGAGCTCGACGAACTCCCTTTCGCTGAGCTAAAAGCGGACATGAGTCTCTCTGCCCTCTTCTGTCCACAGCGGGGACAAATGACATCTTCGTCTTTCTCGTGGAGCCCCCTGAGAATCTCAAAGGCATGACCACAGGACTCGCAGCGATACTCATAGAGAGGCATCTTTATTCTCCTTGCTGTCTTTTCTTACGCTTGCCTTGCGTTCAGTCATAAGAAAATGTATGCCACATTGCTCCCTAAAGTCACAATAATCTTCTGGCCGCTGACAGGTGGCTTCCTCCACATCCAACCATCGGTCAAACTTATGGCAATGAAGCTTTCCCTTGTGAGACACACTTGCTTCCGTCATCTCCTCATTGAAACTTTTCCCATCCTATTTCCGAGACCCTTTGGATCGATCCTCGACCCGGCAGCTCTGACGTAATCACGTATCCACGCCCAATTTAGGAAGGAGATATCTGTTCACTATGAACCATCCAACTACGATCAATATCAACCAGACATATTCCTTCACTGCGATTGTTCCTTCAACGCCTCAATGATCTTCTTCATCCTGGGATCTCTTACCGAATAACGGACCGTTACCCCCTCCCTATGAGCCATCACAATCCCTTTGCTCTTCAGGATCGCCAAGTGCTGAGAGACCGTAGCTTGGGGAATGTCAAGACACCCCCAGATATTCTTTACGCATGCATCCTCTTCCAACAGAACATTTATGATGTTCAGGCGTATCGAGTGCCCCAGGGTCTTCAATAAATCGGCCTCTTTGGCAAAATCTTTGAGTTCCATATCTCCTCTTTTATTAATATATTTGAATAATAATATATATATTCTCCTTCTTTTTGTCAACCAAGAATTAAGGCCTGACTGAGACCTCACCTTCCAACCCTTCCACTATGGAGGCAGCCAACAGAGGAAACATGATCTCGTGATGTCCCGTCAGACCGAACCCTCTTCCCCCCATGGAGGTTGGTCTGCGAACCACATTCTGGAGGGGACGGTAGAGCTGGATAAAGTCCATGTTGAGGGTAGTAAAATCCTCCACTTTGTGCCCCAGGTTCCTCGCTGCGCTCAAGGCCTTGAGGAAGACCTCGGGTAGGATCACCGCTGATCCTAAATTGATATAAACTCCTCCCTCCAAAGAAGCCACTAAGGAGGCGAAAAGCCGAAAGTCCCGATAGGTTAACTCCCCGAGAATTGAGCCATTGGTAGAAGGGTGAATATGCACCACATCGGTGCCGATGGCAATATGGACCGTCAGGGGGACGCCCAGCATGAAGGCCGAAGCACAAATGCTCGTCTCCCGATAGGGGAGGCCCTCTTTCTGAAGGGCCCTCCCGATGGCCTTGCCGACACCCCAACCCTCTCTGTGGCCATCTCTCAGGGCAGCATTGATGAAATCAGCTGTCTCCTGGGTCGATCCGAAGAGCCCCGTACCTAATCCCCCCTCCACCTCCTCGGATGTCCTTCCCACCATGGCTATCTCTACGTCGTGGATAATGCCGGCACCGTTCATGGCCAGAGCTCTGATAACACCTCTTTCCATCAGATCTATGATGAGGGGGTTCAATCCCACCTTCATCGGATGGGCGCCCATGCCCAGAAGGACCATCTTATCTTCCCGGACAGCCAAGATAATGCGGGAAACAACCTCTTTGAATTCTTCGGCCGCTAACAGTTGAGGGAGGGAGTGAAGAAAGCCCCGAAAGGGGGAGCCAGGACGCAAGGGTGAAGCAAAGAGGTCCACCTCTACCTTGCTCCTCCTCTCCCGCAGGGAACAAGTTTTTATCCCCTTAAAATCCAACGGCCTCCAGTCAGATTCCTTTTTCACCACCCCCTCCTGAGGAGAAGAGCTCGTCCTCCACGAGCTCACAGAGTATGTGGCCCACGGTTATGTGGACCTCCTGAATCCGGGGAGTACTGTTCGAGCCCACGTTTAAGCCATAGTCCGCTATCCTCAACACCTCCCCTCCATCCTGCCCGGTGAAGGCGATGGTCACCAGCCCCATCTCCTTTGCTTTACGGAGCCCCTCGATCACATTGGGTGACCTTCCGCTGGTGCTGATTCCCCAAGCGATATCCCCCTTCCGTCCGAGGGCCTCTATCTGGCGAGCGAATACAAGGGAGAAGTCAACATCGTTGCTGATGCTGGTCAGAATAGAGGTATCTGTGGTCAGGGCAATGGCCGGTAAAGGAGCCCTATCTAAGAGGTAACGATTGACGAACTCTGCAGCGATATGTTGGGCATCGGCTGCGCTGCCACCATTGCCGAAGAGAAGAATCTTGTCCCTCCGCCGAAGGGTACTCGTTATGAGGTGGGCTATCTCCAAAATGGCGTCGAGATTTTCTCGGAAAAACCTTTCCTTTACCTTAAGGCTTTCCTGCACCAAATGCAATATCTTCTGCTGCAAACCAGCTCCCTCCAGATCTCATCCAACTAGTTCCATTACCCCGGCTTGTTTCAAGACCTCATCAACTACGCTTCTTTCGCATTTACGACAATAAGTCTCAAATAATTTGATCATCATCCCCCGCATGTCTGCCAGGCCCTCTTCAGGAATCCCTATCACCCTCAAAACCTGCAGACCCTTGAGGGAAGCCAGGGCCTCAGCGAACAGCATGAACCTCTGTCCTCCCCAGGAAAGTCGCTCCAAGCCTAAGGATGTGGCAGCGACCACGGTACAAAAAAAGTCCCTTGCCTCATTACGCCCCATCTCCCGAAAGTTCAGGATGTGCCCCACCTCGTGCGCAATGGTAACCAACTCCCAATAGGGGTCATCGAACTGACCGCAAACCACCACACTAGGATGGGCTGGGTCTAAGGAGAGCTTGCTGTAGGAGACCCCCTTCATCCTCCCATCCCCCTCTTGGTGAAAGACAATCCCCTCTTCCCTCATATATCCCAAAAGGACCCCTTTGAACTCCCGTAGTTCCATCCATTCCCCGTGTCACGATTCAGTCAGTCCATCCACAAGGGAACGCGCGTTCTTCCCCAGGTCGGGGATATAATACCCACCCTCTAAGATGGCGAAACGTCGCCCGTGACAGGAGGACATAGCCTTTTCAGCAACCCTCTCGCCGACGATGCGGTAATCATCCATCTCGAGAGTTCCTCCCCAATCCAGGCGATACCTATCAAATCCCGCCGAGATGGCAATGAGGTCATAGGGTAGGGATGACTCTAAAGTCTCATCAACCCTGTGAAGAAAGGAATTTCTCTCTTCCTCTTGAATGTTCTCAACCACCACATCGTTGCGTCCTTGAAAGAAGTTGTGGGTACCATCGCCGAAGTGGAGATCGATATCCATAATTAGAACCCGCTCGACCTTACCCTCCCTGATCAGTTTTTCAACTGCGATAGCTATATTATTGAAGAAACAAAAGCCCCAATGGCTGCCAGGGCTAGCATGGTGGCCAGGAGGGCGGATCAGTCCGAAGGCAGGGGTCCCCTCCCATGCCAGGTGGGCAGCCTTGATGGCCCCCCCCACGGCCAGAGAGGCCACCTCAAAAAGGAGGGTATGCCCTTTTACCTCCTGGAAGGATGAATGGGTATGGACCAGCAAAATATCCTCTTCCGAAGCGGCCTCGGGGATAACAAAATTAAAGTTCCCCTCCAGTTCTTGCCGTATCACTCTCACTCTTTCTGGGCTTTCCACCGAAGCCGTGGGGTAATCCTCTTCGTATTTTGGGTGGTATACCACCTCTAGCGGTTGCATAGATACTTTTCTCGAGGGCTTCGATGCCCTTCTCATTGACCTTTACTACCTCGGTATCACCCACCCTGAAGTGTACGATATTAGGCTAAATTCGTCAACCAAACCCTCACCACTGTGTGGCCTCATCTTCACTGGCAAAATATCAGATACGGCTTCGATCTGTCCTTCTGGGTATTCCATCCCTCTGAAGCAAGCTCCAAAGCACAAAAGGGTCGAAATGTTTTAGATGCTCAATGTTCCCGTGTAGTATTCCCGAGGCAAAGAGGAGCAGTGAAAATTAAGACAGAAGGGCAGAGAGTACCGTCCGAAAAAATGCTTCTTCTTCCCAGATTTCCTGCACAACGCCCAGGATAAAAAGGGGGAGATCACCGAAAGGGATGTCTTGCAACTTCACGTAGTCTTTCTCAGTAGTAACGAATACCTCCGCTATATCTCTATACTCACGCATCATCCTCACGTCTTTAGATGCATACCGGTGATGATCGGGGAAACGGACTTCTTTCACCATCTCTGCCCCTAACTCTTCCAATACATGAATGAAATAATCTGGATCAGCGATCCCCGCAAAGGCAAAGGCCCTTTTCCCTTGAACAAACTGGGGAGGGAATACCCTGCCGGAAGAGGCCTCCATGAGGTAGTCAGGCTTATATCTACTGTGGCAAAAAGGGACCGCTGGGGCAAGGTCACGGAGTACACCCTCTATCTTCCTCATTGGTTGGGAGGACTCTGTCTTGCTGAGGACCAAGAAGGAGGCGCGGCGAAGGCCCCTCAACGGCTCCCTCAAGGGCCCTCGAGGGAAAAGATGTCCGTTGCCGAAACCGCGACGGGTGTCAATGAGGACGATGTCCAGATCCCGCTTTATCCCGAGATGTTGAAATCCATCATCGAGTATCAAGACATCAAGGCCAAATCTTTCGTAAGCGTAGAGACCCACCTCGTATCTATTCCTGCCCACTAACACGGGGATATCAGCCAACATCTTGGCCAACATAAAGGGCTCATCTCCTGCCTCGGCAGGGGTCATGTATATGTTTTCCCCATCAGAGAGTACCCCTCCTTCATCCTCCTTGAGCCCCTTATACCCCCTGCTCACTATCCCAACCTTTACCCCTTTCTTTTGTATTTCCCTGGCTAGATGGGCCACCATAGGGGTCTTCCCGGTTCCTCCTAGAGTTACGTTCCCCACACTAATTACCTTGCAGGGGAGTTGCGCCTGTTTGAGAAGTCCTGCCTGATACAGTTTTATCCTGATCCAGACAACTAACCCATATATCCAGGAGATGATAAGGAGGGGGAAGAGGAGCAACGCAACGTCCCATCTGATCCGCTCCAGGAAAAGATAATCCCCCCATCTCCTTTTTCTTGGATCCTTCATTAACCCCTTACCAAGCTACTCACTATCTCTAATGTCTTTTCCAGGGCCCCCTGGTGTCCCTGGAGGAGGGAAAGGCCTCTCTCCCCCATCTCCTGCCTGAGGTGGGGGTTATCGAGGAGTCTCTTCAAAACCTTTTTGAGTTCACCCGAGGTCCTGACCTGCATCCCCGCCCCCTTTTCCAATACGAGGTGGGCAATCTCGCTGAAGTTCTCCATATGGGGGCCAAAGACCACTCCCTTGCCGTGGGCTAAGACCTCCAAGATGTTGTGTCCCCCTACCTTACTAAGACTCCCTCCCACAAATATGACCGTCCCCAGGCCGTAGAACGTGGCGAGTTCCCCGACAGTGTCCAGCAAAATGACCTCCGCCACTTGGAGTTCACTTCCTCTCATGGTCCTCTTCACCCATCTCACCCCCTGGGAATCCAAGATCTTTTCCACCTGCGAGATCCTCTGTAGGTGTCGGGGCGCCAAGACCAAAATAAGTTGGGGGAAGTCGACCTTTAATTCCTTGAAAATCTGTAAGATCACCCCCTCCTCCCCCTCGTGAGTGCTACCGGCGATGAAGACTGGAGCCCCTTTAGGTATCCTCAATTCCTGCCTCAATTTTACCTTTTCGTTACCTGCCAGGGTGAAAAGTTGGTGGAATTTGAGGTCTCCCGTAATATGAATTGCTTTGGGGTCTGCCCCTAGCCGAGCCATCCGTTCCCTATCAGCGCTGGATTTGAGGCAAAGGGCATCAAAGTTCTTCAAGACCCCCTGGAAAAGGAACCGCAGGGGCCGATAAAACTTATAAGAGCGCCCAGAGATCCGCCCGTTAAAGAGTATAACGGGTATCCCTGTCTTTTTAACCTCTCTCAGGAGGTTAGGCCACAGTTCAGTCTCAGCTACCAGGAAGGCGTGAGGTCTGATGAGTTCCACCGTCCTTCTCACTATCCAGGGCAGATCTAAGGGGGCCAACATTGCTGCATCGACCCCATGGCCCTGGGAGGCGATCTCTCTGCCTTGAGGGGTGTTCGCGGAGACCAGAAAGCCATAGTGGGGATAGAGCTTTCTCATCTCCTTCAAGAGAGAGAGGGTAACCTTTACCTCTCCTACGGAAGCGGCGTGAAACCAGAAATACGGTTTTTTCTCAACCTTTTCCAGAAGCTCCGGGGGATAGAATCCCCACCGTTCTCCATGGAGATCTCCTTTTGAGAGACGAATCTTGACCAGAAAAAAAGGAAATATAAAGAAAAAAAGGACGACAAGGACAAAATTATAAAGAAGATAGCCCAACCCGACCAATGTTACTTTTGTCTGGGGGAGGTTATTTCCCCCCCCTCAACATAACGATCGGCTAACTCAGTGATCTCCCTCAGTCTCCTCTCCAGCAGAAGGGCCTTTTCCTTTGCCTCTCCTTCATCCCATTTAGGATCGACCCAAACGGGCTCACCCCAAATAAAGACACCGCGGGAAAAGGGGAAGGGGATAAGGAATCGATCCCAGGTATGTAATACCTTGCTGGGAGAGGCGCTGAAAGTCAAGGGGACGATGGGGCGACCGCTGATCTTTGCCAACTGGATTACCCCTGTTTGTACCTGGTAGCGCGGCCCCCTGGGACCGTCAGGCGCAATGGCCACATCATAACCCTCCTCTAAGGCCCTGGCCAATCCCTTTATCCCTGCGGTACCCCCTCTCGCGGTAGAACCTCTCACCGCCTCGAAGCCGAGGATCTGGACCGCCCTGCCGATAAGCTCCCCATCCCGATGGCGGCTGATTAATACCTTCAACCCTTTCCCTCGATAAACTACGGGCATCATCAAGAGCCTTCCATGCCAAAAGGCGCCGATAGCATTCCCTTCTTTTGCCCTGATGTCCCTTACTATCTCTCCGTTCAGTTCCTCGATCTTCATGGTCTTCTGGAGGAACCTGATGAGAGAAAAGGCCACCCAAGGCCCCAATAGTAACATCAATGGATGCCAAAATCTTCGTATGACCCTTCTATGCCACCTCACTGAATACGCGATCCTCATCCTGGAATTGAAGCTCATAGAGCTTTCTGTACTCCCCACCGCCAGTCATGAGATCTTCATGGGTCCCCTCCTCCACGATCTCACCTTCAGACAACACTAAGATCTTGTCGACATTTCTCACCGTCGAGAGGCGGTGGGCGATAACCAAAACGCTCCTCCTCTCCATAAGTTTGTCTAAGGCCCTCTGTACTTCACGCTCAGACTCCGTATCCAGAGAAGAGGTGGCTTCGTCGAGGATCAAGATCGGTGCATTCTTCAATAGGGCCCTGGCGATGGAGATCCTCTGCCTCTGGCCTCCGGAGAGCCTCACCCCCTGTTCGCCGATAATAGTATCGTATCCTTGGGGAAGTTTCATAATAAAATCATGAGCATTGGCCATTTTGGCGGTCCTGATCAGCTCTTCTTCAGCGACGTCCGGCCTACCGTAAGCGATGTTGCTCCGCACCGTGTCATTGAATAAAAGGGTCTGCTGGGTTACCACGCCGATCTGATCCCGCAGGGACTTCAAGCTTACCTTCCGAATATCTACCCCATCGATCAGGATCTTTCCTTCAGTCACATCGTAGAACCTCGGCAGAAGGTTTACCACGGTGGTTTTCCCCGCCCCGCTGGAGCCTACCAGGGCCACCTTCTCCCCGCGCCCCAACCTGAAATGCATGTGCTTGAGGATCATCTCATCATCATATCGAAAGGAGACGTCCCCGTATTCGATTTCCCGAGAGAAGCCCGGCAGGGGCTTCGCATCAGGGGCATCGGTTACCTCGGCCTTGAGGTCCAAGACCTCAAAGACCCGCTGAGCAGCCGCTACCCCCTCCTGAATGGTGAGATTGACCTTGCTCAACCCTCTCAGAGGGTTGTAGAGGAGGGCCAAGGCGGTCATAAAGGAGAAGAAATCACCCACCGTAATCCTTCCCTTTATGACGCTATATCCGCCGAACAAAATAAAAGAACCAATCCCCAGATAGGCTAGGCACTCCATCACCGGAGTGGAGAGGGCCCGTACCTTTACCCTCTTCATGAGATACCTGAAGTATTGGTCATTGGCTTTGGCGAAACGCCTGCTCTCATAGTCCTCCATGTTGAAGGCCTTTACGATCCTATGGCCAAAGATGGTCTCCTGGAGAAAGGTACTGATATAGGCCATGGTCTCCAAGGTTCTCTTGCTGATCTTCCGTAGCTTCCTCCCGAACCTGACAAATGGAAATGCCGCCAAGGGGAAGACCAGAATAGCCAAAAAGGCCATCTGCCAATCTCGATAAAAGATGACCCCTATTAAGCCGATGGCGGTGAACAGGTCTTTGACCATCCCCGTCACTGCATTGGAGACCGCACCTTGAACAGAGGCCACATCGTTGGTAATGCGGGCCATTAAGACGCCTGTCGGCGTCCGGTCAAAGAAGGAGAGTGAGAGGGTCTGCAGGTGGGTGTAAAGCCGCTCTCGTATATCTGCTACCACCCTCTGCCCCACGTAATTCATGAAGTACCCCTGAGCGAAATTGAATCCCCCCTTGACAATCCCCAAACCGATGATTACCAGCGGGATGACTTTTAACATGAAGGTGTCTCTGTTGATAAAGACATCATCTAGCACATTCTTCGTGAGGAGGGCTAAGGCGGCGGTAATCGCAGACACCCCCGCCATACAGATCATGGCTATCAGGAGCTTACGCCAATAGGGAGAGACAAATGTCAGCACCCTCATGTAGACGCTTTTCTTTTTCATGCCATCCCTATCATCTGCAGGGTGATCCGAGCCACCCTTTGAGAGGCACCCTTCCCCCCCAGCTTCTTTTTGACCAGCGCGAACTCCCCCTGGATCTCCTGCCTCCGCGCGGGGTCTAGCAGTATATCACCCGCCTCTTGGGCGATCCTCTGAGGAGTCACCTCACCTTGAATCAGCTCCGGCACTACCTTTCTCCCAACCACTATGTTTGCCAAACCGATGCATTTCACCTTTACCAATACCCTGCCAACCAAATAGGATATAGGGCTCACCCGGTAGATGATGACCATAGGAACTCCGGCGATGGCCCCCTCTAGGGTGGCAGTACCCGAGGCCACCAGCAAGAGATCTGCGGCCTTCATCGCCTCAAAGGTCCTCCCCTCAACAACCTCAAGGGGAAGCTGGCTTCCCTCGGCATAGCCCTGGGCCAAATCCCGCTCGACAGTAGAGGCAAGAGGGAGAATGAAGCGACATGATGGAAAACGCCTGTGGAGGATCTCCGCAGCTCCCAACATGGGAGGCAAAAGGACATTTACCTCCCTCCCCCTACTCCCGGGCAACAGGCCTATGAGGAGGGCCTCAGCAGGTACCCCCAACCCCCGGCGAGCGCCCTCCCGGGTAAGACCTTCATGGAGGATATCCAAGAGGGGGTGACCCACAAACTCTACATCCACCCCTTCTCTTCGGTAAAGGGGTACTTCGAAGGGGAAAATAACCGCCATCTTGTTCACCCTCTTGGCGATCTTTTTAATACGTCCGGGACGCCAAGCCCAGACCTGGGGGCTAATGTAGTAAAGCACCGGCGCAGCACTATCTTGGAGGACTTGAGCCAACCTCAGATTGAACCCAGGGTAATCGATCAAGACAGCCAAGTGAGGTTTATGGCTTAGAATAAAGCGCTTTATCTCCCTCCATGCCCTCCATATATGGTACATCTTTTCCACAACTTCAGTGATTCCCACTACGGAGAGCTCTGCAGCGGAAAAAAGGAGTTTCACCCCCCTTCGCTCCATCTCCTTCCCCCCGATGCCATAGAATTCCACCTGGGGCGACAGGGATGAGACCGCCTCCACTAATTGTGCCCCATAGAGATCGCCCGAGGACTCCCCGGCAACAATCATCACCTTCCTCTTAGACCTCATCACCTCCGTCTCTTCATGGGCTTTCCGATTTCATCGACGATCTGGAGGGCGACTTCCAAGGCCCTCTGACCATCGTCACCCGATACCACAGGGGCGGTCCTGTCTCGCACGCTCTGCAAAAAAGCCCTCAACTCCATCTCCAAGGGGTCGTTCTCTCTCACCACCTTTTCCGCTGTTAGTTCTCTCACCCCACCTCCCTCCTTCCGCGTCACCAGAAGACTCTGTTTTAGGTAATCTACGGTCAGGTGGGCATCGCTCTGAAGGATGAGCATCTTTCGCAACCTCTCCTGAGCAACCCTGCTGGCCGAGATGTGGGCCGCACATCCGTTCTGAAACGCTATCCGGGCATGGGCTATATCGATTTGGGATGTGAAAAAGGGCATTCCTACGGCCTCAATCCCCTCGATCTCAGAACCCATAATACTAAGGATTATATCGATATCATGGATCATCAGATCTAGGATGACATCGACATCAGTCCCTCTGCCCGTAAAGGGGGAAAGCCTGTACGATTCTATCAAGAAGGGGTCTTTCAAGACGCCATTCATGGCCGCCAGGACCCCGTTAAACCTCTCCAGGTGGCCGATCTGAAATACCACTCCCCTCTCCTGGGCCAAGGCATTGAGCTGCCTTGCCTCTTGGACCGTCGGAGCGATGGGTTTCTCCAGCAATACATCAACCCCCTCCATGAAGAAGTCCCTGGTTATCTGATAATGAGAGTGGGTAGGGACAGCGATGCTCACCGCCTCAACATGGCCCATAAGATCATGGTGGTGACAGAAGGGCTGGCAGCGGGTGCGCTCGGCCACCTCTTGGCAACGTCCTCTGTCGACGTCTACCACCCCGATGAGCTCCGCCTCCGGGAGGCGGGCGTACTTCTCCGCATGAATCTTCCCCAAATGGCCCACACCTACCACTCCAACCTTGATCTTCTCCATATCTCCTACCTGGTTACTCCCCTCTTGGTCCCCTTGATGAACTCTACCAGATGCCTCACCTCTGAAAGGGAGTAAATAGGGTCTCCCTCCACCTTCTTTAAAGCGCCCTCCAAGGGGAGATGGGACCGGAAGATGATCCTATATGCCTTCCTCAATCCCTTAATTGCCGCTTCCGAGAACTCATTTCTCTGCAGACTAAGGACATTGATCCCATAGAGCCTAGCCCTTATCCCCGACGCGGTCACGTAAGGGGGGATATCCATGGCGATGGCTGTCGCTCCCCCAACAAAGGCGTATATGCCTATTCTGACGAACTGATGGATGGCCACCATCCCCCCGATGACCGCGTGATCTCCTATCTCAACATGTCCGGCCAAGGCAGCACAATTGGCCATGATCACGTGGTTTCCAATGGTACAGTCATGGGCTATGTGGGCATAGGCCATAATGAAGTTTCCATCCCCCAACACCGTCTTTCCGTTGCCGAATGGGGTGCCACGGTTTATGGTCACAAACTCTCGGATAATATTGTCATTCCCGATAATCACATAGGTCTCCTCCCCGTTATATCTCAGGTGCTGAGGAGGAGTGCCCAAAGAGGCATATTGGTAGATTTGGCAGCCTTCCCCTATCACCGTCCACTTATCGATGACTGTATGGGGGCCTATACGCGTACCCTCCCCTATCTTCACCTGTTCTCCGATGATGGCGTAAGGTCCTACTTGCACCCCGTCTGCCAGCTCTGCTGTAGGGTGTATTACCGCCGTCTCGTGTATCATCCTCACTCAGCCTCCCTGTCCGAAATTGTGGCCATGAGCTCCGCCTCCGCCACTACCTGATCCTCCACAAAGGCCTTCCCCTTAAAAGCCCAGATAAGCCCTCGATGTTTTAAAACGTCTAGTTCCAGACGAAGTTGATCCCCTGGAACAACCGGACGCCTGAACTTCACCCGGTTGATAGACATGAGATAGACGCCCTTACCCTCCGCCTCCTTCCCCATGGTCCTATACGCCAACACCCCGGCGGTCTGCCCCATAGCCTCGACGATGAGAACCCCGGGCATCACCGGCTCTCCAGGGAAGTGTCCCTGGAAGAAGGGTTCATTTATGGTGACGTTCTTTATCCCTACTATCCTCTTACCCTCCTCCAGCTCTATGATTCGATCGACAAATAGAAAAGGGTATCTGTGGGGTAAAATACCCATTATCTCTTTGATATCGATCATCGAACCCTCCTCTTTGAAGCCTTCTTCACCGGTCCTGCCCTCTTCTCCAATTCCTCCACGCGTTTGAGCAAGATATTTAACTCCTTCTTCATCTCCGGGAGCTTTGACCATGCAGAGGTCACCCTCAGAAATTGCCAATGAGGTAGAGGAGGGGTCCCTAAAACGACCTGGTTTGGCGGTATATCCCTATTGACCCCGGATTGAGCCCCGACAATAACATTATCCCCGATCTCTATGTGGTCCACCAGGCCTACCTGCCCCGCCAGTGTGACGTTTCTCCCCACAGTTGTGCTCCCCGAAATCCCCACTTGACCCACAATGATGCTATTTTCCCCTATCCGCACATTGTGGGCGATCTGGACCAGGTTATCGACCTTTACGCCCTTCTCTATCAGGGTCTTTCCAAAGGTGGCCCTATCGAGACAACTATTGGCCCCTATCTCCACATCATCCTCGATCTCCACGATCCCCACTTGCGGAATCTTAACGTTCACCTTCCCATCTTTCACAAACCCGAAGCCGTCGGCACCGATGACTGTGCCTGCATGGACGATGACCCTCTTTCCTACGATACAGCGGGGGTAGATGGTCACATTGGGGTAGAGAATGGTATCCTCGCCGATCTTGGCCTGGGACCCAATAAAGACACCGGGATAAATGGTGGCCCGCGAGGCGATCTGCGCCTCATCGCCAATATAGACAAGGGGGTATATGGTGACCTCCTCCTCCAGCCTTGCCGAGGGGCTGATCCAGGCCATATCTGAGACCCCTCCTGATACGGAGGGTCTTTGGGTAAAAAGGGTGAGGATTTTCGCCATAGCCAAGTGGGGGTTGGGGATTATCAAGAGGGGAAGGGAGACATCTGTTACTTCTTGGGAGACGATGGCTGCTGAGGCCCTGGTCTCCTTTAGTTTAGGGAGGAATTTCTCATTGCTGACAAAGGTAATATCGCCTTTCTTCGCCTCCTCGATCCCAGCCACACCACTCACCATAACCGAGCCGTCTCCTCTTACCCTCCCTCCGACCTCGTGGGCTAGGCTTTTAAGACTTCGCTCCATGCGATCTTACTCCTCAGCAGCATCAAAGGCCTTGATCACCTTGTCGGTGAGGTCGATCTCATCCGGGGCATAGAGGATGTAACTTGCCTTCGCTTCTAAGATCAGGGTGTAATTCTCCTCCCTGCCCAACTTTTTCACTACCTTTCCCAGGCCCTTCATGAGCTTGTCGAGCATTTCCTTCTCCAATTGCTTAAGCTCATCCCGGGAGTCCTTGACCAGCCGCTCCAGATCCTTCAACTTTCGCTGGTATTCCCTCTCCTTCTCCCTCCTAGCCTCCAGGCTGAGCATGGTGGCCTGCTTCTCCAATGACTCCTTCAAGGCCTTTACCTCGCCTTGCCTTTTTTGGATGACCTTTTGCATTTCTTGTCCCTTGGCCTGGAAAGCCTTCGTCGCCTCAAGGCCGCGTTTGGACTTGTACAAAACCTTCTGAACATCAATGTAGCCGACCTTTATTGTCTTTGCATACCCGCACGTGGTCGACAAAAATAGGCCCATAGTGATGAGGATAAAAAAAAGTGACACTCTCTTCATTGCAATACTCCTTTCCTTTCTATGGATCTCCTCTTAAAAGCTGCCAAAAACGGGAATAAACTAGCCACCCCTTTACAAAACTTCTAACTCCTTCTCATTTTGAGGTATTGTCACTTGCCACTGAAATCTCTTGCCCCCTGAATTCTCTTAGCTCCACCGGTTCAATTAATACACCACCCCAGCAGAGAATTCCCAAACATTGGTTTTCTCCCCCCGTTCGGGTTTTGGATCGAGGTTGTACCCCCAATCAATGCGGATGGGCCCTAAGGGGGAGTACCAGCGGATTCCTACCCCTACAGCATGGCGCAGAGGGGTGACTTCATCGAAGTCATCAAACCCCTTCCCCACGTCGTAAAAGACCGCCACCCTCAACCCAATGGCCTTGCTCAAGGGGTAAGTGAGCTCTGTGGTGAAGGTCAACTTGTTGAGGGCTCCAATCGGCTCGTCCTTCTCATCTACTGGGCCCGCCATCCCATACTCGAACCCCCTCAGCGTCCTAATCCCTCCCACATAAAATTTCTCCGTTAACGGAACCTCCTTTCCGTTATACCCTCTGGCGATCCCGAAGTTTCCCTTTAAGTTGAGGATCAAATCACCGATGATGGGGTGAAACCAACTGGCCCCAGTTCTGGCCTTGTAGAAAAAGTTGTCCCCTCCCAGGCCGGCAATAGTTCCAGAGATCCATATCTTCGATCCTCTCCTCGGGCTGAAGATATTATCGATAGTGTCCCTGGTAATGGTGAGGGTAGCCTTGCCCGTGGTAGTTGTGCCCTCCTGGGACTTGATATAATCGGAGGCATCCTCATCTACATCGAAGATCTTCACCCGCTCATAGAGATAGATGAGGTCCGCCCTGATGTTATCCGTAATCTCCCTGCCGATCTTGAGATCACCCCCTGTCACTCGGGCATCATAAGTATTGTGCTCATAGGTCTCGTTGTAGGCGTCAAACCCCGCAGAGAACTGGCTGTCCAGGATGCGTGGATCCGTCAAACCCACCGAATACTCCTGAATTTCCTGGCCTATCGTTACCTTGGCATAGGCCCTATATCCCAGACCAAACAAATTCTTATGCGAGATAGACACAGTACCTGTTACCCCGTATAGAGAGCTATACCCTGCCCCGAACTGCAGCGCCCCTGCCTCGGCCTCCTCTACCCTGATGTCCATGTCGATGAGCTCTTTATT
>CP070817.1:374931-379816 GCA_020344255.1 Deltaproteobacteria bacterium | reverse complement strand
AGGTAGGTGTTCAGGAGAGAAGCCGAAAGGCCCTCTGTATGGCTCTTCTCGCAGAGAAACTGCCTTACTCTCTGCTGATCTCCCCCTCTTTTTGCCAGACCCCCTTCCTTAATGAAACACTCTGCTGGGATGCGCAAAGGGCTCTTTTTGATGGAGTCTCCCAGAAGAGTATCTCTCCCCTTCTCCTCTTCCCAGAGGAGCCTTTCGATAAAGCGACTTCTCACCTTCTTCCCTTCCAGGCCGGAGGAAACAGGCATGGAGGACGTTTGCCAGAGGAGATGGACCTCTTTGGCAGAATGAATCAGTCGTTCAAAATGGTAGCGGACAATTGCCTCTTCTCTCTCTCGACCCTCCAGACCAATAGCCCCCTTGAGGGGTTCGGGCAGCAGCGGGTTCACCTCCTCTTGGGCCGGAACCACCTCTTCATTCACATCGATCACGATAACCTTCTCAAAGGATAGGAGTCTCGTCTCCAAGAGGCCCAATACCTGGAGTCCCACCAGAGGGTATCCCTCAAAGGGGGTCCTTGCCATGCGCACCAGTCCCCTCAGCAGGGAGAACAGCAGCCTTTTATCCATGATCTGCCGGGAGAAGAGGGCTTCCTCTAAGATGGGCATTACGCTATCCTCTAAGGTATAGATGAATTCGTTATCGAGGGGGTGTTCGCTCAACAAATCCTCCTGGTCCAAAAAAGGGGCGAAGAGGAAATACACCACCACCCTGATGGCAGCGGCCAGATCCACCGCTGTCTGTAGTTGCCGCCAGGGGATTATGAGATGACGGCGGAGTTCTTGGATAAACCCCCTTGCCTCCTGCAGGTCCAAACCCTCTGAGGCAAGGACGTTCCGATCCCTCTCTGGGTCTTCGGAGATGGAGAGTAGGTCCACCAACTCCTCCTCCTTCAGAAAAGGCTTACCATAATGTCTTATCTTTTCTTCAAGGAGGTGGAGGATGATGCGTCCGTCTTTGCCCGCAGGGGTAGGGAGTCTTCGTAAATAAGGATGCCTGATAAGGGTGAGGTAGTCCTGATGGTAGTAGGCCTTTTCCTCATCCGTGCCCTCCTGAAGCCTCATGAGCTGTTCTAGAAGGGAAAAGAGGGCTGTGCGCTCCAGCGGATAGCCGAGGGAGACGTTCACAGGCATCTCGCGGGGAAGGTTGTAGAGGGTGGGAATCAGGGCCGATGGATCGGGGAGCACCAGGGTACATTGATCAGGTCCCTGAACATCTTCGGGAACGACCTCCCTTACCTGAAGGAGTTCGGTATGGAGGTCATAGGCCTCATAAAAGTGCAGACGGGTTGATGGGGGGACATCCTCACCCATAACCTCTATCTCCAGGCCCCATTTCTCCTTCCAACGCCTATACAGAGGAGGCAGCTCCTTGGGATCGGCGTGCCAGAGGATCTTCGCTCCCTGGGCAAACAGATGACGGAAAACTATCTCCTCGGCAGCAGTGAGGGCGTAGAAACCAGCCAAATATATCGGTCCTCCCGCCAGGGATGCCTTCTCTATTCTCTCAGCCACCAACCGAAATCGCTTTCCCTGAGTAGTGAGGGCATTATCCCTCAAACGACGCTCATAATTCGCGTATATCCCTTCCAACCCTTCCAGCAGCCTTCGAGCCCCCTGTGGGACGTCTTCAGGATAGGGAATGTCCCGGGGCACGATCAACTCCCTATCAATTTCTTCCAGCAGGGCCGCCAGCCTTATTCCCCAGGGGAAAAATCTATCCCAGCTGGTAGCGATTCTTCCATATGAGGAGCTCCCTCGCACTGCCTCAAAGAGAATCCACGCTTGGTCTGGGGGAGATAGAGGGCGCCTCGGAGGATCCTCCAGCTTCACCGCCAACTCCTCCACAAAGTCCTCTATGGTGATGATTTGAGGGAGCAAAAAGGGCTGTCTTTTCTGGTTGCTGACGAGTTGAAAAAGGTAGTTCCGCAGGTATACTGCCCCCCTTCGATGGGGGATCAAGATGGTAACCTGAGAAAGGGCCAGAGGATCATCAGACGAAAAATATCCATCGAAGACCTCCTCGGCCAGCTTTTGGAGAAAATTCTCCTTTAGTGGGATGACGATAACCTTCTTCACGGCACAGCTACCACGGATGGTTCGTCTATATAGAGGAGGTATCCCCGGGTAGACCTATGGAAAGCAGCCTCAATAAGCCCTTTGTAGAGACTCACCTGGGCCATGTGCCCCTCCTCCCGATGACCAACCTTGAAATCGACTACCTGCAGCGCCTGCTCCTCAATGACCAAGCGATCTAGGCGGTGAAGCTCTCCTCGAGCATCCATGACCTCTAGTTCGCGCAGATTCGCAACCCCTCTCTCAAACCAGGGCTTCACCTGGGGGAGGGAGAGAGCGGAGAAGAGGGGTCTGAGGTAATCTTTTTCTAGTTCCCAGCGCCCCCGATCCTCTCCTCGGAAAGAAAAGGCCCGCAGGACGGCCTTCTCTATGTCTCTTATCCCTGAGAAATGATCCAGAAAGTAGAGGGCAAGGTGGATCAGTTCTCCCCGATGGGCTGAGCTAATTCTCTCCGGGTCTTGAACCAGGGAGATATGGTGGGTGTAGATCTTTGCCTCTGGAGGTCCGGAACTCGTCATCCGAGCCACCCCTTCTCGATGAGCATCTCCCTCAGCCAGGCGGAGAGATATCCCCTGTCGATTCCCTCACCTCTGGGAAGGCAGGTCACATAGAGATAAAGTTCCTCCTCAGCTCTCGTGGTGGCCACATAGAGGAGGTTTAGGGCCTCCAGGGCATTGCTTATCATTATCGAGACTCTCCTTCTCTCCAGCATATCTGGGAGCGGCCTCTTAAGGTTAACAAAGCCTCCATCATCGACCCTAACTAGGCGAGGGTGTTCCAACCTCCAGTTGGTAAAGGGGACAAATACAACGGGGAACTCAAGACCTTTCGCCTTATGGATGGTGAGAACCCTCACTGCAAGGATCTCATCGGGGAGGCCTATCTTCTCCTCCATCCCTCCCTCCTCCCAGAACTGGAGAAAGTGGGACAGGCTCTTCTGCCCTTTGACCTCTGTCTGAAAGATGAGCTCCAAGAACCGATAGATGAAGACCTCCTCTCCAGAAAACCGCTCTACCAATTGGAATCTTTCCACCACTTCCCTGGTGAGGTCATAGGGGGTTACGAAGCCTACCCGCACCAGCAAGGGTCTGATAAATTTTTTGGAGATTTCCGGGAACCTCCTCTCAAAAGTCTTATATAGTGGCGGCTGCCAGTTCCTTTCCCTCACGAAGACCTCCAGGGCTTCATGGGAGAGGCCGGGGAGTCCTCGAAAGAGGCGACTGGCGGCAGCCCCCCAGAAAGAGAGATCATCCAGTGGATATTCCAGGAACTTCAAAAAGGCTACTAGTCCTTTGATGACAGCAGAACTTCGTAAGCGAAGGGAGTTCTCCGTGACTACAGGAATACCCTCGGCCATCAGCCAAGCGGCTACGTCCTCAGCGTCCCGATTGCGCCGCACGAGGACCGCGATCCCCTCCCTTCTCCTTTCCCACACCTCCTTTACCTGTCCGACGAGTTTCTCTTTTACCCTTTGGCGCAACTCCTCTGCTGAGGCTAGAAAGGAGGCTGTCTCAACCTTTCCCTTTTCCTGAATTTTTTGTATATGAGGAGCTACCTCTTGCTCCACGTCTTGGAAGTTGCCACAAATCAACTCAGAAGAGAGCGCTTTTGACCCCTCCTTCGCCTCCGCGCCCAAAATCATCTCTGATATCCTCTCCACAAATTTCCCATCCTTGAGAATGCTATAAAGCCCGTTGTTAAACTCAACAATTTGGGCCAGAGAACGGTAGTTCACCGTCAGAGCTTCTCCCCGCCTCCCCTGGGAGGGGACACTTGGAAAGTGCCCTGTGAATACTTCCTCGAAGAGACGCCAATCTCCCCCCCGCCACCCATATATGGCCTGCTTTACATCGCCCACATAGAAGAGGCCCCCTCCTTTCGACAAGGTCTCTTCCATAAGGGGGAGGAGGGCTTCCCACTGGGGACGGCTGGTATCTTGGAATTCGTCGATGAGGAAGTGGTGCACTCTTGAGCCCAACTTCAGGAACGCATAACTAGCGGCCCCTTCCCCTCCTTTTAAGTAGTCCTTTACCAAAGAGAGCCACCCCCCTCCGATGATTAGACCCTCCCTTTCAGACAGTCCCTGTATCTCTCCTTGCAATTCCTCCAGCGCCCTTCCATAGGCGTAGACCCTCGCCAGAGCCAGAAAGTGGAGGTATTTCTCCCGCGCCTTCTTGAGCCCCTGATAGAGACCGTTCAGTTCAGAAAGAGTTGTTCCTTCAAGCCTCTGGGCCTTGTTGGTGAGAATTTCTTCTACTGAGGTCTTTTCGAAAAAAACTTTTCCGAGATGATTCAAAGGTTCTTGGAGATAGTCGGCCTGAAAGATCCCCTTGTGGAGACAATCCGCAACCCCTAACTTCTTTATCTCTGATAGGAGTCTGTGGGCCGCTACCTTCAGCCTCTCCTCTGCTTCAATAAGATCCGGTTTGGCACCGGTGACAAATGAACCACTCGCTTTTTCATAAAGCTCGTGAACCCTCCTCCTGATCCCTTTCTCGACGACCAACCCCCCTGCTTCCTCTATTCTCAGGTATGTCTCGAGGAGTTCGCAAAAGAGCTGGTAGAGCTGATCTCTCTCATCTCCCCACTGGGCAGAGGACAACAACCGATCAAAGCAGAGATCGAGGATGGCTTCATGTTCAAAGACCACCTCCAGTTCTGGTCGCAGCCCCATCTCCAGCGAAAAGGCCCGTAGGAGGGCATAGACTAGACTGTCGATGGTGCGGACGTGGAAATCACCGAAGTGCGCGAGGATGATATCTAGCCAGGCCGAAGCCTCACGGGGTTGCAACCCTGTCTCT
>CP070817.1:369360-374831 GCA_020344255.1 Deltaproteobacteria bacterium | reverse complement strand
TCTTGGGTATAGATGTTGGATCGGTAAGCGCCAACACCGTGGTAATGAATCGAGCAGGTAATGTGTTGGAAGAGTACTATACCCGCCTGCGGGGCCAACCCCTGAGGACGGTAAAGGGGATACTGGAAGAAATCCTCGCCCGCATCCCCGCCGAGAAGGTGGGGGGAATTGCCTTTACCGGTACTGGGGGAAAGTTACTGGCGGAGCTGTTAGGGGGGGGATTCTACAACGAGATCATTGCCCAGGCGAAAGCCATTGAACGTCTCTACCCTCAGGTGAAGACGATCATCGATATCGGGGGGGAGGATTCCAAACTCATCATTCTGGAGAGGGAGGGGGATCGATTCAGGATAGAGGACTTCTCCATGAACACTCTCTGCGCGGCAGGTACTGGGTCCTTCCTCGATCAGCAGGCCTCGCGGCTGGGGGTCAGTATAGAGGAGTTTGCGCAACTGGCATTGAAATCGCAAAATCCACCGCGGATCGCCGGCCGATGCAGCGTTTTCGCCAAGTCGGACATGATCCACCTCCAGCAGATCGCTACCCCTGACTATGATATCGTGGCCGGGCTTTGCTATGCCCTGGCTAGAAACTTCAAGAGCAACATCGGTAAGGGGACGGAGTTCCGTCGACCCGTGTCCTTTCAAGGGGGTGTAGCAGCCAATGCGGGGATGAGGAAGGCCTTTCTCGATATTCTGGAACTGCAAGGGGACGAGCTCATCATCCCCAAATATCATGCCTCCATGGGGGCCATCGGGTCGGTGTTGCTCGCCTTAGAGGGGGGGAGATTTGAAGGGAAGAGATTTGAGGGGGCGGAACGCATCCGGGCATATATCGACCAGCAGCGGGATACGGAAAGAAAGGCGTGGGAACCCCTAACCTTTCCTCCTGAACAGCGGGAGGAAAAGGAGCTGGTTTGCAAGCCTAAGACCGACAAGGTCAAGATCCCCGCCTATTTAGGGCTGGATGTTGGCTCCATCAGCACAAACTTGGTGGTGATCGATGAACAGGAACGGGTCCTTTCCAAGATATACCTGATGACGGCGGGCAGGCCCATCGAGGCTATACGGCAGGGATTGCAGGAGATCGGGGACGAAATCGGAGACTTGGTGGAGATCGAGGGGGTTGGATCAACGGGGTCCGGCAGATACCTGACCGGGGACTTCGTGGGGGCGGATATCGTGCGCAATGAAATCACCTCCCAGGCCACAGCCGCAGCTGACATCGACCCAGCGGTGGACACCATCTTTGAGATCGGTGGGCAGGACTCCAAATACGTCAGCCTCGATAATGGGGTTATCGTTGATTTTGAGATGAACAAGGTATGTGCAGCGGGTACGGGTTCTTTTCTCGAGGAGCAGGCGGAAAAGCTGGGGATTTCCATCAAAGGGGAGTTTGAGGAAAGGGCCCTGGGGGCATCATCGCCAGTGATGATGGGGGAGAGGTGCACCGTGTTCATCGAATCCGATCTGGTCCACCACCAGCAGAGCGGAGCCCAGACCGACGATCTGGTTTCCGGCCTCTGTTACTCCATTGTCCAGAACTATCTCAATCGGGTGGTGGGGGATCGACGGATCGGGAATAGGATCTTCTTCCAAGGTGGGACCGCCTTCAACAAAGGGGTGGTAGCGGCCTTCGAGAAGGTCTTGGGGAATGAGATCACCGTCCCCGAAAACCATGAGGTGACAGGGGCCATCGGCGTGGCCCTCCTAGCCAAAAAGGAGCGCACCTGGGACAGGAGCAACTTCAAGGGTTTTGACCTCAGCCAGCGCCATTATGAGATCACTACCTTCGAGTGCAAGGGATGCCCTAACATGTGCCTCATCAGGAAGGTGAGCGTGGAGGGGGAAAACCCGCTCTTTTATGGGAGCCGTTGTGAGAAATACGATGTTGTCAGGAGGAGCAAGGGGAGCCACCTCCCCGATCTATTTGCTGAACGGGAGGAGCTCCTCTTTGGGCCCTACCCAGGGGAGGAATCGCTGGAGGATAATGCCCCTATCATCGGTATCCCCCGTACCCTTCTCTTTTACGAGCAGTTCCCCTTGTGGAAGGCATTCTTCACAGAGCTGGGCTATAGGGTAGTCTTATCCGATCCCACCAACAAGGAGTTAATCCGACGGGGGGTTGAGTCGGTGGTGGCCGAGACCTGTTTCCCCATCAAAGTGGCCAATGGCCATGTCCTGAACTTACTGGAACAAGGGATAAAGACTATCTTCCTTCCCAGCATTATCAACATGGAGAAGTTTCGGGAGGACTTTGAGCACTCCCAGACCTGCCCTTATGTCCAGGCCTTCCCCTATGCCATATACTCCTCCATTAACTTTAAGAAATACGGTGCCCGCGTCGTGCAACCGGTGGTCCTCTTCGGTATGGGTCCTCAGGAGGTTGATCGGGCGTTGATAAGGCTGGGGAGAAAGTTAAAGAGGAGAGCAGGAGATGTCCGCCGTGCTTATGCCAAGGCACGGGAGCACCAGGATAGGTTTTACCGGGCCATTACCTCCCGTGGAAGGGAAATTGTGGAGGGTTTGAGAGAGGGCGAGAAACTCATGGTGATCGTCGGGCGCCCCTATAACAGCTGTGATAAAGGGGTAAATCTTGACATCCCGAAGAAGCTCCGTGATCTAGGGGTGCTCCCCGTCCCCATGGACTTCCTCCCGTTGGAGTCCATGGCCGATAAGGAAGGCCTCATGGATATGTATTGGAAATATGGGCAGAAGATCCTGGCCGCTGCCCATATGATTAAAGATGACCCCAGGCTTTTTGGGGTCTACATCACCAACTTCGGCTGTGGAGCGGACTCCTTTATCGGCCATTTCTTCCGTGATACCCTCAAAGGGAAACCATACCTGCAATTGGAGATCGACGAACACAGCGCCGATGCCGGAGCAATCACCAGGTGCGAGGCCTTCCTGGACAGCCTGAAGCATGCGCGCCAGCCCCGGGAGGAAGAGCGCAGGAGGAGGGAGGTGGGAGGGGATGTCACCCGCACCATTTACGTCCCTCATATGGCAGACCATGCCTATGCCTTTGCTGCAGCCTTCGAGGCATGTGGCGTGTCGGCCCGGGTCTTTCCCGAATCGAATCGGGAAACCCTCTACTGGGGGAGGAAATATACCTCAGGGAGAGAGTGTTATCCGTGCATCCTCACTACCGGGGATATGATTAGGATACTCAAGAGCCTGGATTGTGATCCCAAACAGGTGGCCTTCTTTATGCCGTCGGGAAATGGCCCCTGTCGTTTCGGGCAGTATCATCGTCTACACCGTCTTATCTTAGATGATCTAGGGTATGCCGATGTCCCTGTTTACTCCCCCAATCAGGATGAGACCCTCTACAGCGACCTGGGAATTATGGGTTCTACGTTCGATAAACTCGGGTGGTGGGCAATAGTAGCGGTAGACATCCTGGTCAAGAAGCTACACGAGACAAGACCGTATGAACAGAACCGCGGGGAAACAGACCGGGTCTATCACGAGTGCCTCGATCTGGTCTGTGAGGCCATCCGTACGGGGGGTGAGGACCTGGAAAAACTTGCGAAATCTCTCCAAGAGTCCAAGGAGAAGTTTGCAGGGATATCGGTGATAGATCCAGGGAGCAAGCCGAAAATCGGGATCGTGGGGGAGATCTATGTCCGATCGAATCGTTTTAGCAACGAGGATGTTGTCCGTAAAATAGAGGCCCTAGGCGGCGAGGCATGGCTTGCCCCCATCGTAGAATGGATTCATTATATCAACGCCATGGCCCGCAGGCGCAGCTGGAAGAAAAGGCACTATTCTAACTTCCTGAAGATACTTTTGACCGAGTACTACCAGGACAAATATGAGCACAGCCTCGAGCGGATCTTTAAGGGGAGCATTCATAATCTTGACGAACCGAAGACGGCTAAAGTCCTTGCATTGGCCAAACCCTATCTCGATTCATCATTTGAAGGTGAGGCGATCCTGAGCGTCGGCAAGACGGTGGACTTTGCGCTGAAGGGGGCTAGTGGGATGGTGAACGTCATGCCCTTCACCTGTATGCCGGGGACCATTGTGAGCGCCATCTTAAAGAGATATCGGGAGGAAAGCAATAACCTGCCTGTGCTGAACATGGCCTATGATGGTCAGGAGCAGAGCAACATCATGACCCGCCTAGAGGCCTTTATGTACCAGGCCAAACAGTATCTGGAGTACTATCTGCAACGGAAATAATCTCTATTCAGTTTTGGTTATGAATGGTGTATACCCATCCTTGGCCAGGCGCATAGCAAACGTATAGGCCTCTTCCCTGGTATTGAATCTTCCCAGCCTGACGCGGTAATATCTCGCTTCCGGTGTCTTCAATTCGGTGATATAGACCCCCCCATGTACCTTCTTTAACTCGTCCATCAGCCTGAGGGCGTTGGATCGGCGGATAAAGGAGCCCACCTGGACTGTGAAAGGGCCTTCAGCGGGCAGGGTGGGTGGCAACGGTTCGCCGAGGACCTCTACCCTCACCCGAGCCACTCCCTCCTCGGCCATCCTCAGGGTCCGGGCAGCAGCATAGGAGAGGTCGATGATTCTTCCCCTCACAAAGGGACCGCGGTCGTTGATGGTCACCATGACGGACCTGCCGTTCTCCAGGTGGGTGACCATGACCTTTCTACCCATAGGGAGGGTCCGATGGGCGGCGGTCAACTGATACATATTGTAGACCTCACCGCTGGAGGTACGCCGTCCATGGAATTCTCTTCCGTACCAAGAAGCCCATCCATACTGCACACTCGGGGTCACCGGCGGGACTTTTGGAGGGGGGATCCTTGCCTCCCTCTTGGGGGCACATCCCCAGGCCATGGTCAGGACAAGACATATCCACAGTACTCTCTTCATGCTCGGAGCCTCCGAACTAGGCATAGAGGGAAATCGTTCCCCTCTCTCTTTGCGGGTCAGCTTCCACCCTCACCTCCTTGAGACCAAAGACCTCTTTGAGCCTCTTTATATTTCGCCCTCCCTGTCCGTAGAAATTGGATATATCCTGTGGCGAGACGAGAAACAGGGGGGAACTTCCTTCCTTTGGGCTGGAGTCGGTCAACAGAGAGGCTGCCCGTTCGTAGAAGATAGAGCCATCCACCAATTGACGGAAGGCTGGATGGTAGGGACCGGCTACGATGGTGCCTTCTGCCTCCAGGGAGGGGGCGGGCTGCAGCCCCACCCTGATCACCGGAATTTGGGCCTGACGAAACCTCTGCATGGCCTCCTTGGTGAGAATCACCGCCTCCTCCAAGGAGAGGGGGCAATATCTCCCTTCCCGAAACCACCTCTCCAATACCGTTCCTTTGATCACCAGGGTGGGGTAAATCCTGACAAAATGAGGTCTCATATCGATCACATCCTCTACTGTTGTGGCGAACTTCTCCGGTGTGTCCCCTGGCAATCCGACCATAAGCTGAACACCCACCTCAAAGTCCCGCTGAAGGAGCTCCATTACGGCTCGTTTCACGTCCTGCCTTCCGT
>CP070817.1:365045-369260 GCA_020344255.1 Deltaproteobacteria bacterium | reverse complement strand
TCAAGCCTGTCCCTCACCTCCTCTGCTGATAGATCGGACATCAGTCCACCGATGGGCAGGGGGAGGGAGGCCAATGTCTTTCCCCCTTTTAGCGCGATCACCGCCCCCTTCATCGCGGCGAGCCCTCGTACTGTATGGACCATGTCCTCATCCGTTACCCCCACCACCACGATGTTGTGAGAATCATGGGCTACAGAGGAGGCGATGGCCCCATCTCGCAAGCCGAATCCCTTGACGAACCCCAACCCCACATTACCCGTCGCTTTATGTCTCTCAACCACGGCGATCTTCAGGATATCCCTTGTCGGATCTGCCACGACTAGCCCTTCCTCTGTCTTGAGCTCATAGAGCACCCTTCTGGTAACTATCTGATGGGGGATGACCTCGATGACCTTTGCCCTGCCGGCCTGGGCCTTTATCCGGAATCGCTGGGCGGAGATTCCCTGGATGTGGAAGGTATTCACCGCCTCAAACTTCTCCCTCTCAATGGCCTCGGGGAGGACTCTGCCTCCCTCGGCTACTAGGCGGCCGTCTTTGTATACTTGCTTAATGTTTATTCCTTTGGGGTTTTCCATGACCAGCAGGTCAGCCCGATAACCGGGGGCGATAGCTCCGACTCCCTGGAGTGGGAAGTATTCGGCAGGATTGATCGTGGCCATCTGGGTGGCAGTGATCGGGTCGATACCCAACTCAATGGCCTTTCTCACACAGTGATCAATGCTCCCTTCGGAGATAAGATCTGAAGGATGGCGGTCATCAGAGACGAACATGCATCGGCGGGCATTTTCCGGGGTGATCAAAGGGATGAGCTCCTCCAGGTTTCTGGCCGTGGAGCCCTCCCTGATCATGATGTACATCCCCTGGGTCAGTTTTTCCTCCGCTTCTTCTCTGTGGGTGCATTCATGATCGGAGGAGATCCCGGCGATGATATAGGCGGTGAGGTCTTTGCCGCTGAGCCCCGGTGCATGACCGTCGACCCTTTTGCCATGGGCCATCTGAATCTTCTTCAATACGCCTGGAACCCTGTGGATCACCCCGGGGAAGTTCATCATCTCGCCGAGCCCTGTTACCCATTCCTCATCCATCAGGCCCTTTAGGTCTTCTGCGCTGATCTCGGCCCCAGACGTCTCCAAGGAGGTGGCCGGTACACAGGAGGGGAGCATGACATAGAGGTTTAAGGGGGTCGTTCCGATCCCCTTCCGCATGAGCATAATACCCTGTGTCCCCATGACATTGGCGATCTCATGAAAGTCGGTCACAACTGTAGTCACTCCATGGGGGAGAATGGCCCTAGCATACTCCCTTACTCCCACCATGCTGCTCTCTATGTGGACATGGGCGTCGATGAAGCCAGGACATAGAAACATTCCCTTCAGATTTATCAGTTCCTGGGCAGGATAATCTCCGAACCCCACCACCATACCCTGGGCAATGGCCACATCTCTGGCTTCGATATTCCCGGAAAGGACGTTGATGAGTCGGGCATTCTTCAAGAGAAGATCTACCTCCTTCTCTCCTCTTGCCAACGCGATGGCCTCTTCCTGGTTCATGGTTCCCTCCAGTTAAAGTGGTTTTAAACCATCATAAGAGCTGCTTTGCAACATCATTTTCAAAATACCCTTTAAGAAAGGGTTCAAGGAGGCTCGCCCTGTGAAATAATTTTCGCTATTACACGGGGCAAGGGTCCCAGGGTTCTAGCAAATAATAAGCGCGAGCCCCCTTGAACCCAAAAGCTAAGGCAAGGGCATCTTTCTTGGAAAAGTATACTTACTTTGTCGTAATAGGACAATCTTGGTTTAGATGATGAGGTGACAACCTTTTTTCTCGCTAAGAGCCAGGGTGAATCAAATTGCCCGCTTGAATGGTCTGTGATATAGTTCTGTGAAAGGAGAGAAGATGCGAGACCAGTCTTCAGATCCCTTGAAGATCCTTCTGATCAACCCTAATCTGATGAAGCCCCCGGTCACCCCCATCGGCCTCGATTATATCGCCAGTTCCCTGGAGTTAGCGGGTTTCGAGGTGGATCTCATAGATCTCTGTTTCGCCTCTTCCTGGAAAGGAGCTTTGGACTCATATTTCACGAAACATGACCCCTTGGCCGTCGGTGTCACCGTGCGAAACACCGACGATTGCCTGTACCTCAGCCAAGACTTCATAATTCCGCGAATAAAGGTAATTATCGATTATCTCAAAGGGAGGACCCCTCGCCCCCTTGTCCTGGGAGGGGTTGGTTTCTCGCTGATGCCCGAACGCATATTGGCTTATTTTGGAGTGGAGCTGGGGATTTGGGGGGACGGGGAGTGGGCCCTGCCCGCCCTCTTGACGAAGATGGCAAAGGGAGAGGACTTTTCCGGAATTCCCGGCCTGATCTACAGAAGAGATGGGGAATATCAGAGGAATCCCCCCGCACTATCCAACTTCCTGGACCTCCCCCTCCCGCAGAGAGATATCGTGGATAACACCAGGTACTTTGGAGAAGGGGGCATGGGAAGTGTGGAGACGAAGAGGGGGTGTGAGCAAAAATGCATCTATTGTGCCGATCCTCTGGCCAAAGGGAGGAGATATCGCCTAAGACCCCCGCACATCGTGGTAGGTGAGAAGGAGGTCCTCCTGGAGAAGGGGATAGATTATCTGCACATCTGCGATAGCGAATTCAATCTCCCCTACGACCATGCCATAGGGGTCTGTGAGGAAATCATCAGTCGCGGTTTGGGTGAGAAGATCTCTTGGTATGCCTACTTGAGTCCGGTGCCGTTCTCTGAGGAACTGGCCCGGTTGATGTCCAAGGCGGGGTGCAAAGGGATAGACTTTGGGGCCGATCATGGGGATGATCGGATATTGAAGAATTTGGGTCGGCCGTTCACCTCCGCTGACCTGAGGGAGACGGCCAAGCTCTGTCATAGGTTTGGGTTCACCTTCATGTATGACCTTCTCTTGGGTGGCCCCGGGGAGGACAAGGAAAGTCTGACCAAGACCATCTCCTTTACGAAGGAGATAGAGCCCACAAGGGTAGGGATCTCGGCAGGGGTCAGGATCTATTCCGGGACGAGGTTGGCCGAGATCGCCTTACAGGACGGAGTTCATGCAGGGAATGCCAACCTGAAGGGGGTCGTGAAACCGGACTTTTTCGCCCCTATATTCTATGTCTCCCAAAGCTTGGGGGATGAGTTGATCCCTTTCATCACCTCTTTGGTTGGAGGAGATGAGCGGTTCTTTTTTGGGGGCGGTGAGGAGGCCGACGCCAACTACAATTACAATGACAATAGCATCCTCATGGAGGCCATCAAAAGGGGATATCGTGGTGCCTTCTGGGACATACTGAGGAGGCTGGCTGAAGAGGGCTGAGATGGATAGGGGCCCGCGGCCTGTGCTTATGGACCCCTAACCTCAAATCTTCTCCTGTTTCATGTAGTTGCCTTGACATATCTCATCCGAAGGTCATAAAGGATACTGTTGAGCAGGTGTTCTTCCTCTTGGGTGAGGTTCCCTTTGGTCTTTTCCTGGAGGAACCCCAAGATATCGATGGTCTGTTTCGCTAAGGGGATATTCTTTGCCATCTTCTGGGTGGTGGGTTCTGGGATTTCTCCCAGATGTATCAAGGCGGAGGTGCTCAGGGAATAGATAAAGGTAGAGAAGGTTGCCTCGGGCAACGGAGGAGGTTTCTCAGCTTCTTCTTTCCTTTCTTGCCTTTTTTCTTGGGGTTTTTTCTCTTCCTTTACCTCTTCTTTTTGCACCTCTTCTTGGGTAGAGAACCTTTTGTCTATAACCCTAAATCCCTTTTTTTCCTCCTTCTCTTCTTCCATTCCTTCTTGCCTCCTTTCATTCAGACATCTAAACACGGCGTTGTCTGCGTCGATGTCTCCGGGAGCGCTGCTTCCAGGTCTTTCCCCTTTCCTTCTGATGGAGGGGTTCCATCTTCAGGTTGAGAATTACGGAGCCAGGAAGTTCCCTCTCGATGGGGGGGCTCTCCTTTTTAGCTTGAGCAGGCCGCTTCTTTTCTGACAGGATCTTGGTGATGGATGGGCCCATGATGTAGGTGTGGGGGATGTGGTCCGCCACGTAGATCAGAGGGTTGGCCTGATAAAATAGTACTCCCTCCTCGTGTGCCCTCTGGGCCTTGATCTCCAAGAGGAGAGGCTTGGGATCCCGACGCCTGCCTATCCTCAAGGCGAGCTCCGGGGAGGTGGTGAGGTGGACATACTGTCTGCCCATGGG
>CP070817.1:361140-364945 GCA_020344255.1 Deltaproteobacteria bacterium | reverse complement strand
TATGGTTATATAACATTAATTTATTGTCATTTTGAACAAGACGCTACTATACTATATCCCGTATCCAAGGGCGAAACAATTTTTAGTTATCTGCTGCTTATAACATGTCATCTTATCTGCGCCAGTAGAGTGGTTAGGTCACTATTCCCTCATATGAAAAACCAATGATCTCACCCTATCCATCGCCCCTCCTTTCTACCACCCCTAGGGGAAAAGTCAAGGAATCCTGAAATCATTTACAATCCTATCTCCTTAGAAGGACCACAGAGCTTTGCCCCGATTTTCCCATCTTTATATCCAATCATGAGGGATCAGAAGATTTCTCGCTAGGGCAAATTTTTTCTTGACAAATACTATATATTGTGGTATGTATTTCTGTAAATACAATATATCCTATAAGGAGACGATATCATTATGATTTCCGTAGCTGAGCTGAGAAGGGGACGGAGCGAAGTTTCGACAGGTGACACCACAGATATGGCTCTCTTTGTGCGCACCTCTGAAGAGAGCATGGAGGGGTGGGATCGTCAGAGGATTGTGGATGCCCTGATGCGGGAGACCTATGTCGACGCCAATACCGCCGAGGACATCAGCCGGGAAGTGGAGGAGCTCATCAGAAGTACCAACATCAACGTTGTTACCGCACCCCTCATACGTGAGTTGGTAGATGCCAAGCTCATCGAGCGGGGCCTTGAGGAAGCTCGCAAACAGCACACCAGGCTCGGTATGCCCCTCTACGACGTAAATCAACTGATCATGCACCCTAACAAAGAAAACGCCAACGTCCCTCACGGGCCGGAAGCCACCAATCTGACCTTGGCCGAGACCATTAAGAAGGAGTATGCTCTGTTGCATGTCTTCTCTCAGGAGGTAGCCGACGCCCACATGCGGGGTGACATCCATCTGCATGACCTGGGGTTCATTGATCGCCCCTATTGTAGCGGTCAATCCCTGGAGTATATCAAGAAGTTCGGTCTCAACCTGCCCAACTCCATCTCCATGGCAAAACCTGCCAAGCACCCGGAGGTGCTGCTTGCCCACATGGTGAAGTTCGCCGCGGCTCTCCAGAGCCACTTTGCTGGGGCCATTGGGTGGGATGCTGTCAATCTCTTCTTCGCCCCCTATCTCGAGGGGATGGATTTCGACGAGATAAAACAATTGGCCCAGATGCTCGTCTTTGAGTTCTCTCAGCAGGCCGTGGCCCGAGGGGGACAGGCCATTTTCACTGACCTTAACCTCTACTGGGAGGTCCCCAAACACTTCCGTGATGTCCAGGCCATCGGCCCGAAAGGTGAGTTCACCGGTAAGACCTATAAGGAGTATATGGAGGAGGCGCAACGGCTGATCTGGGCGCTCTTCGAGGTCTACAGTGATGGAGATGGGGCAGGGCGTCCTTTCTTCTTCCCCAAGCCCTTGCTCCACATCACGGAGGACTTTTTCATGACCCCTGGCCATGAAAAATTTCTGCATCACATTTGTAAGGTCGCTTCAGAGAAGGGAAATACCTACTTCGTCTTCGATCGGGGAGAGACAGCCAAGATATCAGAGTGCTGCAGATTGAGTTTTAAGTTGGAAGCCGCAGACCTGGAGGATGCTAAGCGACCGTGGAAGATGCGCTACACTGCTCTGCAGAACGTTACCTTGAATCTGCCCCGCATCGGCTACATATCTCAAGGGGATGATGCGAGACTCTTTGAGAATATCTCCCGCTTCATGGACATTGCCGTCAAGGCCCACCTGGAGAAGAAGGCCTTTCTGGAAAGACTTCTTTCACTGGGGGAAAAGGGGCCACTGGCATTGCTGACAATGAACCAAGACGGGGAACCCTATCTCAGGCTGCACCGGGCCACCTACCTCATTGGCATGGTGGGACTCAACGAGTTCGTGAAGATCCATACTGGTCAGGAGATGCACGAATCAAAAGAAGCCTTTAAACTCGGCCTCCAAGTGATCGCCCATATGAAGCTCCTTGCCGATAAGATGGGCAAGAGGTACGGGATGAGATTTGTGCTGGAACAGACGCCCGCGGAAAGCACCGCTTATAGATTTGCCAAGCTGGACCTGCGGTTTCACTCCCCCAAAGCAGGCCACATCGTAAAAGGAGACATCGCCAGAGGGGAGGTCTATTACACCAACTCCACCTATCTGAGCAATAACGCCGTTATCAATCCCATAGACCGGGTGAGGCAGGAGGGACTCTTCCACCCTCTCATCGAAGCCGGCTCCCTCACCCATATCTGGTTGGGAGAGGCAAGGCCCTCACCCGAGTCATTGGCCAATTTTGTTACCAAGACCTTCACGTGCACGCAGAACGACCAGATCGCCTTTTCCCCGGAGTTCACCACCTGCAATGATTGTGCGCGCACCTCCAGAGGTCTCAAGAATTGTTGTCCCTATTGTGGTTCCGAGGATATAGATGGCATTACCCGCATCACCGGATACTTCACTAAAATCTCCAGCTGGAACAAGGGGAAATTGGGGGAGTTGAAGGAGAGATATCGTAACCAGGGTTTTATGAAAAAGAAGCCGGAGGCCGCAGAAGTGGAGTTCACCTTGGGGAGGGAGGAAGAAGGATGGGACATATCAAGATCTTCACCAAGGGCGAGTGCCCAAGGTGCCCTGCTGCCAAGGAGATAGGCAATATTCTCCAACAGGAGGGGATTCACGTCTTCTACTACGACGTGGAGACCCCCGATGGCTTGGCCGAGGCTGCCTTCTACAGTGTAATGTCCACTCCCACCATTATTATCGAAGACGAAAATGAAAGGGTCCTGGCGGGTTGGCGGGGATCAGTGCCTACCCTCCACGAGATCCAGGGTGTGATCAGGAGCCAATGGAGCTGTTAGAAAGAGGAATAATGCATCTGCCCCTGAGGGTGCCTCAGGTGGAGATCAAGATAAAGGGCTTCATGGAGACTTCCTTTGTGGATTGGTCCGGCAAGGTGGTTTCAGTGCTCTTTTTGCCCGGGTGTAACTTCCGTTGTCCCTTCTGCCACAACCATTCATTGGTTCTGAACCCTGAAGCTTATGATGATATACCCTTTGGGCATATCCTGGACCGTCTTGCCAAATTGAAGGGGTGGGTGGATGGTGTGTGCATCACCGGGGGGGAGCCCACCATCCACCCTCACCTCAATTTCCTTATAAAGGAGATCAAAGACTTAGGTCTCCTGGTCAAGCTCGATACCAATGGGAGCCGACCCTATGTACTGCGGTCTTTGGTAGAGGAAGATTTGGTGGACTTTGTTGCCATGGATATCAAGGCCCCCCTGGATGAGGTAAATTACACCAGGGCATCGGGTGTGCCCGTTGACCTGGAAAAGATAACAGAGAGCATCTCCTTCTTAAAAAAAGGACAGGTCGCATATCAGTTCAGGATCACTGCAGTACCAGCCCTCCACAGGGAGGAGGACCTGCTCAAACTAGCCCGCCAACTCCGCAGGTGCTCCTCCCTGACCCTCCAAAACTTCGACCCCCATGACCCCCTGGACGAGAGCCTGAAAGAGATACCTCCATATCCTGATGAGTGGATTAGGGAAATGGGGGAAAAGATCAACTCAATTCTCAATCAAGGAAGTTGATAACTCAGGGTTTCTTTCTGTAGTCGTCATCTTCGCCATTTTTTATATGATACATTACTAATAAAACCAGTTCATTTATGAGCTGCCCCTTCGTCTTATCTTCGTCTTTCATCTTGTAAATCTTCATCCCTTAGTCAAAATTAAACCCTCTTTCGTAAAAAACCTTCAGGCAAGCATCCACGACGTCAGGATCATAGAGGACACCTCTATGCTCTGAGATTTCCC
>CP070817.1:358065-361040 GCA_020344255.1 Deltaproteobacteria bacterium | reverse complement strand
GCCGAGAAGAGGTTCCTGTTCATCTCCATCCAATCCCTGGTCCTGTATGGGAAACCTAGTTCTCTCTCCACCCTCTCCGCAATGGCACGGGCCTCGTATATGTCCTTCACCTTGATCTCTATGGCTGTGGCCACGTCCCCCAACCTCAGAAACCTTTGTGCGCTGGCAAGCGAGATATAGGCTAAGGTAGAATCGTAATCGAACATCCCCGACTCAAATATCCCTGTCACCTGGAACTTCTTCACCCGAGGGGTCATTCCCAAGGGGCCCACGTCCCCTAGAGGGGAGATAACCGTCACGGGGTCATCAAGAAAGGCGCCGAGATTTTTGGCAAGTTCCCTCCCCAGGATGATGCCGGGGAGCCCTCCCGTTTTATCCCTGTTCAGGCTGCTGATGCTTCCCTCCTTGATATTTTGCGGTAGGCTCGAAACCTTACCTTCGGAAGAGGGATCTATCCCCCGCAGGACCGCCCCGGCTACCCCCCCCTTGCTGGACAACATGACCTGAGAGTAAATGAAGGGGGCGGCAGCCCGTACACCTGGCACTCCTTCAACCTTCTTAATAACATCGTAATAATCCTCTATTCCGCCCCCATATCTCAGCAGGAGAATGTGAGCATTAGTCCCTAAGATCTTCTCCCTCAATTCATGCTCAAAGCCGTTCATCACCGCCAGGACCACGATCAAGGCCATCACCCCCAACATCACCCCCAGGATGGAGATAATGGTGATGACGGAGATAAAGGTCTGCTTCCTCTTGGCCTTGAGATAGCGGAGACTGACAAAGAGTTCATAGGGAAGCATCAGGGCCTCTTCCTCATCTGAGGGAAGAAGATGACATCCCTTATAGAAGAGGAGTCAGTGAAGATCATCACCAACCTATCTACCCCTATCCCCTCCCCTGCGGTGGGTGGCATCCCATATTCCAGGGCGGTGAGAAAATCCTCGTCTACGAATGACATCCCCTCATCAGCAGCCCGCCTTTTGGCTACCTGGGTCCGAAACCTCTCCTTCTGATCCTCGGGGTCGTTGAGCTCGGAGAACCCATTAGCTATTTCCTTGCCTGCCATGAAGAACTCAAACCTCTCCGTAACCGTCTGGTCATCGTCCTTCTTCTTGGCCAGAGGGGACACCTCCACTGGGTATTCGGTGATAAAAATAGGCTGGATGAGTTTTGGCTCCACCACCTCCCCGAAGATCTTGACCAAGAGCTCTCCGTGGCTCTCCCCCTTCTCCACCTCCAGGCCCAATTTCTGGGCTAGGTCCCGCGCTCGGAGGTAGTCCTCGACTATGTTAGGCGAGGGCTCTATACCTCCATACTGGACAAGGGCCTCTCTCAGGGTCACCCTGGGCCAGGGAGGACTCAGATCCAATTCTGATCCTTGGTAGGTTATCTTGGAAGATCCTAAGACCTTGAGAGCGATCTCCCCAACCAATTCCTCTGTCAAGGTCATCAGGTCTTCGTAGGTACTGTAACTTTGGTAGAACTCCAGCATGGTGAATTCCGGGTTATGCTGGGAGGAAAGCCCCTCGTTGCGGAAGTTCTTGTTCAATTCGAAGACCTTCTCCAGCCCCCCGATCACCAACTGTTTGAGATACAACTCCGGCGCTATGCGCAGATATAGCTCCATATCCAATGCATTGTGATAGGTCTTAAAAGGACGGGCAATTGCTCCTCCTGGAATGGGTTGCATCATGGGGGTCTCCACCTCGAGAAAATCCCTCTGGAGAAAGAACCCCCTTATTACCTTGATGATCTCACTTCTCTTATGAAAGGTCTCCCTCACCTTAGGGTTCACGATAAGGTCCAGATACCGTTGTCGATACCTGGTCTCTACATCAGTCAGGCCGTGCCATTTCTCCGGAAAGGGGAGGAAGGATTTGGCCAATAGCCTGATAAAAGCGGCCTCTATAGTCAACTCCCCCGTCTTGGTCCGGAAGAGCTTTCCCCTCACCCCCAGGAAATCCCCCACATCGAGCTTCTTAAACAGACCAAAAAGTTCCTCTCCCAGCAGATCTTTGCGTAAATATACCTGTATCTTCCCTTTGCTATCCTGCAGATGGGCGAAGGCCGCGCGGCCAAAGTCCCTGATGGCCATAATACGGCCGGCGCAGCTAATGAGCTCTTCCAACCCTCGGAGGTCTTCCGCCGACCGTTCCCCATAGCTCTGTAAGATCTCAAGGGAGGTATGTTCCGCCTTGAAATCATTGGGGAACAGCTCGACCCCCATCTCCTCCAGATTCCTTACCTTCTCCTTCCTCTGTTTCAAAAGTTCGCTCTCGTCCGTCATCGCTCCAAAACAAATACTATTCTTGAGGGCTTGCCCTCACCCCAATAGGGGGAAATACCCACATGGCTTTGGTACGACCATCTAGGGGCAAAGCACCTTGACGGGAGGCCCAGATACCGTGAGTGACGAAATCCACGGAAACCCTTCACTTTACCGTGACATCCCTACGGTAAGTTTTAAATATTTAGGCTATCTTATTTAAAAAAGGAGGTCAATACCAAAATTATTTACATTTAAGCCTTGAAAAAGTTAACCACAATGAACATAATTTCAAAAATTATTCAGGAGAGAACAACATGAAACTGACAGAAAGAACATGGCACCAGCATATCCTATCTTTATGGTTAGGAGTTGTTCTGAGAATCGTCGTATCGTACCAGACCGGTTGGTTCTTCCCTCACGACGGGACGATGCCCGTGAAAAAGAGGGCATCCTTCATCGCTGAAGCGAAAACCAGTGCATCAGTGGACGTCAAATCCCTGGCAGCGAGCCTTTCAGGGGTGGCCCGGCGTGTGATGCCAGCAGTGGTCAATATATCATCGATACGGGTCTATCGCACCCCAGGTCAGGTACCTCCTTCACCTTTCTTCCACGATCCCTTCTTCAGGGACTTCTTTGGCGAAGATTTCTTCCGGTTCTTCGGGATCCCACGAGAACGGGTAGAGAGGAGCCTCGGTTCAGGGGC
>CP070817.1:354814-357965 GCA_020344255.1 Deltaproteobacteria bacterium | reverse complement strand
GCAGATTGAGAGGCTTGTCATTGAGCTGAAAGAATTAGGCAAAGGGGTGCCAGTGGTGGAGAAGAACGCCCGAAACATACTGAGTTTCACCTATATTTTAAAGTTCGGCATCTCAGACGTAGCTGAGATTACAGATGCATAGAGGAGAGAACTATGGCTGAAGGAAAGAATATTCGGATCGCATGCTGCCTGGCCATGGAGAATGCGGCGTCATCGCCCAACTCGTTTTCCCCCTATCTTCATCTGGAACAAAGCTTGCAAGGGATTGCATTTTGAAGATGTTTTATTTATCATCCTCTTAATTTCACCTTTGGGGATGAGCAGGCCATGAGGAGGATCTTAGTTTTAGGGGCGAAAGGCATGCTCGGGCATGACCTGCTGAAGGCCTTAGGGGAGACGTATGAGGTGGTCGGGTTGGACATAGAGGATCTGGACATTACCCGACAGGAGGCGACTCGCAACACCATCAAGGAGATCTCACCCGATGTGGTTATTAATGCAGCTGGGTATACCGATGTAGACGGGTGTGAAAAGAAGATGCGCAAGGCCTTTGCCGTTAATGGGAAAGGGGCCAAGAATGTTGCCCAAGGGTGTCGGAACAATGGGGCCAGACTGATTTACATTAGCACCGATTACATATTCGATGGAGAGAAGAGGAGTCGGTATAGTGAGTATGACCTTCCCAACCCTCAAAATATCTATGGGGAGAGCAAACGGCTGGGTGAATGGTATATCGAAAGGTTTTTGGACGATTACCTCATCATCAGGACCCAGTGGCTTTATGGAAGGTATGGCCGCAACTTTGTCGAGACCATCCTGGCCTTGGCCGATGAGAGGGAGAAGATTGAGGTGGTGAACGATCAGGTGGGATCACCTACCTACACGGCGGATCTCAGCAAGACCATTTCGGCGCTCATATCCAAGGACCTACGGGGCGTTTTTCATGTCTGCAATAGTGGGTCTTGTTCTTGGTACGAGTTTGCCCTGGAGATATTAAAGCTTGCCGGTATTGAGGGGGTGGAAATTATTCCCATATCCTCTGGTGTCTTGAATCGGCCTGCCAAGAGACCGCTCTATTCTGTTCTCAGTTGTAAGAAGTTGCGGAAAGAGGCGGGGATCAAGATGCGGCCTTGGCGGGCGGCCTTGCGGGACTATTTTAATCACAGAAGGGAGTAGGATGCAGATCTGCATGATGGGAAGCGGCTACGTAGGTTTAGTGACCGGGGCGTGTTTGGCTGAGTTCGGGATGGAGGTCATGTGTGCGGACAAAGATAGGGCTAAGATAGAGATGTTACAGAGGGGACAAATACCCTTTTATGAACCCGGCTTGGAGGATCTGGTAGAAAAAAACACAGAGGAAGGGAGACTCTCCTTTACCACCGACATACAGAAGGCAGTAGAGATATGCAAGGTGATCTTCATCGCAGTTGGTACCCCCGCTAACAGTGATGGTTCACCTGACCTCTCACAGGTTGAGGCAGCGGCACGTGAGGTCGCCAGGTATATGGATAAGCATAAGATTATTGTCCTCAAGAGCACTGTTCCTGTGGGGACAGGCAGGTGGATCAAGAGGGTGATAGGAGAGGAAATGAGCGGTGCGGTCCCCTTTGACCTGGTCTCAAATCCCGAATTCTTGCGCGAAGGATCCGCCATAGAGGACTTTATGAGGCCTGACAGGGTCGTCATTGGGGCCGAAGCCGAGGGAGCTATCGAGGTGATGAAGCAGATCTATAGTGCCCGCTACCTCATCGAGACCCCCTTTGTCATCACCACGATAGAGACAGCGGAGGTGATAAAGTACGCTTCCAACGCCTTTCTGGCTACCAAGATCTCCTTCATCAATGAGATAGCTAACTTGTGTGAGCAGGTGGGGGCGGATGTCCATGACGTGGCCAGGGCCATGGGCCTGGATGGGAGAATAGGGAGGAAGTTCCTCCACCCTGGTCCTGGCTTCGGGGGGTCATGTTTCCCTAAAGATACCGAAGCCTTGATCCATACCGGGAGGGATTATAACTGTGAGATGGAGATCGTCAAATCCACCGTCAAGGTCAATAAGAAGCAGAGGGAGAGGATGATTGAGAAGATTGGGGAGATGGTGGGCGATCTGCAAGGCAAGACTGTCGGCATATTGGGCCTGGCCTTCAAACCTAACACCGACGATATGCGGGAGGCCCCCTCCATTACCATCATCAAAGGTCTGCAGGCCAAGGGGGTGCGGATTAAGGCCTATGACCCAGCGGCTATGGAGGAAGCAAAGAAGATCCTCAATGATGTGGTCTATTGCAAGGGACCCTATGAGGTGGCGGAGGGGAGCCATGCCCTGGTCCTGATCACCGAATGGAACCGCTTTCGCCGCTTGGACCTGGAAAGGATCAAGGGACTCTTGCAGGAGCCCATCTTCATCGACTTGAGGAATGTATATGAACCCCACCATATGCGGGCCCTGGGATTTAAGTACTGCGGAGTGGGGAGGTGATGGATTGGATATTTGTCGGCGATGCCCATTTTGGCCTTGGGGATGGGAGCAGGAGGGATCGCTTCATCCGCTTTATCCAAAGAAATAAGCCCTCTCTCAATACCCTGGTGATCATGGGGGACCTGTTCGACTTTTGGTTTGGGTTCCGTAACCTCTCGCCTCTACGGAGAAAATACGGAGATATCTTAGACCTCTTAGAAGAGATCAGGGGCGAGGGTATAAAGGTGATTTATCTGGAGGGAAACCATGATTTTCGATTGGGACCTTATATGAGTGAAAAGTTGGGTATTCAGGTCTACAATCGATCTGCGCAGCTTGATCTGGATGGAAACAGGATGTATTTGGCTCATGGTGACATGGCCTATCCGAAGTTGAGCCATAGGATATTTTCCTTCCTCTTGAAGAACAGGCTTGCCTATAGGCTCATGTCCTGGTTGGGACCACAGGTCGTTATGGGCATAGCCACATGGTTGAGCTCCGGCAGCAGGAGACGAGGCCTGGAAGAGCGTCCTGAAACCATCTCTCGGCTGAGGAAATTCGCCCTTCACAAGTTAGATGAGGGCTTTGACGCGGTAATTCTCGCCCACTCTCACGTACCCGAGGAGATGGCCGTGGAAAGGGGAGGGGGGATGGGTTATTACTTCAATGTGGGGAATTGGATGAGTGATTTCTCCT
>CP070817.1:330738-354714 GCA_020344255.1 Deltaproteobacteria bacterium | reverse complement strand
ATATCATCATCTTGGACGGCACTCTGGCCAATGTCTACACCGGCGAATTCTTACGTGGGAAATCCATAGCCATCAAGGGGGAAAGGATCGCCTATATAGGAAAGGATCCCACAGTGCGGGTGGGACCAAATACTAGGGTGATCGATGCCAAGGGGATGTTTTTAATTCCTGGATTCATCGACCCCCACACACACTGCGACACCTTTCAGACGCCGTCCGAGATCTCATGTTTTGCCCTCCTCCACGGTACCACGGCCATCATCACGGAGATCTTCTCCATCACCAATGCCCTGGGATTGACAGGAGCCAAATTATTTTTGAAGCAGTTGAAGAAACAAGCCCTCCACATATTCGCCGTAGCCCCGACCATAAGCTACCTTAGAGGCAACGATGGCCACGGTCATCGTGTTATCACAGCAGAGGAAATGCGAGAACTGCTCAAGGAAGACCAAATAGTGGGGATGGGGGAGGTCTCCTGGCCTTATGTAGTCGACTACCATGAGGAGCTCCTCGAATTAATAGGACATACCCTCTCCCTGGGCAAATATGTAGAAGGGCATTCGGCCGGAGCAAGGGGGAGAAAATTATTGGCCTATTTATCTGCAGGTGTGGGGTCCTGCCACGAATCGACGAGCGAAGATGAGGTATGGGAGAAGCTGAGGTTGGGCATGTGGACCTTCATCAGAGAGGGGTCTATCAGGAAGGAGCTACCGGGAGTGAAGGGGATTGCTCAAAAGGGTATAGACCTGCGCAGGTTGGGACTGGCCTCCGATACCATCCTGCCCAGCCAATTGGTGAAAGAAGGGTATATGGATAGGGTGGTTGAGAGGGCAATCGACATGGGTTTTCCACCAATGCAGGCGCTCCAAATGGCCACCATCAATCCTGCTCAACGCTTCGGCCTGGAGCGGATCATAGGTGGGATCGCACCGGGCAGATCGGCTGACATCGCTATTATCCCTGACCTCCATAATATGCAACCCCTGTGGGTAATAGCTCGGGGGAAGGTGGCGGTGGAAGAAGGACGATTGGCTCTCCCCCTTTCAAAGGACAAATACCCCACCTCTGTTCGTCAAGTCTTTGCCCGATTCCCCGTTTTTGTGTCGGAGGGCTTCTGTCTCCCCGTCAAGGGGAAGACCAGGGTAATCAGCATCGAAGGGGAGGTCTTCACCAAAGAAGATTATATCGAACTCTCTCAGGAAATGAGATATCAAGGAGATCCCCAAAAGGATATACTCCTATCATCGGTGATCAATCGACACAATCCCCAAAGGAGTTTTACCGGTTTGGTGAAGGGTTTTGGTCTGAAGTGTGGAGGTGTGGCCAGCAGCATTAGTTTTGATACATCGGATATCATAGCCGTGGCCGCCACCGCCCACGACATGGCAGCAGCAGTCAATAGGGTAGTCGAATTGGGGGGAGGGATAGTGGTGCATGCTCAGGGCAATGTTCTGGCGGAACTGTCTCTCCCTATAGCGGGGGTGGAATCAGATCTCTCTCTCGAGAAGATAGCCATTCGTCTGGAAAAGATACAAAAGGCCCTTTGGACCTTGGGATCTCGTCTTCTCAATCCCCTATTGGCCCTGAGGACCTTGACCTATTATGGCGTCCCCCACCTGCGCATGGCTGATGATGGTTATTACCACGTATCACGTGGGGAGAAGGTTGGACTTCAGCATAATTAGAAAAGGGAAGAGACTCCTTGATTTCCAAAGCAGATGATGTTAATGTATTATCTTTGAAGTCAAAAACTTGGGTCCACAATGGGAGCTGATAAATGAAAGATGGGTATTATCAGGAAAGGATCAGAGGGGTCTATGATTATATCAGCAACAACCTCTATCTGAACAGGCCTGACATAGAGGTAAAGGGAGAACATTTCAACTCTGCCATCATGTTTGGCCTCCTTACCTGCCTCAATGGGGGCAAGGAGCTTATCATTGGAGAGCCTGGTTTGGGGAAGACAACCTCGGCAGAATATGTAGGTTCCATCCTTTACCGTTATCCTTTGGGGGTCATCTGGGGGAGTGAAGTCTCAGGGCACCCTGAACAGACTGAGGAAAAGATTATCGGCAGGCCTGATCTCGGCGAACTAAACCAAGGGAAGGAAAAGGTGGTCTGGTCTAACTTCGCCCAGATCCCTGTGAAGGTCGTGGACGAAATAAACCGACTCCCGGAGACCAAGCAGAGTATGATCTTGAACGGCGTTGATCGCGGAAACTGGGAATATCTCAATGAGATCTTGATCAATGATGAATACTGTCTTTTTGCTACGGCAAACTATCAGGACAGGGGAACGAACACCATCATCGCTCCCCTCATCGATCGGTTCGACTTCCTGGTAGAATCGAGACACCCTGGTCCAAACATAGCCTTCACTATCGGGAAAGAGGCGAGGCTAAATCATCCCCTCCGTCACCCTCAGTCTGAAAAGGAGCTCCATCAGGTACTCAGGGGAAACAAACCCCATGAAGAAAAGATGGCTCTGGCTGAGGAGATCTGTGATCTCTACGGTGAGTATATGAAGGAAAACCTAGGCGTAGAAGGGCTCAATAAGGAGGAGAGGAGGAAGGTCAAAGAGGAGATGATGGGGATAAGTTTCGATCTCGATGCCAACGCATTCGTTCGCATGGTGCTGGCCGAACTCTCCTTCTGTCACCGGTACGGCCAAAAAAGGTCAGTGGAAGCGTGTGAAGAGGGATGCCACTACACAGGCTATCTATGCCATCACATTAAAAACTGCGCCTCCAACAGGCTGCCCATCTCCGTCAGGAATTACTCTCAGGCCTTAGCCTGGTTCTTGGAGGATGATGAAGTAGACCTCGAGCACATCAGGTTGGCTATCCCGTACACCCTGGCGCATCGGATCCAGTGGAAGGACTCCTACCTTTCCAAAAAGGAGGGGGAGGGGAGAAACGACCCATTTCAGATATACTTAGCCAAGGAGGCAACGGAGGAGATCTTTCAAAGATATAACGAGCAAAGGGAATATCTCCTAGAGGCCCTTGCAGTGGGAAATAAAGCCTTTATTGGGGAAGAAATAAGCCCCTTGGACGGAGACCACCCCATTTATGAAGAGATAAAGAAAGACATCGGAGCCAAAGATGAAAAATCCCTTTGAGTCCTTTCACCAAGTCGGTGGTCGTAAACGTGAAATACCTTTGGACAAGATCTTACAATCCAAGGAAGAAACTCTCTCCAAGATCCTCAATGGATACGAACACCTGTTAAAAAATGAAGCCAAAGACTTAGTTTGGCTGATGCAGTATAGCACTGTGATTAAGGCCTATAGCATAGCGGAGAAGGGGCTAGAGGGGATTGAGTATACAGCAGAGGATATAGAGGAGTTTTGTTATGCTCTTGACCGCTCGGATCAGATCCCATATTTGATAACGGGTCCTGCAGGGGTTTATATCTCTGCCCTTTGCAACTACGCCAAGGAGGAGGAGATCACACTCCACTTACGAGATCTCAATGTCAAGGTCAACCTCACGGGATACCGCCTCCCCCCCAACAAAAAATTAATCGTAGAAGGGAATGTAGGTGACTTTACAGGGATAGGCCTGGATGGGGGAGAGTTAATCATTGAGGGGAGCGGCAAAAACTACACAGGGGCGGGGATGAAGCGAGGAAAGATCATCGTACGACATAATCTCGGCTTTAACACAGGACATGGTATGACCGGTGGTGAAATAATTGTGGGAGGAAGGATAAAAGGGTTGGGAAAGATAGTGGGGGGAAAAATCTTCGAGAGGGAGCATCTCGTTTTCCCCAACGAGGGGGTAAAACCCTTCTACTTTTGAGGCCTTGTAATGGATATTGAGAAGACCATTCAAAAGGTTTGGCCCAAGGTAAGGAGAAAACACCTCTTTCCTCAAATTCCTTTGCCAAAGGTGATTGAAGGAGGAGAGGAGGTGGCCCTGGAGATAAAAAGCAAACAGCTTCTCATCAGCAATTCTTTTTTTGAAAAACTAAAGGATGTAATGGAGGGGGAGGAGATAGTCGAGGCAATTCTCGACCACGGGATCACCCATTATATGTATTGCCCCTGGGATTTTCACACTCACCTCACCCTTTACAATGAGGCCAAAAAGGTGGTGAGAAAAAAGGATCTGGCCCAAAGGGCTACTACCTGTTTTATGGATGTGGTAGCGGATACCTATTGCGTAAAGGGAAAAGATACAAAAATACCCAATTTATATAAAAACCTGCACAAGACCGGGATCCATGAGGTGCTGACCTCCCTTTACGAAAAGATTTGGGGGGTGAATTTGGGGAGCAGAGGTCACGATGAGCGTATCAATCGACTCTCACGCATTCCCTATCTGGAACGTAAGAAATGGGAAGAGAGCATCAAGAAGTTTACCAAGGTTATTCAGGACATCCTCGAAGAGGAATTAGAAAATGAGCAAGAGAGCCCTCAGAGAAGGCCTAACCCCTTAGGTGAACATTCTTTGGATAACTATTCCTTGGAGGAGATAGATCGTGGATTGAGAGAGTTCGCCTCCGCTGTCGAGGATTTGCAGGAGTTCAAGGAGACGGTGGAAGACTTAAAGGAGGAATTGGAAGAGCAAGGATATGCCACCGGAGGTATGGGAAGAGGCAGGGGGAATCCTATCGATGCCAATCTCCTCTACTATATGAAATTAGCCGAGAGCTATACTCTCCCTATCAGAAAGCTCCCTATCGAAAAGATGGGTGATCTCCATCCCCATTCACACATGCCCTGGGAGATAGGAAAACCCTTCGCCGATATAGATATCTGGACTAGTTTTGGCAAGATCATACCAGGTATAACTCAAATCTGGAAAAAAAGAGAAGGGGAGACCTTCGGGGAATTAGAAGGGACTCCCGACTGCCTCATCATCATCGACTCTTCTGGAAGCATGATTAATCCCCGAGAGAGGTTGTCTTACGCGGTCCTGGGGGCGGCTTGTGCTTGCAATGCTTATCTGAAGAATGAATCCAGAGTCGCTATCTATAACTTCAGTGATGCCCTGAGGGGGAATAAAATCATCCTGGATTTTAACCATGAGAAAGAAAGGATCTACCAGGCTATATGCAGATATTTCGGTGGGGGTACGGCCTTGGATCTGGAAGACACACAATATTTATTATCACGTGCAGACAACCCCGACATCTTCATAATCACGGATATGCAGATCACAAACCTCGAGAAACTCATCGAATTTTTCAATCAGATCCAAAACAGGGTCACTGCCGTTCACTTGGGCCACAACGTACATTCCACCCGCTTCAAAGAGGGGACAGAAAAGAGAAAAAATATCTCTCTCTTTAATGTCAAGGAAAAAGAGGATAACCCCAAGATTATCTTGGGAAAGATCAAAGAATACCTATCCTCCACCTCGGAATGGGGATGAGGTACGAGAAAAGAAGAAGCACTACAATACATATCCACTGACGGTGGGAGAAAGCTTCTGAGGGAAAAAATCCATAACCAGAAGATGATATCCCTTCATCTGAAAACGTGAGGTACCGATAGTTGAAAGTTCGAGGAGTAGTGATTATTTTTATGCTGGATCGAACAAAATTATCGAAGTCGAAACTAGGAGGAAGGGATGATATTTGTACCTAGGTCAAAAGGTGGGAAAGGGAGTGAGAAGATCTCCGTCCCCAGCCGCCTTCCCATATTACCTTTAAGGGGCACTGTTCTTTTCCCTGAGCTCATCCTCCCCATTATGGTGGGAAGGAAGAAATCGGTGAAATTGATCGACGAGGCGATGGAGGGGGACAGAATCATTGGAGTAATCACCCAACATAGCTCGGAAATAGAAGACCCCCAGCCAAATGAGCTTTATACAATAGGCGTTGCAGCGCACTTGGTCCGCATGGTGAAGGAGACGGACGGTACCCAAAGGGTCATTGTCCAGGGTCTCGAGCGGATTAAGATTGCACGTTATACCCAAGACGATCCTTATTTTATAGCCGCGGTGGAGGTAATTTCTGAAGAGGAAGCCACAGGTGTCGAGATCGATGCCCTGGTCATGAACCTGAAAAACCTCTTCCAAAAGGCAGTGGAGCTAGCTCCGTACCTTAGCGCGGAATTGAAGAACATGGTCATGAATATAAAAGATCCCGGCATCCTGGCCGATATTATCACCTCTAACCTCAACGTAAACCCGCCAGAAAAGCAAGAGGTACTGGAAACCTTCGAGATAAAGGAACGCCTCAGCAAGGTCCACCTAATGCTTACCAAAGAACTCCAAATCCTGGAGCTGGGCAACAAGATCCAGTCTCAGGTCAAAGAAGATAGTGACAAGACGCAACGGGAGTATTATCTGCGGGAGCAGCTGAAGGCCATTAAGAAAGAGCTGGGTGAGATCGATGAACATGGTGCTGAACTGAAGGATTTAAAGGAAAAGATCGAAAAGGCGGGGATGCCAGAAGAGGCGAAGAAGGCGGCGGAAAAGGAGCTGGATAGGCTCTCCAAGATGCCTCCTGCCTCGGCGGAATACACGGTGGCCAGGACCTACCTCGATTGGCTGGTAGAGCTCCCGTGGTCAAAGGGAACCGATGACAATCTTGACATCTCCCATGCCGAGACAACCTTAGATGAAGATCACTATAACCTGGAAAAAGTGAAAAAGAGGATCTTAGAGTACCTCGCTGTACGCAAGCTGAAAAATGACATGAAGGGTCCCATCCTTTGCTTTGTAGGGCCACCCGGAGTAGGGAAAACTTCCTTGGGGATGTCCATCGCCAGGGCCATGGGCCGCAAGTTCACCAGGATCTCCCTCGGTGGGGTGAGAGACGAAGCAGAGATACGAGGGCATAGGAGAACCTATGTAGGTGCCCTGCCGGGCAGGATCATCCAGGGCGTCAAAAAGACGGGCAGCAATAACCCCATCTTCATGCTCGATGAGGTTGACAAAATTGGCACCGATTTTAGGGGGGACCCATCGTCTGCGCTGCTGGAGGTGTTGGAACCTGAGCAGAACTTCTCCTTCTCCGATCATTACATCGATGTACCCTTTGATCTGTCGAAGGTGATGTTCATTACAACGGCCAACGTGCTTGAAACCATCCTTCCGACCTTAAAGGACCGTATGGAGGTCCTGGAACTCCCCGGATACTCGGACGATGAGAAACTGATGATCGCTAAGAGGCACCTCATCCCCAAACAGCTTAACGAACATGGCCTCTCCCCCGAACTATTGGAGTTCAAAGATGAGACCCTCTTGGCGATCATAAACTCCTATACCAGAGAGGCTGGGGTAAGAAACTTGGAGAGGGAAATCGCGGCGATCTGCCGAGGAGTGGCCAAGGACGTGGCGCAAGGCAACGAGGAAAAAGTTACCACCACACCGGAGATGCTGCATAAATTCCTCGGCCCTGTTAAGTTCTTCCCGGAACTGGCGGAGAGGACTTCTGACCCAGGGGTGGCCACTGGCCTTGCTTGGACCCCGACTGGGGGGGACATTATCTTCGTGGAGGCCACGAAGATGGACGGAGAAAAGGGGCTTACCCTGACGGGGCAATTAGGCGAGGTGATGAAGGAATCGGCCCAGGCCGCCCTCAGCTTTGTCAGATCCAAGGCCAAAGATCTGGGGATCGAGGAGAACTTTTATCAGAGGCATGATATCCATATCCATGTCCCTGCCGGTGCCATTCCCAAAGATGGACCTTCGGCAGGGATCGCCATGTTCATAGCCCTTACCTCGCTGCTGACCAATAGACCTGTGCGCAGTGACGTAGCCATGACTGGAGAGATCACCTTGAGAGGGTTGATTCTCCCCGTCGGTGGGATCAAGGAGAAAGTCTTAGCGGGAAAGAGGGCTGGTATCAAGACCATCATTTTGCCCCAAAAGAACGAAAAAGATCTAGAGGAACTGGCAGAGCATGTTAAAGAGGGGTTGGAATTCAAGTTTGTCCAGCGCATGGACGAGGTAGTACCAGTAGCCCTGGCATGACCCTTGAGGTATAAAAAAGGAAAAGGGGGACCAAAGAAGGTCCCTCTTTTTATTAAGGAGACCTAGGATTCCTGGGCCTAAGGGCCCAGGGTTCCATCAACAACAGATACTGAATCCTTATTATGGAATGCCTCCTGCAGTACGCAACCTAAAGGTTCCTCCTGAACGCTTGAATAATTGAACCTTTGTTTGAGAGATGGGGTACTTTCATGGGCGGTGGGTATAGCCTCATGGGGGGACAGAAGAGTAAAGAACGGGGACAGCCTCTGATTTCTATGCTCTGAGCGAAAAAGAGGAGAAAGTGAAAATAACTGCTATCATACCCGCCAGATATGGTTCCACTCGTTTACCAGGTAAGCCGCTCATTGAGATAAAGGGGAAACCCCTTATCCAATATGTATACGAACGAGTCAAGGCCTCGTCGGCCCAGCAGGTAATTGTGGCTACCGACGATGAGCGTATATTGTCAAGGGTAAAGGAATTTGGGGGGGAGGCCGTTTTGACCTCTCCCCACCATTATTCCGGTACCGAGAGGGTGGCCGAGGCGGCTGCGGACGTCAAATCAGACATCATTGTGAACGTCCAAGGAGACGAACCGCTGATAAGGCCTGAGGACATCAACAGAGCCATCTCTCCCCTTCAGCAAGACCCAACGATAAAGATGACCACCCTTGTTTCCCCCCTCTTGGGAGGCGCCGATCTCTACAATCCCCATGTGGTCAAAGTCGTCGTTGATCTGGATGGATTCGCCCTTTACTTCTCCCGGTCACCTATTCCTTATGCCAAGGACTTACAGCAAACGATTGACGATGACCTTATAAGAGGATCCGAACTCGTGAAGGGATTGCGTAAGAAGCAGAAGGAGACCTATTGGCAACATATAGGCGTCTACGCCTTTCGGAAAGATTTTCTCCTAAAGATTACCAGGTTGCCTCCCGGTCCTCTGGAAGAGCAGGAGGGTCTAGAACAGCTTAGGGTTTTGGAAAATGGTTATAAGATCAAGACTATAGTTGCCTCTGGCCCCTCGATAGGCATCGATACCCCAGAAGATGTGCAGAGGTTTAAAGACTTGATCTGACCTCCTTAAGAATCTCTTTGGTCGCCTTTAGGAGATGGGCTGCATCTCTGATTGGACGGCCGATAACCAGATAATCAGCCCCTGCCTTCACTGCCTCCTTAGGGGTCGTTACCCTTGCCTGATCGTATCGTTGACTTTTTTGCGGTCTTACCCCCGGAGTAACGATAATGACATCCTTACCACAGGCCTTCCGTAGAGGCTTTATCTCTTGAGCTGAAGCGATCACCCCATCCCAGATCTACTCCTTTAGCTCCTCCACGAACCGTTGGGCCTCATCCGCAGTCCCGACATCTAAAGCAAAGATGATCGGGTTGGTTTCCCGAAGTTTCACCCCCTTTTTGCCTACAATATATTATGTCTCATAACCCAGCCTCTTTGATATCTCTCTACCGGCTTCTATAACTCTGGGTATAATCTCCTTCTCCAAGATCTCATTTATCAGTCGAAAGGCTGGCCCAGAAACCGATATCCCCGCCACCACATTCTTCGTGTAATCCCAAATGGGTACCCCCACACATTTTACCCCCGGTTCATATTCCTCATTGTCCACGGCGTAACCTTTCTCCCTGATTTCCTTGAGATGTTGATGAAACTTCTCTCTTCCTGTTATGGTATTTTCTGTAAATTTCTTCATTTCATCCCAAGAGATAATTCTTTCTATCTCTGACTCAGATTTAAAGGCAATTTGAGCCTTTCCCATAGCCGAGCAGTAGACAGGAAGCCTCCATCCAATTCTCGATGCCACTCGCACCGATTGTTCAGTCTCCACCACATCTAGAACTACTACAGAGTTCTGACGAATTACTCCCAAGTTGGCATTTTCGTTGCATTTCTTGACCAGTTCTTCGAGGATGGGCCTAGTCTGCCGCACCAGCCCTATTTGGCGCAGGAATGTCTGCCCCAACTCAAGGCTCTTAAGCCCCAGGCGGTAGTTCTCCGTCTCCTTATTTTGTTCTATATAGCCCCTCTGCTCTAAGGTGGCCAGCAGACGAAAGACGTTGTTTTTGTGTAACCTTAATCTCCTGCTCAATTCTGTAACTCCCAATTCCCTCACATCTCCACTAAACTCCTCTAACAGATCCAAGGCATTTGCAACAGACTTGATGACATAACTCGATTTTTCTCTCTTAGCCATCCTCACCCTCCTTCAAGAATTTGCTATAAATATAAAATCTTGTTCTTTTTGTGTCAAGTTACTAAAGCCATTTTTCTTAAATATTCTCAAAACCAAATTAATTTATATATCCCTATTAATAAAACAATATTTCATGTGATAAAGAACAAAGGTACCTCATTCTATAGCTTCCACTTAACGTATCCCCCTAACTCGAAATAATTTAGTAATATTAAGAAATTATAGGATATCAAAAGTGGAAAGACTATCTTTTATGGAAAAAATAATGAAACTCATGCCCTAATTCTCATTGACAAAACACCATTTTTGTGAAATTAATGACCCCAGAAGAGTGATTTAAGTGCATCGTCAAGTTCTTCATACTTGAGGAAGGGGGGACAGACATGGAGGTAGTCCAACAAATTAGAGATTATACAACGCAACAAATCATCAAGAAGATCATATCTCTCCTGGGAAAAGTATCTGACAGTCGGTTGATGCAAATGACCTATCTGGGCGAAAAACTGACCACTGATCCTGAAGTCAGAAGATCTATCCAAAAGATCAGGTTCTTCCTCCAAAACGGACATCCCGCCAAAGACCTCTTCTACCGAGTTCTCACCTATCTAAAATATGAGAATCAGGTCAAGTTGTTTCATACCCTGTTCAATAATGCCTGGTTTTTTGGCGCGAAAAAACGGGATGCCTTTGAAAGGGATCATGGCTATCGGCCACCTTTTATCATGATCCTAAGCCCCACGATGAGGTGCAATTTGCGCTGCAAGGGGTGTTATACCCTAGGATATGGATTGAAACCCGAACTAGAATTCGATGTGGTGGATAGAATCCTGCACGAGTGTGAGGAATTGGGGATCTATTTTATCACCATTTTGGGGGGAGAACCTCTCCTTTATCCCCAGCTCTATCAAATGATCGAGGGGCACCCAGACATCTTCTTCCAGATCTATACCAACGGGACATTGATGACCAAAGAAAAGGCGGAAAGATTTGCCGACTTGGGGAATGTAGCGGTGGTGATAAGTATAGAGGGCGATGAAGAGGAAACTGATAGATGGCGTGGCAAAGGCGTGTATAAAAAGATCATGGAGGCCTTTGAACATCTTCATGAGGCCCGCGTCCTCGTCGGAACCTCAGCCACAGTGACCAGCGAAAATGTAGAGGTAGTTTCTTCCTTTGAGTTTATCGACAAAATGATCGATTTTGGTTCCATTGCTCAGATGTACTTTCTCTACCTCCCGGTAAATGGCCAAGCGGATTTCTCGCTCATGGTGACGCCAGAGCAGAGAGACCACCTGCGTAGACAGGTTATCACTATCAGAAACACCAGGCCTATCTTCATTCTTGATTTCTGGAATGACGGCCCCTATGTCCACGGATGTATCGCTGGCGCGAGGCGATATTTCCATGTGAACGCCAAGGGTGACGTGGAGCCATGTGTCTATACCCACATCGCTGTGGACAACATACACAATACTACCCTAGCTGAGGCCCTCAACAGTAAACTCTTTCAGGCGGTACGGGCCAGGCAACCCCATAACGAAAACCATCTGCGCCCCTGTATGATCATCGACAACCCTCATATTATGCGCGACCTTATTGAGGAGGTAAAGCCCTGTTTCACTCACCCCGGAGCGGAGGAAGTCTATACCGAAAAGAAGGAACTGATGGATGAATACGCCGAGAGATGGGGTCAATATGCAGATGAGATCTGGAACAAAGAATATCTAAAGACGAAGCCGATCCAATGATGAAGATCGATGAAGGTCCTCCCTAGTTGAGGGTCAAATTGAGTCCCGGCATGCCTTTTTATCCCCTCAATAGCTTCCTCCTTGCCCGTAGCCTGTTGGTACTATCAATCAGTAATCATAGCATCAGAAGGATCTGCCACAGCCATGATTCTGGCGATAAGGAGGATCTCATCCCCTTTTAGCCCTCCAGGGGATCGAGACCGGTCATAATTCTCATAAAGTCAAGGAAGGAATTAAGGAGACCACTTAACCGGGCGGGGGTCTCTAGTCTACTGCACCTCTCTCTTACATTTCTGATTTCAACTTCAAGCCTCTGAAGATCTTGCTCTGTTTCTTTGCAGGATACCTTTCCACTATCACCTTGATATCCTCTTCTCTCAACCTCTCTCGACCTCTTTTAACACAATTTTGTCCTCGGAGAGAGCCAGTAATTTGAAGGTGGCCTTCAGGATCTTTTGCTCGCTAAATATGTTTTCTAGACGCAACTTCTCCCCTTCAGGTTCTATGAGGTATACTGCCTCCAGGAGGAGTTCCTCCTCTCCATCCTTATCCAAATATACATTGGCCTCACACATCGATGACCTCCTTCAACTCTTTCGAGACAAGACCTTCCACCAAATGGGGCAACGGTTGATGGGTCATCCCCACGATCGATACTCTCTCCTGAGAGAGGGGAAGTAAAATCTTGTGGGCAGGACTGGACGAGACGGCTTCGGCCATCTTAGGGGACAATTCACCCATCATGGAATTAGCCATAATTATACTTATGGGACCGACGATGTAATCGGCCCGAGGGGCCATCCACACGACGGCATTCTCTCCAGTGGCACCATGATTGGCTCGCGCCTTCATCATCGCTGCTGTAGCGATGGAATTGGTCCCTAGCGCAATAACCTCTATCCGCTCTTGAAATACCTCTTTAAGCCTCTTTACAATAGTACTCCCTATCCCCCCACCTTGACCGTCGATAACACATATCTTAACCCTTTTCTGGGCCATTACCTCTTCTCCCTCTCTATCTCCCCTGTCATGGGGACAAATACTACACCCGTAACCCGTCTCTTCTCGATCCTCCCCTCCTTCTTGGTTAGCAAAGTGAGAGTTTGGTAAAAGGGATCATCTCCCAAGGGCAAGATCATTCTCCCCCCTTCATCAAGTTGCTCAATCAAGTGTTTGGGGACTTTTGGTGCAGCACAGGTAACGATAATAGCGTCATAGGGTCCATGCTCTTTCCAGCCATAAAAACCATCGCCACACTTTACCCAAACGTTACTGTATCCCAATTTCTTCAGACTTTCTTGTGCCCTTTGGGCTAACTCTTCAATGATTTCGATGGAATAAACCTCCTTAGCTAACTCAGCCAACACAGCCGCTTGGTATCCTGAACCGGTACCTATCTCCAAGACCCTATCGTCAGGTTTAATGTGCAGGTGATAGGTCATTAAAGCTACAATATACGGTTGGGATATGGTTTGTCCCTCTCCGATGGGCAGGGGGCGATCTTCATAAGCCAAATGACGATAATCCTCAGGGACGAATAGATGCCTTTCCACCTTTAACATGGCGTCCAGGAGCCTCGGATCATCTATTCCCCTCTTCTGGATATCCTCCTTTACCATCTTCTGGCGAGCGGTTAGATAGAAATCCTCATCACCCCCCTGAGAGGAACAGTTGAGCACAAAAAAGGAGGCCACCAATATGAATAGTAGCTTAATGAGGGCCTCCATGGCCATTTACCAAGAGATATTCATTTTTGACGTTGCTAAGCGCCCGAAAAATATTCCTTTTTACCCTCCTATCCATCTTATCCATCTCTTCTAACAGGAATTTTATCTCCCTTCTTCGGGTCAAACCTTTGGTGGGACAACCATCTTGTATTTCAGGGAAATCATGAAGTTTGGCATAGGCTCGGATCTTACCCTCCTCGACAAAGGATAGGGGCCTTATGATGGACAGCTTACCCCCAAAGAGAACCTGATGGGGGACCATGGTGCTTATCTCCCCACAGAAAAAGACATTTAACAGGAAGGTCTCTATAATGTCATCCCTATTATGTCCCAAGGCTATCTTATTACAACCCAATTCTTGAGCGGTCTCGAAAATGACCTTACGCCTTAACCTCGCACAGAGGAAGCAAGGATTTTCACGATTACGGGGACTATGGGCCAACGGCCCTATCTGGGTCTTTTGAAGGAAATAATCACACCCAAGACCCTCTACATATTCTTCCAACGACTCCAAATTGCCATCTTTGTATCCGAGATCGATGGTTACAACCTTAAGCTCATAATCGATGGGCACCCGAGATCTTCGCTCATGGAGGAGTTTTAACATTACCAGACTGTCCTTCCCTCCCGAAACGGCCACCAATATTCTGTCACCATCGTCGATAAGGCAATATTGATGTATCGCCTTCCCTACCAGTTTTCTTATTTCTTTCACGAGATAGGCCATCCCTCCTCCAAAGGACAACCTGTACAACGAGGTTTGGGCTTACAGAAGGTCTTCGCCAATTTTACTAAAAGGGCATGATATTCTTTATAAAGGGATATATCCTGCGGAAGGGTATGCATGAAAAGGTCCTGGATATCCTGATAGGTTGCTCCATCGGTAATAATTCCATGTCGGAATAATACCCTTTTGGTATAGGCATCAATTACAAATATCGGCTTTCCCCCCGCGTAAAGGAGAACGCTGTCTGCTGTCTCAAGACCTACTCCCTTTACCTTGAGGATCTTTTTCCTAAGAGCAGGAAGGGATTCATTGAACATTATCTCCAAATCCCCTCTATATTCCCTATTGAGAAAGTCCACGAAATTTATCAGTCTCTTTGCCTTGACGTTATAGTATCCAGCTGGACGAATAAGCTTTGTCAGTTTTGGCTTTTCTACGTTGATTAAGCGCTGAGGCGTCAACACCCCCGCTCTCTTCAGGTTTTCAATGGCCCGCTCAACGTTTCTCCAGTTCGTATTCTGAGTCAAAACGGCCCCGACTATCACTTCGAAAGGGGTATCTGCGGGCCACCAACGTTGCTCCCCAAAAAAATTCAATAATTTGCGATATATAAATAATAATTCTTTCACAAGAGATCGTTCCTCTTGTCCACAAAAGCCTAACATAAGGGATAATATATTTCAACTACGGGAAAAATGGCAAACAAAAGCCCCCTGAGGGGGCAGAGGTAAAAATGCGATCACAAGGAAAAGCGGAAAACTAACTCTTTCTGGATGTCTTGGTCATGAAGTGAGTGATTAGTTGTTGTAATTTTTTTTCTCCACATTTAGGGCATGCATACTCCTTATCTTCGTACTCCTTTAAACTCAGGATCAAAGATACATCCTCTTTGCATTTGCGACAGCGGAAATCATAAGTAGGCATCCCCTTCACCTCCTTACTTATCCAATTTTTTTGCAATTTCTTGCATCCCTATACAAGTTCTCTCAATTGATTGGAAAATCCCTCAAAAGGATCATTCCCACTGTCTTTGAAGAAGAGGCTCCTCAGATAGTTGAGGCCCCCCGCATAAAACTCGAATCTGGTGGACAGTTCACTAAAAAAGTCAGCCTCGGGGTGATAAAGGACTTGATCGATCTCACTTACCGACCAGTAGGCCCTCGCCCCCTCTTGGAGATAATAAGATGTTATGGACAGTCTGTTAGTATACTCTCTGAACATCCCAGTCATAAAGAGGATATAGTCACCAACATGTCTCCTGATCTCCCTCTCCCTCATTAGGCCAGAATCGGCACGGGCAACCTCGTAGGCCTCCAAGAGCATCTCAACTACGGTCTCTAATCTCTTCCCCCTTTGATCCCTTATCCTATAAAGGTTTTCTGTCCGCGCGAAATTGGTGAGGAGAAAGGATATATAATCCGTCACCTTCGTACTTTTAATGTTCAAGTCCCAGAAGCTCCTCCTCGTAGCCCAATCAAAAAATTCCCTGAGCCTCTGATAAGGCTCTGCTGTTTTTCCTCTCATTGTTAGATCTCAAATGTGAGGGTTTTGCTACAATTTATTATATCACCAGATATAAAACCCGCAAGTCCTCCACGACGTCTTTTTCTCCATTTACTTTTATAAAACATGTTGCTACTTAGGATCAAAATGTGTTAGATCAACGTGAGGTAAGATCCTCATGATCATATAAAGGAAAGACAGTGCAGGAGAAAAGGGAGATCGTCAGGGCTACGGGGGTAGTTAGTTCTGCTACCCTTATGAGTAGGGTGTTGGGCTTGATTCGAGATATGGTCATCTCCGGCTATTTCGGTGCTGGCATGGCTACCGATGCCTTTTTCATTGCCTTTACCATACCTAACTTACTCAGAAGGCTCCTTGGCGAGGGATCCCTCACGGTCTCTTTTATCCCTGTCTATACGGAATACCTAACTCATCAGCCACAAGAGGCCCCGCGGGTCATCCATGTTACTACGACTATCATCACACTCCTTCTCCTTATATTGACCATCATGGGGATCGTCCTGACTCCATGGATTATCAAGTTTCAGGCCTTTGGATGGAAGGACCCTTCTCTGATAAAACTCACCATCCTGCTGACCCGAATCTGTTTCCCCTACCTCTTCTTTATCGGCTTGGTGGCACTGGCTATGGGGATTCTCAATTCCCAACGCCATTTCGCCGCCCCTGCCCTAGCCCCCTGTCTGCTCAACATTTCAATCATCGCCAGTGTCCTCCTGCTAGCCCCCAGGGTTAACCCCCCTGTGCTCACCTTGGCCCTGGGTGTATTCCTTGGAGGGATAACCCAACTCCTTCTCCAGCTCCCTTTTCTACATGCCAGGGGGATAACCTTCAAGATAGACCTTGACCTGCACCACCCGGCCTTGCGACGCATCGCCCTGATGATGGCCCCTATGATGGTGGGGATCGCAGCCTTCCAGTTTAACCAAGTGATAAACCGCTTCTTGGCCTCTTTTCTCCCCCAGGGGAGTATCTCTTATCTTTACTATGCCGACAGGATCTTCGAGTTTCCTCTGGGGCTTTTCGCTATCGCCCTCGGGGTAGCAGTCCTTCCCAGCTTCTCACGTCTGGTGGCCGAAGGAAGAACAGAGGAATTCAAGGAGGAGGTGAACTTCGCCTTGAGGATGATCTTGTTCATCACCATACCCGCCATGGTCGGGCTCATCATCCTCCGTGTCCCCATCCTCAACCTCATCTTTCAACACGGGGCCTTTACGTATCACAGCACCACTATGTCAGCCCAGGCGTTGCTCTTCTATTCGCTCAGTATCTGGGCTTTCGGGGGCATAAATGTCCTTTCTCGTGCCTTTTATGCCCTCGAGGACGCCAAGACTCCTGTTAAGGTGGCCATAACGGCCCTGGTAACCAACTTCTTGTTGGGGGTTGTCCTCATGCATCCCCTACGACATGCGGGATTGGCTCTGGCCAATTCCCTCTCTGCCATGCTAAATGTGGTATTGCTGGCCCACTTCTTTCACCGCAAGACCGCAGGGCTCCGTTGGGGAGAGCTAAGCGTCTCCATACTCAAGATAGTCCTGGCCGTCATCCCCATGTCCCTGGTGGTTCTTCTGATCGAGAGAGGATATACATGGAAGGAGAGCGGTGATTACGCGGTAAAAATACCGCTATTGGCCGGAGGGATAATTGCAGGAATGTTTCTCTTCTTTCTCTGCTCCCATCTCTTGGGGAACAAGGAGCTTCGATTTCTAAGGGAGGTCTTGAGAGTTAGACGTACTCGGTGACAGCCTTCTCCAATTCCTCTGGGGTCACGGTAGCTGTGCCCACTTTGCCCACCACTATCCCGGCGGCATAGTTGGCCAAGACCGCTGCTTGAGGAAAATCGCTCCCCGCTGCCAGGGCAAAGGTCAGGGTACTAATCACCGTGTCCCCTGCTCCCGTTACATCATAGACCTCCTTGGCCACCGTGGGGACTTTGGTAATTTCCCCCATCCGCTCAAAGAGGACCATCCCCTCCTCCCCCCTGGTAATGAGGACCGCCTGGCTGGCGAACCTCTCCAACAGGTGCCTTCCAACTTCCTTGAGGGACTCCTCATCCTTTACCTGCTGGCCTGCAGCCGCTTCAGCCTCTTGACTGTTTGGCGTTAAGACCGTTACCCCGGTATAGAGTCCAAAATTATTCACCTGAGGGTCAACGGCGACCAATTTCCCATCGGCCCTCCTTTTATCCATGATAAACTCCATCAGGCCTGGAGTGATTACCCCTTTTCCATAGTCTGATACGATGACCCCGTCGACTTGACCCCAGTGCGTATCTATATAATTAATAAGCCTTTCCTGGCTTTGCCTACGGATGGGCCCCAGATTCTCCCGATCAAAACGGACTACCTGCTGGCTATGGGCAATGATCCTCGTCTTGACAGTAGTAGACCTCCCCCGCTCCACCGCGATCCCTCCCACGTCTATCCCCCGTTCGGCCAAAAGCTCCTCTATCTTCTTCCCCATCCTATCGCCCCCAATAACCCCGGTTAATAACACCTGTCCACCCAAGCTATGGATATTGTTCACCACATTCGCTGTTCCCCCCAGCAGGAGGGTATCATGGGTCACGGCTACCACGGGTACCGGAGCCTCAGGGGATATCCTAGAGACCTTTCCCCAGATAAATTCATCGATCATAATATCACCCACTACCAGGAGAGAGGTCTTTTGAAACCTCTGCAGTAACCTATGTATATTAATTTTTCTGGTGAGCTGTCTTAACATATTTCACCCCTCTAAGGCCCTCATGGGACGGACATGAATTGAAGTGCCAGAGCAAGAGCCGCCAGGACGTCTTCCACCTCTCCCTATACCGCCTCCTCCAGAGCAAGAGGGCATTGCTTAGGACCTCTCCTAGGAGGCGCAGCATCAATCCCAATTTGAAGAGAGTAGTCCTTACCCTCCCCCTATGTTTGGCAAAGAAGAGGTAGCGGGATCGACAAAACTCTATTTTTGCCTCCGTCTTGGCCATTGCGACACTAGCCCCCTGCAGATGGAGGATCTGAGCGTGGGGCACGAAACAGACCCGCCAACCCTTGTCTCTCATCCGAAAACACCAATCGGTCTCCTCCATAAAAAAGAAATACCCTTCATCCAACCACCCTACTTCGTCTATGGCCTGCCGGCGGACGACTATACAGGCACCCACCAAGGAGCCCACGTCTATGGGGGAAGGATAACTTCTCTCTTTGCCAGGGTACCTTCGGGGAAAGAGGATTCGGAGCAAGCGCTTATTGAGCAGCTCCGTGGCCAGAGAAGGGAAAGGGGCAATGGAATTCTGCTTTGAGCCGTCCTCGTTGACCAGTTGCCCCCCGGCTATTCCCACATCGGGGTTATCCTCCATGAAATTAACAAGGGCTTGCACCGCTCCTTCCGTTAGTCTGGCATCGCTATTCAATAGAAAGATATATCTCCCGGCTGCTTGCGCTAGAGCCTGATTGGTGGCCTTAGCAAAACCAAGGTTCTCTTCGTTGAGGATGAGGCTGACATGGGGAAAGGTTTCTTTTATCGCCTCAGGGCTTCCATCTTCTGAACCATTGTCCACAACCACGACTTCAAACCTATACCCGTGCGCGGTATGATAAATAGAACGCAGAGCCTCCAGGACGAGCCCCTTGGTATTCCAATTCACCAGGATAAAGGACAGATCTACCCCCATTGATCTAAAAACCCCTTTATCTCTAATACTACCTTTTCGATCTCCTCCTGGCTCAACTCAGGGTACATAGGCAGGCTCAGAATTTCCCTGCTCACCTTCTCGGTCACCGGGTAAGCCTCTTCCCCTATCCCCAAGTAGCTATACGCAGGCTGCAAGTGGAGGGGCAGGGGATAGTGGATGCCTGTAGAGATCCCCCTATGACCCAGACGTTCCCGCAGGAGATCTCTCCTCTCCGTTCGAATGACGTACAGATGATAGACATGGGTGCTCCCCTCTCTGACCGTGGGCCTAATCACGTCCCCGGCATCTTCTAAAAATGTATCATACAGGGAGGCATTCTCTCTCCTTTGCTGGTTCCATCGATCCAAATAAGGCAATTTCACCCGTAAGATTGCGGCTTGAAGAGCATCCAGCCTGGAATTTAATCCCTCTATCTCGTGGCTATATTTCTCCCTGCTACCGTGATTCTGGAGCATCCTCACCCTTTGTGCAATCTCCTCATTATTTGTCAGCACCGCTCCTCCATCACCATACGCCCCCAGGTTCTTGGAGGGATAAAAACTGAAACAGGCCGCATCTCCAAAGCCCCCTATCCTCCTCCCTTTATACTTTGCCCCATGGGCCTGGGCTGCATCCTCTATCACCTTGAGGTGATATTTTTTTGCCACATCGAGGATGGGCTCCATGTCTGCTGGCTGACCATACAGGTGTACAGGGATGATGGCCTTGGTCTTCTCAGTGATCACCCCTTCGAGTTGATCTGTATCTATGGTGTAACTCTCTGGATTGATGTCGACAAAGAGGGGTTTAGCACCAGTCAATGTAATGGCCTCAGTGGTGGCAATAAAGGTATTGGGAACAGTTACCACCTCATCACCTCTCCCTACCCCACAAGCCAGCAAGGCGAGGTGAAGGGCTTCGGTACCACTGCCCACACCTACCGCAAACCTCACGCCACAATACCTAGCGAACTCCTCCTCAAGCCCAGCCACTTCCTCACCCCCGACAAACACTCCTCCTTTCAAGATCCTCTCAATGACCTTGAGAAGCTCCGCCTTGATCTCATCATACTGGGCCTTAAGGTCCACGAAAGGAACCCGCATCTTTCAACACCTCTTGAATAGGGGCAAAGGAAAATTCCCTCAATAATCTCTCCACTTTGGCTTGTACCGTATTGAGATTATGATAGAGGGCAAACCTTCCCTTCCACTTCAATCTTAACCGGGGGAGCTCTGGGTCTAGCTCCCACGGATGGAGGTAAATAACCGCAGGGATGCCCTTCTTGTTCAATTTCTTAATACAAAATTGTATAAAACTGTAAGGCAATATCCGGAGATACAAACCCCCAGAAAAGGGAAGGCGGAGGCGACCGATCTTTATGATGGAGGGCGGTACCTCAATGATCTCAGCCTCTTCCCTCCTGTGTATCCGAGTATTGGACCAAGGAATGCCCCCTAGATAGGCCCTGGCAGGCAAGATACTGGAGTCATATTGAAATCCGACATCGGCCAGTATCTTGAGCGCCCAAAGAGAGCGTTCGGTGATAGACCATGAAGGGGCTCGAAAACCAACGATCTCCTTCCCCACCATCTCCTCCAAGAGGGCTTTCGCCTTTCTGGTCTGATGACGAAATTCTTCTCTTTCCTGCTCATAAACGAGCTCATGATGATAGCCGTGGATCCCGAGTTCGAATCCCTCTTCTACGAACCTCATTACCAGCTGAGGATATTCTTTAGCAACCTCCCCGAGGACGAAAAAGGTGCCCCTTTGACCATATGCCTTCAACAAAGAAACAAGCCGCTCTGTCTGCTCTACCAACCTCCCCCCTAATAGCTCCCTCTGTCCCGTGGAAAGGAGGAGATCGTTTCTATGAAAAGACTCTTCTACATCAATGGTGAGAATATTATTTAGCTGGGACATTTATGGAATCTCGCCTTCCTCTCTCTGATGAATATTTCCCTCGAACCATTCTACCGTCTGACGCAACCCTTCTGCGAAAGAGATTGCAGGCTCGTATCCCAAGAGCTTACTTGCCTTTTCTATGCTGGCTTGGGAGTGTTCCACGTCTCCGGGACGGGGGGAAGTATATTCGACAATCAGATTTGGATCGATAATCTTTTTCAACTCCTCCGCCAATTGATTGATGGATATCCTGTCCCCGCACCCCACATTCATTGTCTCGCCTGCCACACCCTTGGCCTCACAAGCCAGGAGGTTGGTCTGAACTATATTGGCAACGAATGAGAAATCTCTGGTCTGCTCACCATCACCGTATACAACCAATGGTCTTTTTTCCAAGGCCAGACTGACAAATTTAGGAATCACGGCAGCGTATGGGGACAGGGGATCTTGCCTGGGGCCGAAGACGTTAAAATAGCGGAGACAGACGGTCTCCAGGCCATAGACCTGATGAAAGACCTGGCAGTAATACTCGCCGGCAAGCTTAGAGGCGGCATAAGGGGAGAGAGGGGAAGGGAGAAAATCCTCTGCCTTTGGAAGGATCGGGGAGTCACCGTATACAGAGGAAGAAGAGGCGTATACTACCCTCTCTACATCACTACTACGGGCAGCTATGAGGAGGTGCAGAGTACCATTGACGTTATGTTCGGTAATCTCTTTGGGGTCTTTGATAGATCTGGGTACGGAAGGGATCGCTGCCTGATGTAAGACAAAATCGACACCCTCCACCGCTTTCATAGCTGCATTCAGGTCCCTGAGGTCCCCCTCCATAAAATCTATGGCGTTCATGAGATGTTGAATCTTCTCCCTCTTGCCCGTGGATAGGTTATCGATGACCCTGACTCGCTCCCCCCGTTTGACCAATTCCTCAACGATATGGGACCCGATAAAACCCGCACCTCCTGTCACCAGATATAATCTCTTCATCCCCTCTCCTCTATCAAGATACCATGGAGATCAATATACCCTGACCAATATCCTCCTTCGACGGGGCCCGTCAAACTCGCAGAAAAACACCCCCTGCCACGTCCCCAATGATAACCGCCCCTCGTTCACCAAGAGGATCTCTGAAGGTCCTACCAAGGTCGCCTTGACGTGGGCATCGGCATTCCCCTCCAGATGGTGGTATTTACCCCCAGCCGGGATAAGCTGGCTTAACATTCCAATGATATCGGCCTTCACGCTGGGGTCGGCATTCTCATTGATGGTAACCGCCGCCGTGGTGTGGGGTACATAGAGTGAACACATCCCCTCTGATATTCCCGACTCCTCCACCACCCTCTTCACTTGAGGCGTGATATCTACCAGCTCCATCCTTGTGCTGGTCTTGACCTCTATCTCCTTGGTGATCATTTTTCATTCCCCTTTCACTTTGAGGAGTTGAAGATCCAAAAACGTCCTCAAAACCCCTTATCCCCCATATCTGATAATTAACCTCGGTTACTTTCCCTTTCGCCACAGAGACAGTGGTCATCCTCAATCCCCTGGCCGACGTGAGAATCGGGGGATCAGCTACCTGATGCATTCCCGCCCGATCGTACCCATGTATCCCTGTACCTCTTGAAATGATGAAGGATGGGACTTGAGTGCATCGTAAACATTGAAAGATACACCTCTTGATCATTGATACTCCTTCGCCATTTTGGCTGACAATTATATGTCTTTTCAGACGCATAAGCAATAGCAGAAGAGAGATTATGTCCTTGCACTGGAAGGGGAAGTATGTTAAAAGGCTGAAGCGAGGAGGTGAAATCGATGAAGCTATCTCAGAGGGCCCAAAAGGTTAAACCTTCCCCCACCTTGGCCATTACGGCTAAGGCTAAGGCCATGCGCATCCAGGGGATCGACGTCATAAGCTTCGGAGCTGGGGAACCCGATTACGACACCCCAGAACATATCAAGGGTGAGGCCATCAAGGCCTTGCATGAAGGTTTCACCAAATATACCCCTGCGGGGGGGACAGAGGAGTTAAAGGAGGCCGTCGTCGAAAAGCTTCTCCGGGAAAACAAGGTAGCGTATCAAAAGGACCAGATACTGGTATCCTGTGGAGGAAAACACTGTCTCTACAACTTGGCCCAAGCCATCATAGATGATGGGAATGAGGTGATCATACCCGCTCCCTATTGGGTGTCCTATCCTCCTATCGTTATGCTGGCAGGAGGCAGACCGGTTATCATAGCTACTTCGGAAGAAGAAGCATTTAAGCTGACCTCTCAGGCCTTGGAGGAGGCAATAACCGCTCAGACCAGGGCAGTGGTTATCAACTCCCCCTCTAACCCTACCGGCAGTGCCTATACCCGCAAGGAGCTGGAGGAATTAGCAGAAGTGGTCTTGCGGCACAATATCTCTATCATCTCCGACGAAATTTATGAGAAGATCGTCTATGATGGCTTCGAACACGTGAGCATTGCGTCGCTCGGGGATGAATTAAAGAATATCACTATTCTCGTCAACGGAGCGTCCAAGACCTATTCTATGACCGGGTGGAGGAT
>CP070817.1:317780-330638 GCA_020344255.1 Deltaproteobacteria bacterium | reverse complement strand
CTAGTGTATTTCACTTGACCACTGGGCCCCTTGGCCCCTGGAACCCTGTATCTATTGGCACCTAGACCCCTTGAATCCTGTATTTTACATAGGTGGTAATGAGTTGAAACCCTCGTTTTGTTTTGGATTAAAAGATATGCCTCCGTGCCCTGACATTGAGAAGGAGACCTATCCCCATTAGATGGACAACGGCAGAAGAACCGCCATAGCTCAAAAAGGGCAGGGGGAGACCTACGATAGGCATAATTCCTAACACCATGCCTACATTTATTATTACATGCCAAAATATCATCGCCGTCACCCCAAAGGCGAGAATAGTCCCGAACCTGTCCTTCGCCTTCATGCCTATGTTGAGGCCCCAAAGGATCAGGGCCAAGTAGAGTGCCAGGACCACCCCACACCCGATAAACCCCCACTCTTCTCCCAATACGGCGAAGACAAAATCCGTATGGTGTTCGGGAAGAAACTGGAGTTTACACTGGGTACCGTGGAGATACCCCTTCCCCCATACTCCCCCAGAGCCGACGGCGATCTTGGACTGAATTATGTGATAGCCTGCCCCCAAGGGGTCCATATCGGGGTTCAAAAAGGTAAGTATCCTGCTGCGTTGATAATCCTTCAGCGCCACCCAAAAGAAGGGGGTGGCCAGGATGACCACCGTGAGCAATATGAGGAGTGATCGGAAGCGTATCTTGACGAACATAACGATGGAGAGGAGGATAAAGACTAAGACCAAAGCCGTCCCCAAATCAGGCTGTTTGGCGATCAGCAAGGTGGGCAGCAGGGTGATAACCGCCGGGATAATAAGATCCCTCAGTCCATACCCCTCTCTCATCTCATAACGAGCAAAATGACGGGCGAGGGCCAGGATGAGGGCAATCTTCATCAGCTCCGAGGGCTGAAGGTTAAAAAAACCTATCCTAATCCACCGTTGGGCCCCTCCCACCACTATACCGTAAATGAGTACAGAGACTATGGACAGAAGTGCCAAAAGGTAGATGGGATAGGCGAACTCCTCATAGTAGCGATAATCAGCAAGAAATACCAGCAGGCCGAAAAATACCCCTATCCCCAGCCAAAAAAGCTGCCTCTGATAGAAGGGAAATTCTCCACCTGGAAGATTGATGGTGGCACTGTAGAGGTTGACAATCCCTATCGTCATCAGGACAAGGGTCAGGATGATCAGCTTGCCATCGAGTTGAGCCCATGATTTCCTGTCGATCATTTCTCCCCACGTTTGAGAGAGAGATATTTCCTTATCATCTCCCGGGCCAGGGGGGCGGCGGCAGAACCCCCATGCCCCCCATGCTCAACCAGCACCACTACCGCAATTTCAGGGAGATCAGGGGGGGCATAGGCCACAAACCACGCATGGTCTCGTGACCCATAGGGCATCTCCTCAGGTCTAGGCCTCCTCCCCATTCCTCTGAGTTTGATCACCTGCGCGGTGCCCGTCTTCCCAGCTATCTTCACCCCAGCAAGACGAACAGCCCTACCAGTCCCATGGTCGTCTTCCGTTACACCCACAAGGGCCTTCCTTATCACATCCAGGTTCTCCGTGGAAATAGGAAGCCTTGCTATCTCCTGGGGCTGATACTCCACCAGCACCTTCTTGTCAACATCCTCCACGCGTTTTGCAATCTGCGGCTTGAGGAGAACTCCACCATTGGCGATGGAGCTGATGACGTTGAGTAATTGGAGGGGGGTTAGCAATATATAACTCTGACCTATGGCCAGAGAAATGGTTTCTCCGGGATACCATGGCTCACCCAACCTCTCCCTCTTCCATTCTGCGGTGGGAACTAATCCTTCCTTTTCCCCCGTGAGGTCTATGCCCGTGGGCTTTCCGAGGCCGAAGCCCTTAGCATATCTGCTCAACCTCTCCACCCCCAATCTTTCCCCCACTTGATAGAAGTATATATCGCACGACTCCGTCAACCCCCTGTACAGATTCACCGTCCCATGTCCCCCTCTCCGCCAGCACTGGTACCCCCTCTTTCCAAAGTAATAGATGCCGGAACAAGAAAGGGAAGTTTCTGGTGTTATCACCCCTTCCTCTAATCCAGCAGCTGCTGTCACTATCTTGAAGACAGAGCCGGGGGGATAAAGCCCCTGAATCCCTCTGTTTTGCAGGGGGTGCAGGGGATGGGAAACCAGCTCTTCCCACTCTTTGGTCGATATCCCCCCTGCAAAGAGAGCTGGTCGGAAGGAAGGATTGTTACAAAAGGCTAGGACCTCGCCAGTTGTCGGGTCCATGGCCATAATGACCCCTGCCTTCTCGCCCAAGAGCTTTTCACCGTGTCTCTGCAGATCCAGGTCTATAGTCAAATACAGGTTGTGCCCAGGAAGAGGGCGAACTTGGTTGAGGATTCGCATCTCTCTACCCACGGCATCAACCTCCACCTGCCTTCCTCCATCGATCCCCCTCAGATACCCTTCCCATGTCCATTCTACCCCACATTTCCCCACGCAGTCCCCCATCTTATAATTTTTTTTGCGCTTTAGCTCCTCTTTATCTATTTCCCCGACATAACCCAATAGGTTGGCAGCCACCTTCCCATGGGGATACATCCTTATCGGAGCGATACTTATCTCCAAACCATGGAGATCCAATCCATACGTCTTCAAAAGGCTCAGTTCCTTCCATGAGATGTCTCTCTCGATCGTCACCAAATGAAAGGGAGGGCGATCCCTAGCAGTGATCTGGTGCTCGATCCCAGCCGGATGGATGTCCAGAAATTCGGAGAGCCGCTTCGTTAACCCCATCAGGTCGTCAACATCCTCGGGCATCACCATGGCATTAAACGAGGGGCGATTATCTACGAATATCCTTCCCCGCCTATCCATGATCATCCCACGCACGGCGGGGATCTTCCGCAACCTTATCCGATTGTTCTCAGAGAGTAGCCGGAATTCCTGTTCTTTAACGACCTGAAGATACCAAAGCCTTATGAAGATAGTCAGGAAAATGACAATAGCGGCGACAATGAAATACCTATACCTTGGTCGAAATTCCTCTGGTTCCCGCCTTCTTAAGTGCATGGCGAAAAATACCCCCTTTTCTCCCTTCGCCAAGGTCCAGTAGTTTTGCGGTTATGATAAGGATGACAGGGGCGAGAAGCCCTGTACAGAGGATTTGCAAAAGGAGGTATTGAAGGAAGCTAGGAAAGTAAATATGCATACCTCCTCCGATGAGCAAGACGACGGCCACCAGAAACCCATCGACCACTGCTCCAAGAAATACCATCCCCATTTTAGATGTCACGCCGGGGAAATAAAACCTCCTGGCCATCACCTTGGTGAGCGAAAAGACGACCGTCTTGGAGAGGGCATTCAGGCCGATGACCCCTCCTGCTAACACATCTTGCATGAGACCGAGAAGGAAAGAGAAACCCCCTCCGAGGGCAGGGGAAAACTCGAAGCCAAAGATAATTGCCACAACAAGGACCACATCGGGGGAGGGGAAACGGGCGGGGAGAAAGCCTACAAAAGAGGTCTCCAACACCATCCACCCCATCCCAACAAAGAGAGGAAGCAGAGCCCGCAACACAGCCTTTACCCCCCCTCCTCTCCCACTGGTCTTAAGATCACCATCACCTCCTCCAGACGAGAAAACTCAGCGCCTGGGGTAACCGCTACCTCTTGAAAAAGACCATATTCTCTCTTTTCCACCCTTACCACCTTCCCGATAAGCAGCCCTTTGGGGAAGATCCCCCCCAGACCGGACGTAACAATCCGATCGCCAACCTGTATCTCATCGGTTCGAGGGACATACCTCAGTTGGCATCGAGCCCCACCTTCACCTTCTAAAATTCCCTTCGTCCTGGTCCGTTGCACTAAGGCATCTACAGAGGAATTTCGATCGATAATGAGCAAGATAATGGAGGAGCCTGGAGATGTCCTGATCACTTGCCCAACCACGCCCTCCCAAGTTACTACCGGCATGCCCTTCCTCACGCCGTCACGTTGCCCCTTGTTTATCACTATCGTTCTGAACCAAGACGAGGGCGAGGAGGCGATGACCTCGGCGGGTACCATGGACGCTGAAACCTGTTTTTTGAACAGGAGGAGACGGCGCAAACGTCTGACCGCCTCGGCTGATTCCCTCAACTCATCATTCTCCCTTTGCAAGCGGAGCAATTCCGCCTGAAGACGCCGGTTTTCCTTCTTGATGTTTACCAAAAGGATATAGGTTTGAAAGAGGTTGCATACGGAGTCGATAGTCCAATGAAAGGCTCTTTGGCAGGGAGAGGTAAATCTCAAGATTACGCTGTGGAGGACATCCCCTCCATAGCGCCCACTGATTTGAAGGGAGATAAGAAAGACGGCGCAGACGATTAGAAGGGTGATGACGAGAGTGCCACGGCGTCTCCTGAGATCCACCATCTTAATAATGGATCGTGACCTCCCTCAGGAGATCCATATCATCCAACAATTTGCCCGATCCCATAACAACAGTTGTAATGGGATCGTCAACGATGGTTATGGGGAGGTTTATGACGTTGCGTAGCAAAATATCTATATTTTTCAACAGGGACCCACCTCCGGTCATAACTATTCCCTTATCGACGATATCAGATGCAAGCTCCGGTGGAGTCCTCTCCAAGGTGATTCTCACCACATCCACGATATCGTTGAGGGGATCTGTCAAGGCATCCCTCACCTCCACTGCCGTCACCTCCATTGTCTTAGGGATACCCGCGACCAAATCCCTTCCTTTGACCTCCATCATATCCTCATCACCGTCGGTGGGGAGGGCGTTTCCCAACTTCATTTTCACCAGCTCCGCGGTCCTTTCTCCGATGAAGAGATTATATTTCCGCTTCACATATTGGATGATGGCCTCATCCATCTTATCACCCCCCACCCGGATGGAGTTGCTGGTGACGATTCCCGACAAAGAAATTACCGCCACCTCTGTGGTACCCCCTCCAATGTCCAAGATCATATTGCCTGAGGGCTCGGTAATGGGGAGTCCCGCCCCGATGGCTGCAGCCATGGGTTCATCGACGAGGTAGACCTCTCTGGCCCCAGCCGACTCCGCTGACTCCTTCACCGCTCTCCTCTCCACCGGAGTGATTCCTGAAGGGACACACACTACCACGCGGGGGCGGACGAAAGATTTACGATTGTGGGCCCGGAGGATAAAATAACGAAGCATCTGCTCTGTTATCTCAAAATCGGCGATGACCCCCTCCTTCATAGGACGTATGGGGATGATATTCCCTGGGGTCCTTCCCAACATGTTCTTCGCCTCCTCCCCAATGGCGAGGATCTTCTGATTCCCCCTGGGGTCGCGAGATACGTCCACAACCGAAGGCTCGTTAGATACTATCCCCTTCCCCTTGACATAGACCAAAGTGGTGGCTGTCCCTAGATCAATGGCCAAATCGGTGGAAAAGAGGCTCATTACAGCATCAAACATGATCTCCCCCTTTTTCTGTCTACACCATAACCTAACAAATAAAGCCCTCAGAATCAAGAGGGAATGAAGGCCCTTCTGAGAAAAAGGGGTTGACTTCCCTTGCCCCCTGTGATATGAGTTCACCACAAAACTTCAAGGTGTCATAAAATGGTCAGGTGCTCTTCTTTCACGTGGTGGTGTAAGGGGAAAAAGGGGGAGTAGCCTTGCCTATGGAGTGACTGAGGGATAAAGAGGAAAAATATGGGGGGCCATAGGCTACGGGAAAAAGGCTTATGGCCCCATTTTTTTTGACAACTTTTGTGGAGTTGGAGACATGAAACAGAGAGGGTTATCAGGGAAGGTCCTCATGGGCAATGAGGCCATGGCGTGGGGAATCGTAGAGGGTGGGGCCACAGTTGCCGCTTCCTATCCGGGGACCCCTGCCTCTGAGATCATGGAGACGGTGTTTCGGATAAAGAGAGAGCACAATTTAAATATCTATACCGAATGGTCGGTGAACGAAAAAGTGGCCTTTGAGGTGGCTTTGACCAATAGCTACTTAGGCAGAAGGGCCGCCGTCATGATGAAACAGATGGGATTAAATGTAGCCCTGGACTCCTTGATGAGCTCCGCTTACACGGGAGTAAAGGGTGGTTTTGTGCTCATCGCGGCCGACGATCCTGGGCCTTACAGTTCCCAGACAGAACAGGACAGCAGATACCTGGCGACCTTTGCCAAGATACCCGTCTTTGATCCCTCCTGCCCCCAAGAGGCCAAGGAGATGGTGAAAAGGGCCTTCGAACTCTCTGAGGAATATGAGATACCGGTGATGGTGAGACCGACTTCCTGGGTATGTCATTCCCGCCAGGGAGTTGGCTTGAACAAGATAGGGGAGAGGGACGAAATTCCCTCTTTCAAAAAGGACCCCCAGCGTTGGGCAGCAACCCCGCGGTTCAGATATCGTCTGCACAGGGAGCTAAACAAGAAGATCAGAGAGATCTCCTCCCGAAACCACCCAGACCCTGTCTCCAACCCTGGCGGGGCAGAACTGGCGGTAGTTGCCTCAGGGGTCCCCTATGCCTACGCCTACGATGTAATCAAGGCCACGGGGCTGGAGGAAAGGGTGGCCTTGTACAAGGTCGATCTCCCCTACCCTCTGGGCCCGGAGGTAGATGAGCTTATACAGATCTATCCCCAGACCTTGATCTTGGAGGAAACCTATCCTGTTATAGAACTCCAGATAGGATGTAGGGAGAACGCCAGGGGAAGAATAGATCTCACTATCCCCTCGGAGGGTGAACTGACCCCCGACATCGTCGCCCATGTCTTCGATACTCTTTTGGGTGAAGGGGTGAGTGAGACAAGGACTCCTCCTGAAGAGGGAAGGAAACCGAGTTTGTGTCCTGGCTGCCCTCACCGGGCGGCATTCTGGGCCCTTAGAAAGGCCTTACCCCAGGGGATCTATCCCAGCGATATAGGCTGTTATACCCTAGGGTTGAATCTCAGGGCGGTGGACACCTGCCTCTGCATGGGGGCAAGCGTCAATCAGGCCGCAGGCCTCTACCACTCTTTTAAACAGGGAGGGAGGAGTATCCCACCCATTGTCGCCACCATCGGAGATTCCACTTTCTTCCATGCAGGGATCCCAGGCCTGATCAACGCCGTCCACCAAGGAGCATGCTTTGTCCTCCTCATTCTAGACAATGGAACAGTAGCCATGACTGGTGGACAACCAACACCAGCAGAGAATAGTCCAGGCAAGAGAATAGAAATAGAGGAGGTAGTTAAGGGGTGTGGTGTGGATTTCATCAGAACAGTGGACCCCTATGATATCCCACTCCTCATTCAACTCCTAAAGGAGGCCAACCGCTATGCCCGAGATGAGGAGAAGGGAGTGGCGGTAATCATCGCCAGGCATCCTTGTCTGATCTACGGGGCAAGGGATGAGGATAGGAGGGAAGGTGAAATCGTTGTCGGAGAGGAATGTGATCTTTGTGGTCTGTGCACGGAGAGGTTCGAATGTCCGGCCTTACGCACGGGGCCTCAAGAAGGACCCATGATCATCAAGACCTTATGTACCAACTGCGGCTTCTGCGTTTTCGTATGCCCGCAGGAGGCGATAAAGAGGACGTAGAAAATGGACCTCAAGATAGTCATTGCTGGTTTGGGAGGAGAAGGGATCATCTTTATGACCCGTGTCCTGGTAGAGGGCCTCTACCGATGTGGCCAACCTGTGATCTCAACGGAGACCCATGGCATGGCCATGAGGGGAGGATCGGTGATATCACAGATTAAGGTTGGAGATTACCGGAGTCCCCTGATACGCTATAGGGAAGCCGACCTCCTGGTGGTGACCGCAGTCGAAGAGGCCCAAAGAACCCTCCCCTACCTCAAAGAGGGGGGAATAATCTTTAAAAATACACCTCAACGAGGGGCCCATTGTATTGATGCCAGCGGAATAGCTCTCAGGATCGGCAATCCCAGAGGGGGTAACTTGGTCCTCCTCGGATATGTTTTGGCCCATCTTGCTCCGGCCATTTCTCTAGAACCATTCTTAGAGGTTACCGAAGAACTTACCCCGGAGAGATTTCTGACAGGCAATCTCAAGGCCTTACAGGAGGGATGGCAGAAAGCCTCGCAAGCTAATAAGGGTGAGGATAAAGGGGAGGGGGATCAGGCGGCACGGGACAATTGACGCTCTCTCCTTCGCATCCTGCGGATTGCCTTGGCCCTCTTCAGCCTTGCCCTTTCCCCTTTGCTGACAAAGTAGGAGTGTTTCTTTAAGACAGGTTGGATGTTTTTCTGAAAATCCTTCTTGAGCTTCTTGAGCATCTTCTCCAGGTCATCCCTCTCGGCCATCCTATCACCTCCTCCCCTTTGAAAATCTTTTCTCCCCTACGGTTCATCCTCCCCCGACCTTGTCTTAATTATTGGTAAAAAATTATAAACCATCCGCGATTTATTTTCAACCCCTCAACAAAACTAAAAGCATCCTCCCCCCATTTAGTAGTTAGTAGGATTGAGGGAATTCAAAGAGTCAACCCTCAATCGGATTCAATGATTCATGGGTCAAGGGTTTGTCTTACACGAGGATCTCAGGCCCGATGACCCTGAGGCGACATGCTTTACAACACCCCCCTTTAAATGCTAATCTCTGAGGGATGTCACAGGCAGGGATGGATATTGGGAGGGTATATGCGGAAGTAGGAATTGCCCTCCCATTGGAGAAGACCTTCCATTATGGCATCCCGTCGCACCTCCAATCACTGTGCGAGGTCGGTAAGAGGGTCTTGGTCCCCTTAGGGAGACGAAAGGTTACCGGCTACCTGTTGCAGATATCTTCCCATCTTCCCCCAGGTATTAGGGGCATCGACATAAAGGAGATTATCGATGTCCTCGATGAAACCCCTCTCTTCGACGAGGCGATGCTCCAATTCTTCCGTTGGACTGCCAGTTACTATCTCGCCCCTTTGGGGGCCGTTATTAAGACGGCCCTACCTCCTGGGATCAACTGGGAGAGCTATTATCAGATATCCCTAACGCAAGAGGGGAAAAGGGTGGTAGCCGGGCATTCTCCTCGCAAGACCCCCCATATTGAGGTGCTGCAGGCCATAGACCACCAGAAAGGGATTTCCCTCAAGAGGCTCCTCAAGGATTACCCTGACCGTTCCCTCCTCTTCTCCTTACAGAAGAATGGATTGATCTCCTTGGAGTCAAAGATAAAGGAGGGAAGGACAAAAATCAAAAAGGTGACCTTTGTGGAGGCCTTACCACCTCCTCGCCCTACTGAGGCCCTCAAACCGAAAGAGAGAGAAATCTTCTCCTTTCTCAATGGAAAAGGCTTGGTTCCTGTAGGGGAACTGCAGAGGAGATTTAAGAGGCCATCCTCAGTGCTCAAGGGATTGAGAAAAAGGGGAATGGTGGCTGTGAAGGAGGAAGAGACCTATAGAGAACCGGCCATTGAGGTGGTGGAACGAGAGGAAGGCATGTTTCCCTTGACCCCAGAGCAACAAAGGGCCTTAGAGCAGATACGGAAGGCCCTGGAGGGAGGTATGTTCCGTCCCTTTCTCCTCCATGGTGTGACGGGTAGCGGGAAAACGGAGATCTATCTCAGGGCGGTGCAAGAGGCCCTATCCTTGGGAAAGAAGGCTTTGATCCTCGTCCCCGAAATCTCCCTCACCCCCCAATTATTGGGGCGCTTTCAAAGGAGGTTGCACATGGAGATGGCCCTCCTGCACAGTGGGTTGTCGCCGGGGGAGAGATACGACCAATGGAGAAAGGTGAACAGAGGGGCTGTTAAAGTTGTCATCGGTGCACGCTCCGCCGTCTTCGCCCCCTGTAAAGACCTGAGTTTGATCATCGTAGACGAAGAATATGATGCCTCTTATAAACAAGAGGAAGGGGTGAGATATAACGCCCGGGATCTAGCCGTAGTACGGGCAAAGAGGGAGGAAGCTGTGGTGATCCTCGGTTCCGCCACCCCTTCTCTCGAGTCCTTTTACAATGCTCAGAGGGGAAAGTTTTATCCCCTGCACTTAACAGAAAGGGTAGCGGGGGGAATCCTACCACAGGTGGATATAATAGACCTCAAGGGACAAAAATATCCCCTCCTCTCATCCACCCTCAAGGAAGCTTTGGCCGAAAATCTGGGAGATGGAGGACAATCACTCCTCTTTCTCAACCGACGTGGCTTCGCCAATTCCATCATCTGCACTGATTGTGGTTATCCCTTCAAATGCAACAATTGCAGCGTAACCCTCACCTTCCACGCCCAGAAGAAGGTCCTCCTCTGCCACTATTGTGGTTATCGCCTTCCCGCCCCCCAAATATGCTCCCACTGCGGTGGGGCCAAGACCAAGCTGCTTGGGTTTGGCACCGAGAGGGTGGAGAAAGAGGTAAGGAAACTGTTTCCCCAAGCCCGGGTTGCGCGCATGGATAGCGATGTCATGACCCGCCGTGGTGCTTATGGCCGACTCTTACAGAGCTTGGAGAGGGGTGAGATAGATATCCTCATAGGGACCCAGATGATCGTCAAAGGTCACGACTTCCCCCAGATCACATTGGTGGGGATCATTGCAGCAGATGTCGCTTTCAACCTCCCTGACCTGCGAGCTGCGGAGAGGGGTTTTCAACTCCTCAGCCAAGCGGCGGGTAGGGCAGGAAGAGGAAGTCGTCCAGGAAGAGTTATTATTCAGACCTTCCTCCCTAATCATTACGCTATTCAGAGGGCAAAAGGGCATGACTTTTGGGGTTTATATCGGGAGGAGATGGCCTTCCGCAAAACTTTGCGTTATCCTCCCTACACCCACATGGTCAATATAAGGGTTTCATCCAGAGACCCCAAGGATTCAGAGATGGGGATACGAATGCTAGCAAAAAAGGGGGAAATCTTCCTAAAATCTCACCCGGGAAAGGTGGAGATGATGGGACCAAGCCCTGCCCCCCTGGCCCAAATCAAGGGGAGATACCGTTGGCAACTCCTCCTCAAGGGAGAAAGGATCATCCATCTTCAACATCTCGTCCATTCTTTGATGGAAGAAAGTAGGAGACTAAAAGGGGTAAGAATAGAGGTGGACGTGGATCCCCTTTCCATTCTTTAGAATAAGGCCCTCCTGCATAAGCCACTTATAGAAAGGCCCTTACGCAAGCGATGAAAAATATTGACTTTTAGACATTCATCCTGTAGATTCTAACAGGCATTACGGTAGCATTGAGGCTTTTAGGGAACCTAGCTGCAGGTTCTTTTTTATCAGTTTTCTTTGTAGTTTAAACGTCAGAAAAAAATGGGAAGGATGAAGGGATGACAAAAAGGGCTTTTCCCCTCCTTTTAACCTTATTCCTCCTCTTGCTCCCGGGGGAGCTCCACCCCAAGGGAGCATACTATTATCGCATGCCTCAAAATAAGGGTGCGATAAATCCCTCGGCACATACAGTGATCGGGGCGTTCCGGGACTATACTATTAGACAAGAAGATACCTTATTAGACGTCGCCAGGAGTTTCGATCTGGGATACAAGGAGCTGGTCCTTTTCCATCCCCACATCGATCCCTGGATACCCCCTGCAGGCAAGAAGATAAAGATCCCCACTTTCTGGGTGCTGCCTATATTCAATATAACTGGGATCGTAATCAACATCCCTGAATTACGGCTTTATCTATTCCTCAAAGAGATCCAGATGGTGAAGACATATCCCATCGGTATTGGAGTGCTGGACTGGCCTACGCCCTTTGGAAGCTTTACGATCGTGGAAAAGACCAAAAACCCTACCTGGAACATCCCCCCATCCCTCCAAGAAAAATATGGGGGCAAATTCGTCCCCCCAGGCCCAGACAATCCCCTGGGAAAATATTGGCTCCGTCTCTCAAATAATGACTACGGCATCCACGGCACCAATTCTCCGTGGGGAATAGGGCGATTGGTAAGTCATGGCTGTATAAGACTCTACCCAGAGGATATTGAAGAGCTCTTTTCCTTGGTGAAACTGGGGACACCTGTGGTAATCATCTATGAGCCTGTGAAAATCGGTTCCAAAGATGGACACACCTTTATCGAAGTCCACCCTGATATCTATCACAGGATCCCCGACCTCCTCCTTCACAGCGCAAAGAAACTCTTTGCCTCTCAGATATGGGAGGAGATAGATATCTACCTCCTCGTCCAGGCCCTTGAGGAACAGAAGGGGATCCCCGTCGATATCACGCGAAAAAAGAAAGGGCGGTAACCGAGGGGCTACCGTTTTTATATGGCCTTATTTCTTCAACCCTCTCTCAAAGGCCTTCGCGCATTTCTCAGCAGCCCTTTCGGCACTTGCGGCAGCTGCCTCCACCCTCTTAGCAGCCGCCTCAACCCTGCCAGCAACAGACTCAGCCTTCCGTGCGGAAGCCTTAGCCTCTTTGGCTGCATCCTGAGCTGCCTTCATGGCCGCCTCCGCGGCCGCCGTATGTTCCCTGAGCTGCCTTTGGCTAGCACAACCCATCCCCAGAACTGCTATAAGAGCCAAAGAAGAAAAACAAACACCAGCTTTCGTGACCCATGATCTCTCCACCATACCATACCTCCTTTATGAGAATCGTTGGGATAACTTTTCCGACCGGTTATGGCAGGAGATAGATCTCGATCTCCTCGTCTAGACCCTGGGGGGTAAGAAGACAAGACCCCGTTGTTATTACGAAGAAAGAAAAGGCGGCAACCGAGCGGTTACCGCCCTCCAAGGCCTTACTTTCTCAATCCTTTCTCAAAGGTCTTCACGCACTTCTTGGCAGCCCTTTCGGCCCTTGCAGCAGCCGCCTCAGCCCTGCCAGCAGCAGCCTCAGCCCTTTTGGCAGCGGCATCAGCCCTGTCGGCGCGAACGTCAGCCCTGTCGGCAGCCGACTCAGCCTTGATGGCAGCCGCCTCAGCCTTGTGTGCGGAAGCCTTGGCCGCTTTAGCCGCACCCTGAGCTGCCTTCAGGGCCT
>CP070817.1:314606-317680 GCA_020344255.1 Deltaproteobacteria bacterium | reverse complement strand
TTCGCGCGGTCGTGCTGGAGCTCGAGCGGCGGGCGGCGACCGGAGGGAAAGAGTCGATCGACACCGTGGTCGAGGAGTTCGACGGCCTGGTGCGCCGCGGAGGCTTCTGGGATCAGCCCTACCAGCGGGCCCGGGCGGAAGCGGCCAGGGCCAAGGCGGCGCTGAGCGAGGGGTGTCACCGCGAGGCGATCGAGCGGGCCGAAGAGGCGGACCGCTGGGCCAGGGAGAAGGCTCTCCACTTCATCCACGAGGTTTCCCGATGATCCATATCTTGGCCTTTCTATTTGTGCTAGGGATCTTAATTTTCATCCATGAGTTGGGGCATTTCCTCATCGCCAAATTGGGAGGGGTGAAGGTGTTGAAGTTCTCTCTCGGATTTGGCCCTAAGCTTATCGGCAAGAGAATCGGGGAGACGGAATACAGGATATCTGCACTCCCATTAGGGGGATACGTAAAGCTCCTGGGGGATGAGCCCGGAGAGAAGGTCGCACAAGAAGATGAGCGGAGGGCCTTTCTCCATCAACCCGTGCGCATGAGGATGGCCATCGTTGCTGCTGGACCCTTGGCAAACATGCTACTCGCAGCCATCATTTTCTCCCTGCTATTCTATGTTGGTATCCCTCAACTATCTCCGGTGGTGGGGAAGGTCGTAGATGGATTTCCCGCCCAAAAGGCGGGGGTCAGGCCTGGGGATGTGATCTTAAGGGTGAACAATGAGGAGATAACCCAATGGTCTGATCTTCTCTCGGTAATCCCCAGGAGCGAGGGAAGGGAGCTTCAGCTAACCCTTAAGAGGGGGGAGGAGATTATTACAATAAGGGTCACCCCTCGGGCCGTAACAGGGAAGAGTATCTTTGGAGAGGAAACAAAGAGCTATCAGGTCGGGATCGTCCCGTCGGGAGAGACCGTTCTCAAGAGGGAGCCCGTGCACGTGGCGGTAGGCAAGGGCTTTTATCAAACCTGGTATGTCTCCAAGCTGGTGGTGGTGAGCATCGCTAAGATCATCCAGCGGGTCATTCCAGCCAAGACCATCGGAGGCCCTATTCTCATCGCCCAGTTGGCTGGCAAGCAGGCCCAAGAGGGGCTTCTCAGCCTTATTTTCTTTACCGCGGTATTAAGCATCAACCTGGGCATCATAAATCTATTCCCCATCCCCATCCTTGATGGTGGTCATCTCCTCTTTCTGACCCTCGAGTCCATCATCAGGAGGCCCTTGAGTGTGAAGAAGCTGGAGTTGGCCCAGCAGATCGGATTGATTATCATCATCTTACTGATGGTCTTCGCCTTCTACAACGACATTATGAGAATCATTCCCCAAGGGGCCAAGTGATGATGATTGTAGGGATCGATACATCGACCAGCTGTGGGAGTCTTGGGCTCATCGACGGGGATCAGGTAGTGGCCGAGTATTCTCTTCATCGGCGGGAGACTCACTCCGCACGTTTAATCCCCTCCATCCAGACGCTCCTGAAGGGAGCTAAGTTGGATCTTCAAGACATAGATGGATTGGCCGTCGCATTGGGGCCGGGCTCCTTCACCGGGCTGAGGGTAGGGCTGAGTACGGTCAAGGGTTTGGCCCTGGCAGCCAAAAAGCCTGTGGTCGGTATTCCTACTCTCGACGCCCTGGCACACAATCTCCCTTTTGCCCCATACCTGATCTGTCCCATCCTGGATGCCAGAAAGGGGGAGGTTTATACCGCCCTCTACAAAGATGAGGGAGGGGGGAGGGTGAAGAAGCTGACCCCATATCAGTCCCTCCCCCCCTCTGTTATGCTTGAGGAGATTCCGGCCCAGGAAACGATCTTCCTTGGTGATGGGGTCAGGCTCTATGGGGAGCTCATCAAGGAGAGGTTGGGGGATCGGGCCTTCTTTGCACCTTCTCATCTGATGCATCTCCGCGGGACGACAGTAGCTGAGCTCGGCATGAAGCGCATCATGGCGGGGGAGAAGGCCGACACCTCCTCTCTCGTACCTATTTATGTCAGGGCATCTGATGCCGAAATCCATTGGGGCACGAGAAGAGGGGTTGAATAACTGTTAGAGATTTTGCATCTAATTAACTGAGAACTCATTGGAAGAACGAGAGCTGATACGGAAGGTACAGAAAGGGGAGAAAGAGGCCTTTAAGGATTTGATTGCCCCGTATCAGCGAAAGATCTATTCCCTCCTCTATGGGATGGTAGGGAATCGGGAGGATGCCCTGGAGTTAACCCAGGAGGCGCTTATCAAGGCCTACCGATCCATTCGGAGTTTCCGAATGGCCTCCTCCTTTTATACCTGGCTTTACCGGATCGCCGTCAACCTCGCCCTCGACTTCCGGCGCCAGAGGACGGTAAACCCCGAGGCAAACGAGGCGATCGGTCCTCAGCAGAAGGGAAGACCTGATTCCTCCCTGCTGCGAAAGGAGCTTAATGAACAAATCCGCAGGGCCATTGCCAAGTTACCCTCTCAACATCGGGCAATCATCCTTTTGAGGGAGGTGGAGGGTTTATCCTATAGGGAGATCTCAGAAGTAATGGGTTGCCAATTGGGGACTGTGATGTCCAGGCTTCACTACGCCAGGGAGGGTTTACGCGGCGCCCTCGCTTCTTATCTGAGGGGGGAGGAGTAGATGTCGGACTGCAACCGTTTTGCCCCTCATTTAGAGAGGTATTTTGATGGAGAGCTGTCTCCAGAGGAGAGGGACTTCGTTGAAGGACACCTGCGGGTTTGTACGCGCTGCCAAAAGGAGCTTAAGGACCTCTCCGATATGCGAAAACTCCTGCGGGGGGCGATAGAGGAAGAGGTGGTCGACACGGAGCCGCAGGAGGTGTGGGCGGGGGTAGAGAGGAGACTGAAGGCCCCCTCATTAAAGGACAGGGTCTGGAGTCCAGTAAGGGATCTCTTTTTCCCTTTTCGACCTATCAGGACCATCGCCTGGGGTACGGCCCTTTTAATCATCATTGTGCTCACCGTTCCTTTACTGAAATCCCCGCCATTGCCGCCCGTGGTGGTGGAGTCGGTGGAGAGCGAACATCCAGTGATGATCTTCCAAGGGGAGGAAGGACTGACGATCATTTGGCTCTTCGAGAAGG
>CP070817.1:311212-314506 GCA_020344255.1 Deltaproteobacteria bacterium | reverse complement strand
TCTGCAATATGGGAACCTTTGTCTTTCCTTCATTCCCTATCATAACGCCCCAAATAAGCCTTCGCTCCATCTCGGGCATACGGGGCAGATCAGCATACAGTGGTAATTTGAATTCACCTTTCTTTATTCGCTCATTTATATCAGGAACAATCTGTGGCTTTAAGTACTTGTAAGGAGGATCTCCGCTCGCCCGTTCCCCCATCCACTTCTGCCCGGGGGCTAGTTGATAACGCTCCGACACCGTAGTGAGAATTTTTCTATCCCTATCGATCCAGGGAATCTCTTTCCCATCGGCATCAACCATACTGCACGGCCACCAGCTCGTAGAGGGGCTTCCCTCCCCGTACCCTGGAAAGCTCGGTGCACCTGTCATATCGGCTCTCGATTTCTCCATCATGGTAAATGCAGCGCCGGCTCGCCACGCCATTGCATGACCGTTACCCACAATAGAAAAAGGCCGGTGGGCATCAAGCACACGAGCCTGTTGTAATGCGAATAGCCAGTTCATATTATGACGTGACATGCAATCTATTGTGGATTTTGCCTTGAAAACGTAGAATTCACCAGTTCTATTATTCAGTCCAGTAATACCTACCACCCTGGTGCCCTGCTTCCCTCCCTCAGTCAAAAGGCTGGTGGCCTGAACTCTATCGTAGATTGTCACCCCTTGCCGCTTACACTCCCTGAAGAGGATTGGCTTAAAGTCCGCCCCCCAAACGACAAAGTGTAACTTATTCACATAATCGAAGCGAAAGCAAAATTTGGTCTCTTCGTCCCTGAAATCAGAACCCTTAAATTCATCCTCAGTATCCCTGATCTTCCCCCCCATCTGTTCCATCTCCAGAAGGGTATCGTAGCTCTCCCTTGCGGAAATGTAGCGAGAGGTCAAGTTGGTATATCCACCGTAGGTTTCAAACTCGGCCTCAATGCACTCCTCAGCGGTAATCTTGGAGTAAGGATTCGGCGTATAATTCCAATTGTCTACTCCTGACCCAGCACCACTTCTTATCGTGGCCCCCTTTTCAACAATGGCAACCTTCAATCCCATTTTGGCGGCACTTATCGCAGCCCAACATCCAGCTATCCCACCCCCGAGGATCAGGACATCGGTACTCACCTCTTTCTCTTGGTCATAGCGTATCGGATATGGCCACTCAGGTACCCTACCAGCTCGTAGCAATTCCTCCCAGGTCATTATTTTTTTCTGCTGCCTTTTTTTGAGGGATCAGGAATTGAAGTTTCTTAATCTATAATTTTTTGACTCATGAAATGACCGATTATTCATACAACCCGACTTTTATGGATTTGTCAATAAAAAATTTCTTGCCGGGGACAGATGGTGGGGATATCAGAAAAAAATAATTGACAAGTGAAAAGGGGAATGTTATTTTGTGACTATTGGTCATAAAATAACTCTTAGTCATTTCATAAAGTATGGGGATCGAGGAGAGAAGAAATAGGGAGAAGTTAGCCAGGCGGGAGGCCATCATCGTCTGCGCCAGAGAGTTATTCCTCGCCAAGGGGTTTAACGCGACCACCATGGATGAGATTGCCCAAAGGGCGGAGTTGAGTAAGGGGACCCTCTACCTCTACTTCAACAGCAAAGAGGAGCTCTATGTCACCGTGATGAGCGAGGGGCTGAAGATCCTCTTCGATCGGATAGAGGAGACCTTTAACTTGGATCTTCCCCCTGATCAGGTCATCAGGAAGCTCGGAGAGGTCTACTATCGATATTATCTCGATCACCGTGATTACTTTCGGATATTGTTCTTTCTGGAGCACGGAGACGTGTCCAAGCAACTCCCCCGTGAATTGATTCAGGCAAACCTGGACAAGGGAATCCGTTGTCTTCAGCTTTTCGCAGGGGTCGTCCAAAACGGAATCGAGGAAGGGATTTTCTCCCCTGTGGACCCACGGAAGGCAGCGCTGGCCTTCTGGGGCGCCACGAATGGCATCCTCTTTCTCTTCGAAGAGGAGTTGAACAGAGAGATCATTGGGATGGATGTTGAGCAATTGATCTATTACACCCTCGACCTTTTCATAAAGGGCTTGTTGAAAAAATAGGGAGGACGATATGATGAAGATGATGATCTGCCTGCTGGTAAGCGTATTTTTTATAGTGATCCTCACCCCCTCCTTTGGAGAGGAGGAGACTCCTCCTCTCACCTTGCGCGAGAGTATAGAGATCGCCCTGAAGAGGAGTCCCACCCTCCAGGCGGCCAAAGAGGTCATTAAGGAGGCGGAATTCCGGCGTCGGGCAGCCATCAGCGACTTCCTTCCCCAGGTGAGCACCCAATATACCTATACCAGGTTGGATGAGGAACCAACTTTTGCCGTCCCCGCTCTGGGGATTAGGGCAAGGGTGGGGAGCAGGGATGTCTATTACTGGACCAACACGGTCACTCAGCCCATCTTCACTGGTGGAGCCCTCATGAACAGCTACCGGTTAGCCAAGTTGGGGGTGGACACGGCGAAGGTGGAGTTGGAGACGACCGAGCTCGACTTAATCCTCCAGGTCAACGAGGCCTATTATGGGGTACTGAATGCTGAAAAGGCCCTCGAGGTTGCCGAACAGGCGGTGGAGCAGCTGGAATCCCACCTCAAGGTGGCCAAAGCCTTTTTCGAGGCGGGGATGATCCCTAAAAACGACCTCCTCCAGACAGAGGTTCAACTGGCCCAGACAAGACAAGACCTCACCGGGGCCCAAAATGGCCTGGCGATCGCCCACGCCGTCTTCAATACGCTCCTACGCCGGGGGATCGATGAGGAGGTTAGTCTGGTGGAGGCCCTTCAGTATCGACCCATGGAGGTTGATCTGGAGGCGTCTACTGAGGAGGCTTACAGCAAGAGACCGGAGATAAATGCGGCCGAGCTAGCGATAAAGTCGGCCAAACAGGGAGTGAGGATTGCGGCCAGCGGCCTCTTTCCCCAGGTAAGCGTTCTGTTCAATTACGAGCGTGAGGGTGATGATCCCTCGGTCAATGGATCTAAGTTTGACCGCGACGCGGATAATTGGAATGTGATGGCCCTGGCGCAGTGGAATGTCTGGGACTGGGGGAAGACCTGGTGGGGGATGGAGGAGAATAAGGCCAAGGTATCCCAAGCGGAGTTTGCCCTTCGGGAGGTAAAAGACGGGATAAGACTGGAGGTCAAGGAGGCATATCTCAACTTACAGGAGGCGGAAAAGAACATCAGGGTGGCCGAGAAGGCGGTGAGCCAGGCAGAGGAGAACTTCCGTATCAATGAGGAGAGGTACAAGGGGCAGGTGGCTACCTCTACCGATGTGCTGGATGC
>CP070817.1:292841-311112 GCA_020344255.1 Deltaproteobacteria bacterium | reverse complement strand
GGGGAGAAAGTGGCAGTGCGCCACGATTCAGTGTGATTTCAGCATGCCAGAGCGATTTGACCTTACCTATATAGGTCCCGATGGGGAAAAGCATCGTCCGGTGATGCTTCACCGGGTAGTGTTGGGGGCCATGGAGCGTTTTATCGGCGTCCTGATCGAGCACTATGGTGGTGCCTTTCCCCTCTGGTTGTCCCCAGTGCAGGTGAGCATTCTGACTGTCACGGATAGGAATATCCCTTATGGGGAGAAGGTCTACCAGCGCCTTCGGGAAGAGGGGATCAGGGTGCAGAAGGACTTTCGAAACGAAAAATTGGGCTTCAAGATTAGGGAGGCCCAATTACAGAAGATCCCTTATATGGTGGTCATCGGCGATAAGGAGCAGCAGTCGGAGACCGTTGCCCCCAGGAGGAGAGATGGGGTGGATATGAAGGGGATGGCGCTGGAGAGATTTTTGGCCTTGATACGAGAGGAAGGCAAGATCCCGGGGGGCTAATCTATTATAAGGAGGTGAAAGGAGATAGAAAAAAAGGAGATTCGAGTCAACAGAGGTATTAGGTCCCCTCAGGTGAGGGTCATAGATCCAGAGGGGAAGCAGATAGGAATTATGTCCCTCCATGAGGCCTTGGAACAGGCGAGCAATTTCGGGTTGGACTTAGTAGAGGTTTCCCACAAATCCGACCCTCCCGTATGTAAGATCATGGATTACGGGAGGTACAAATACATCCAAAGCAAAAAGGCCCATGAGGCCAAGAAAAAGCAGGCTACTGGACATCTTAAAGAGGTGAAGATGAGGCCGAAGACGGAGGAACACGACCTCCAGGTGAAGCTCCGGCATATCGAGCGATTCTTAAAGAGCGGATATAAGACAAAGATTTCCGTTGTCTTCCGGGGAAGGGAGCTTGCCCACAAGGATTTGGGGGAACGGATGATGGAGAGAATCATTGAGGAAACGAAGGAATGGGGGGTGATGGAGCATGCCCCCAAGTTCGAGGGACGAAGCATTGTAGTGATTTTGACCCCTCTTTAAAGATCCGGGAAGACAGGTTATCTTCTTGAATAGAAGCAAGGTGATAGAGGAGGTGAGACGTGCCCAAAATGAAGACCAACCGAGGGGCGGCGAAGAGATTCAAGATCACGGGATCTGGGAGGAAGGTTAAGCGACAAAAGGCCTTTGCGAACCACATCCTTACCAAGAAGAGCTCCAAAAGGAAACGGGTCTTAAGGAGTCCTGATCTTGTGCATGGTAGCGATCGGAGATCGGTAAGGAGATTAATCCCTTACGGGTAGAAGGAGGAGTGTGTCATGCCGAGGGTTAGAGGGGGAGTAAGGGGAGGGCGACGGAGAAAGCGGATCCTCAGGATGGCCAAGGGATATCAAGGGGCGCGAGGAAGGCTTCTGCGCAGTGCTCGCCTTGCGGTGGAACGGGCATTACGCTATGCCTACCGCGACCGGCGTGTCAGAAAGAGAGAGTTTCGAAGATTGTGGATTACGAGAATCAATGCCTCGGCAAGGGCCCAAGGTATCACCTATAGTCGTTTCATGGAAGGGCTGCGGAAGGCGAACGTCTCCATCGACAGGAAGGTATTAGCAGATATGGCCGTCCATGATGCCGAGGGCTTTGCCGATCTGGTTAAGATAGCCAAGGAGAATGTCTAATTCCTTCGAAGACGCCCTGAAGTCCGTTCGCAAATCGGCGCAAAGTGAGCTTGCTCAGGCAAACACCGAAGCCGAGGTTTCCCAGTTAACGACAGACTACCTGGGCAGGAAGGGCAAACTAACCTCCCTGCTCAGGGATCTACGGGAATTACCCCCCGAAGAGAGGCCGAGGGCCGGCGAACAGGCCAACGCATTAAAGGCAGAGCTAGAGGGGAAGATCGATAATCTCCGTGCTCACCTGCGTGAGGAGGCAAAGCAGAGGACACTGTCACGGGAGAGGATAGACGTAACGCTGCCCGGTACCCTTCTGCAGCAGGGGAGACTGCATCCCATCACCCAGGTCATGGCCCAAATGGTGGATATCTTCATCAGGATGGGTTTTCAGGTAGCGGAGGGGCCTCAGGTAGAGCTGGATTATTACAATTTTGAGGCTCTTAACATGCCGAGCGATCATCCGGCCCGGGATATGCACGATACGTTTTATTTCTCCGAAGAAATATTATTACGTACCCACACCTCTCCTGTCCAAATCAGGGTAATGGAGAGTCAGCATCCCCCCATTCAGATCATAGCTCCAGGAGTGGTCTATCGGCGGGACTCCGATATATCGCACACACCCATGTTTCATCAGGTAGAGGGGCTTATGGTCGACGAAGGGATCTCCTTCGCCCACCTCAAGGGGGTTCTGACCTTCTTCGTTCAGGAGATGTTTGGAAAAGGAACCCCCCTGAGATTTCGTCCCAGTTTTTTTCCTTTTACAGAGCCCAGTGCCGAGGTGGACATCGGGTGTGTCATCTGTCAGGGGAAAGGGTGTCGAGTCTGTGGGGGGACAGGCTGGTTGGAGATCCTTGGGGCTGGGATGGTCGATCCTGATGTCTTCCGAATAGTGGGTTATGACCCCGAAGAGGTAACTGGTTTTGCCTTCGGCTTGGGGATAGAGCGGATCGCCATGCTGAAGTTTGGCATCAATGACATTCGTCTTTTCTTCACCAATGATCTGCGCTTTCTCAGGCAATTTTAGGACCGATGAGGGTAAGTTTAAATTGGTTAAAGGAATATGTAGATTTTGACTTGACGCCGTCTGAGCTCGCTGAGCTCCTCACCATGGCTGGCCTGGAGGTGGAAGGTATAGAGGAGGTGAGCCCTGATCTAAAGGGAGTAGTGGTCGCTCAGATTGCTTCCATTTCCCCCCATCCCAAGGCCAATCGGCTCTCCCTCTGTCGGGTCAGGGTTGGAGAGGAGGTTTATCCCATCGTCTGTGGTGCCCGGAACATGAAAGAGGGTGACAAGGTGGCTCTTGCCTTAGTAGGTGCTGAGCTGCCCCAGGGGGTGAGGATAAAGAGGACAAAGATCCGGGGGGAGTTCTCCGAAGGGATGATGTGTTCAGAGGCAGAACTGGGACTGTCCTCCAGCTCTGAAGGGATCATGATTCTGCCCCCCGAGGCCCTGGTAGGTGTCCCCTTGACGGATTTTCTCACGGGAAGGGACCACATACTGGAAGTAAGCCTTACCCCTAACAGGGGGGATTGCCTCAGTATGATCGGTATGGCCCGAGAGGTGGCCGCTTTGACGGGGGGGAGGTTTCACACCCCCACTCCGCAGCTTCGGGAGATAGAAGAACGAGTAGATGATTTAGTCCGGGTCTCCGTCCCGGACGCTGATCTCTGCCCCCGGTATGCCGCTCGGTTGATCACAGGGGTAAAAATAGGCCCCTCTTCCTTTTGGTTGCGGACTAGGCTGGAGCGAGCGGGGGTGAGATCCATCAACAACGTGGTTGATGTGACCAACTACGTCATGTTGGAGTATGGCCAGCCACTCCATGCCTTTGATTTTGACCGGCTGGAGGGCACAGAGGTGGTAGTACAGAGGGCGGGCGAGGGGGATACCTTTGTCACGCTAGACGGGGTCGAGAGGCTCTTGGACAGGGATACTCTGATGATTTGCGATGCAGTCACGCCCGTGGCCATTGCAGGGATCATGGGGGGGTTGAACTCAGAGATCAGGGATGATACCTCCAGGGTCCTCCTGGAGAGCGCCTATTTCTCCCCCGAGGGGACCAGACGTACCTCCAAGGCACTGGGCCTGCAAACGGAGTCTTCATATCGGTTTGAGCGAGGGGTTGATTTTGAGGGGGTGCTGCCCGCTTCACTGCGGGCGAGTGCCCTCATTGCTGAGCTGGCAGCAGGGGAGGTGGTACAAGGAGTCATCGATTGCTATCCCGCCCCCATTCCGAGACCTGAAATCAGACTGAGGTTGGCGAAGGTCAGTGCACTCTTGGGGGTGAGACTGGAGGGGAGGGAGGTGAAGGAGATCCTAAGGCGACTCCTGATGGAGATTAAGGTAGGTAAGGGTGAAGAGTGGGTGATCTGTCCCCCGACCTACCGGGGTGATATAAGCAGGGAGATAGACCTCATCGAGGAGATAGGGCGTATTAAAGGATACGATCTTATCCCTGTTCAGATCCCGAAGGTGTGGATATTACCTTTCAAGAAGCGGAAGGAAGAGGAGCTGGAGGAGCGGGTCAAAAAGGTGCTGATCGGTCTTGGTTTTTATGAGGTAATCACCTACAGTTTCATCTCGCCTCAATCCCTTCAGGCACTGAGATTGTCCAGCAATGACCGTCGTCTGCGTCCTTTGACCCTCCTCAATCCTCTTACAGAGGAACAGTCGGTGATGCGGACCACGCTGTTGCCAGGGCTGTTGGAGACGGCCAAGTACAATTTGAGCCATAAGAACAGGGACATGAAGATGTTTGAGTTGAGGGAGGTCTATTACCCGACGGATGGGGGAAAGCTCCCGGAGGAGAGGAGGTCCTTGGCAGGATTGGTAATGGGTGCTTTTGCGGGAGGAGGATGGAATATCTCCCCTAAAGAAGTTGACTTTTACGATGTCAAGGGTTGTGTGGAAAGGTTGCTTTTTGATTTAGGTATCCCTTCTCCCGCTTTTTCCTTCGGTGAGGATATATCCTATCTACACCCACATAAGGCCGGGGTGATAGAGCTCGATGGAGAGTGGGTAGGGGTGTTGGGTGAGCTGCACCCTGAGGTAGCCAATGCCTATGGACTGCCGTCAGGTGTATATATCTTTGAATTCGACCTTCCCTTGCTACTGGATCAATACTTGAAGGAAAGAAAATTCATCCCCATTCCCCGATTCCCCTCTGTGGCAAGGGATGTGTCGGTGATGGTAGATGAGGGGGTGAGCGCTGAAGAGATAGCGGAGATTATCAGGGGGGTGGGTAGCAAGTTTATGGAAAGAGTAGAGGTCTTTGACTGTTATCATGGTGACCCCATCCCACCGGGGCAGAAGGGGTTGGCCTTCAGGATACGGTATCGTTCACCAGAGAGAACCCTGACCGATGAAGAGGTGAACGGTTTTCATCGAGAGGTGTTGGAGAAGTTAAGAGGGGTCCCCGGATTGATGATCAGGTAGACAGTAAAGGAGGTGAGGAAATGACCAAGGCTGACATTGTGGAGAGTGTCTATGAAAAGGTGGGATTTTCCAAAAAGGAAGCGGCTCAAATGGTTGAGATGGTCTTTGAGATCATGAAGGACAACCTTGAGCGGGGAGAGAAGATCAAGATTTCAGGTTTCGGCAACTTTCTAGTCAAAGAAAAGAGAGCGAGAAAGGGAAGGAATCCTCAGACAGGGAAAGAGATAGAGATCTCCCCGCGAAGGGTCTTGAGCTTCAAGCCGAGTCAAGCTCTGAAGAAATTGTTGAATACGTAGGGGGTTTTTCCTGTGGTGGGAAAGCTTATTCGTCTTGATAAGCTTTACTATCGTATTGGTGAGGTTAGCCGCATCACGGGGGTAAAACCCCATGTGTTGAGGTACTGGGAGCATGAGTTCAAATTGCGTCCCAAAAGATTAGGGGGGGCGCAGAGACGCTACAGGCAGGAAGACGTGGAGAAGATCCTCACCATCAAGAAGCTCCTTTATGAAGACAGATTTACTATTGCAGGGGCGAAGAAAAGGATGCAAGAGTTGAGGCACCGTCGGGGGAGGCAGATGAAGATGGAATTTCTACAAGAAGGCTACAAAGAGGTCTTGCAGGAGATCAAGAAGACGTTAAGAGAGATAAAGGAGGCACTTGACTGAGGAAGTGAAATCTGCCATGATGACTATTGGTGCGGGGCGTGGCGCAGACTGGTAGCGCACTGGTATGGGGTGCCAGTGGTCGGAGGTTCAAATCCTCTCGCCCCGACCATCATTGAGAAGCTCTGTCAGATTGTCCCTCTTTTTTTACCCTTCCGCCTGGCTCATGAAATGAGAATGACGATTCTGGTCACCAATGACGATGGTGTTTTCTCCGAAGGGCTCAGTATTTTGGCCAATACCATGGAGGCCTTGGGGGAGGTTTATGTTGTTGCCCCAGATCGAGAACGAAGTGCCGCCGCCCATTCTTTAACCCTTCACCGTCCTCTGCGGGTGGAGGAAGTCTCGCCGGGGGTATATGCGGTGGATGGGACGCCGGTAGATTGCGTCAATTTGGCGGTCTATGGCATCATCAGAGGACGCCCTGATCTTGTTGTCTCAGGGATAAACAAGGGACCCAATTTGGGCGAAGACGTGGTTTATTCGGGCACGGTCTCGGCCGCCTTTGAGGCCACGTTCCTGGGGATACCCGCCATTGCCATCTCGTTGGCCTCTAGGAGGGATTTCAAGTATCAGGTGGCAGCCAATTTTGCCCTGAAAGTGGCCAAAAATATTATGCAAGTAGGGCTTCCCGCGGAAACCTTTTTAAATATCAATGTCCCCAATGTGGAGGAGAACGAGATCCGCTCCTGCAAGATCACCCGACAAGGCAAGAGGGTTTTTGGGGATGCGGTGGTGGAAAAGGTCGATCCCCGGGGCAAAAAATACTATTGGATAGGGGGGGAGGAGGAGGGATTTCAGGATATCGAGGGGACAGATTTTCATGCCATAGCGAACAATCACATTTCTATAACCCCGTTATGCGTTAATTTGACCAGCCACTCCGCTGTGAAGGAGCTTGAGGGGTGGAGGCTATAACGCTCAGAGAGGAGGCAGGAAGATGAGGTTGGCAGGAAAGGTTGCTTTGGTAACGGGGGCGGGAAGGGGAATGGGGAGGAGGTACGCCCTTGGGCTGGCCAAGGAGGGAGCGGCCGTCGCTGTCAACGATGTCGAGGCAGATAACGCTGCAAAAACGGCCGAAGAGGTAGAGGCTCAAGGCAGCAGAGCGGTGGCCTTGGGTGGGGATGTATCTAAGAAGGAAGACACAGGGCTCATGGTCAGTGAGGTTACAAAGGCCTTCGGGAAGGTTGATATTCTCATCAACAACGCCGGGGTCAACCCCTTCATCCTTCCCGCCGAGCAGATTAAGGAGGAGGGCTGGGACCGGGTGATGGATGTCAACCTAAAAGGTGTATTCTTCTGTTGTCAAGCGGTCTTTCCGGTGATGAAGGACCAGGGAGGGGGTCGGATCATCAACATATCCTCCCAGGCAGGTCTCTTTGGTGAGCAAGGCCTATTAGCTTACTGTGTGAGCAAGGCGGGGGTATTGGCCCTCACCAGGGTCTTGGCTTATGAATGGAGCAGGTACGGGATTTCTGTGAATGCCGTCGCTCCAGGTTTTATCGCCGCGGGGATGAACGAACCCATTTTAGGGAAGAGTGAGTTGGTATCCGCCCTGGCTGAGCGGGTTCCTCAGAAGAGGTTCGCCGAGCCCGAGGAAATGGTTTCGGTGGTGGTGTTCCTTTCCGGTGAGGAGGCAGCCTACATCAATGGCGCAACCATTGTGGTGGACGGAGGGATGGGCGGCTATCCTCCAAACCCCATTATTGATTTGATCAGGAAAAGGTAAAGGTCATTCTTCTTTACGCTCAAGGAGAAATGACTAAAATACGCATATGGGGAGAGATTAAACGGAGAGGAACAAGAGCAGAAAGGAGGGAAAGGATATGAAGATCACTTTGAGTATCATCAAGGCCGATATAGGGAGTGTCGGGGGGCATATCAAGCCCAGTCAGAAACTGCTCGAGAGGGTCCGAGAATATGTAGACAACAACGGCAAAGGACTGATAGATGACTTGTATGTGAGTCATACCGGCGACGACATAGCCCTTCTCTTCTCCCATCAAAACGGGACCGGGAATGAAGATGTTCATAAGCTGGCCTGGGATGCCTTTGTGACGGGGACTGAACTGGCTAAAGAGCAGGGCCTCTATGGGGCTGGGCAGGACTTACTGAAAGATGCCTTCTCCGGCAATGTCAAAGGTATGGGCCCCGCGGTGGCGGAGATGGAGTTCGAGGAGAGGCCCAATGAACCCTTCCTCTTTTTTGCCGCTGACAAGACTGATCCCGGAGCATATAACCTCCCGCTTTTTCTCGCCTTTGCCGATCCGATGTATTGCCCTGGCCTGATGTTGAGCCCGTCCATGGCGAAGGGGTTCAAATTCACCATCATGGACGTGGAGTACACCGAGGGAGATAGGATTGTAGAATTGAATGCCCCTGAGGACATCTACGATATCGCAGCGCTGCTGCGGGACAATGAGCGTTTTGTGGTCGAGAGTGTCCACTCCCGCACTACGGGCGAGATAGCCGTTGCTGTGAGCACCTCCCGGCTCCACAACATAGCGGGGAAGTATACCGGAAAGGATGATCCGGTGATGCTTGCAAGGGTCCAGGGAAGTTTTCCTGCCACAGGCGAAGTCCTCTCAGCCTACAGCATTGGGCACTATGTGGCAGGGTTCATGAGGGGAAGCCACACAGGTCCCCTGATGCCTGTGAGGATAAACTCCGCGGTGTCCTATTTCGACGGCCCACCGATAGTGGCATGTCATGCCTTCTGTGTCCATAAAGGCAATTTCACCGAGCCTGCTGATCCCTTCGATCACCCATTCTGGGACTATGTGCGGGAAAAGGTGGCGAGGAAGGCTATGGAGATGAGGGAACAGGGGTTTTCTGGGGTGGCCATGCTGCCATACAGTGAGCTAGAATACGGGGGGATTGTGGAGAAGATGAAGCGCCTGGACAAATTGTTCAAGGTTCGAAGTTAGGGGAAGGGGCGGGGCTGATCCCCGCTTTTTTGGTTATGAAGAGGTTGGCTTACATCAAGACCTTCGGTTGCCAGATGAATGAGCATGACTCCGAGCGGATGCTCGCCCTCTTGGAGGGGTGCGGTTATGGAGGAACGCAGCGATGGGAGGAGGCCCACCTAATAGTGGTAAATACCTGCGCGGTCAGGGAAAAGCCAGAGCGGAAGGCCTACAGCATATTGGGGCGTCTCGAAAGTTTCAAGCACAAAAACCCCGGTCTGATAGTGGGTGTGGCTGGCTGTGTGGCTCAACAGGAAGGGGAACGGTTGTTGGCCAGATTTCCTTCTCTCGATTTTGCCCTTGGTCCAGGTAAGATCTACCACCTCCCAGAGATCTTGAGAGAGATGGAGAGGGGGCGTCGGGGTTTATGCGAGGTGGGCTTTGCGGATCGCCCCTCCAAGGACTGCTTCCTATCCCACGCCAAACGCCTGCGCGCCTATGTCACTATTATGGAGGGTTGCGACAATTTCTGCAGCTATTGTATTGTTCCCTATGTGCGGGGGAGGGAGCGGAGCCGGCCAGGCAGCGAGATCTTAACCGAGATAGAGGCTCTGGTTCAGATGGGGACGAAAGAGGTGATCCTTTTGGGCCAAAACGTTAACTCCTATGCTAGAAGTAATCCCCATGAGTTGACTTTCCGCCAGCTGTTGTCTAAAATAAACGAAATTCAAGGGCTGGAGAGAATCAGGTTTATTACCTCCCACCCCAAAGATTTCACCGAAGAGCTTATAGAGGCCTTTGCACGGTTGGAACGGTTATGCGAACATATTCACCTTCCCTTTCAGGCTGGATCTAACGCAGTCTTAGAGAGAATGAGCAGGGGTTATACGAGGGAGGAATATTTGGCCAAGACCAGGAAGATGAGGGATGTGGTTCCCAAGATCAGCATTACCGCTGATGCAATGGTGGGCTTCCCAGGGGAGAGGGAGGAAGACTTCGCCCAGACCCTGGATGTCCTGCGGGAGGTGGAATATGATGGGCTCTTTTCCTTTAAGTATTCACCCCGCAGAGGGACCAGGGCGGCCTGTTGGGAAGATGATGTCCCCCCAGAAGTGAAGAAAAGGCGCCTAGAGTTCCTACAGGAGTTCCAGCGGGGTATTACACTGAAAAAGAATAAGGAATTGGAAGGGGAAGTATTAGAGGTTTTGGTGGAAGGGTGTAGCAAAAACTCACACCGAGAGATGATGGGAAGGACGAGGTGCAACCGGATCGTCAATTTCCCTGGAGGGTCCGAGTTGGTAGGAGAGTTGGTCGGGGTGCAAATAAGAGAAGGGTTGCCAAACTCCTTGCGAGGAGAGCTTTGTCGATAAGGAGGAGAGAGGATGTTTAGGAAAATGAAGGTGAGCGGCTTGACGGTAGATCCTCTTACCAATACTCCCATTGTTTTGCTCAAGGATATGGAGGAGAAAGAGGTTGTCCCTATTTGGATAGGCTTCTTTGAGGCCAGCGCTATCGCTACCCATTTGGAGAAGGTCCAACTCTCCAGGCCAATGACCCATGACCTGATGAAGAATATTTTGGATACTCTAGGGGTTCAGGTCATCAAGATAGAGGTCAATGACCTGAGGGATAATACCTTCTATGCCATCATCCACCTAGAAATAGAGGGGGGGCACTACGCCATTGACTCCCGACCCAGCGACGCTATAGCGTTGGCTTTGAGGACCAATTCCCCCATATATGTAGAGGAAGAGGTGATCGAGAAGTCGAGCAAGATAGACCTGCGGAAGCAAAAGGAGGGAGAAGAAGGACTGGACGAGCTCCTGGAGGGACTCTCCTCCAAGGACTTTGGTAAATATAAAATGTAGGTGACAGGGGCGATCTCTCCCATCTTTTCTCCCGAACCTTTATGGAGGGCTTGGAGAGACTTCCCTGTAATTTTTTGTCCTAAGTACATCATTTGAGATTATACAATAAATTTCACCTATTACCCTCAGACGATGAATTTTTTTTGAGGGAAGTAAAGGGGGAACGTCTACCCAAAGGTGGTTGATAGCTCTTTTTTCCATGATGGTCTGTGGGAGATGATCTATGATAGACCTCCATACCCACTCCTTGTTTAGCGATGGAGAGCTCATTCCAGCCGAACTGGCCAGGAGGTTTGAGGTCGCAGGCTATCGAGCCCTAGCTATCACCGATCACGGAGACTCCTCCAATCTTGAACCGATTATCCGACAACTGGTGGCCTTTTGTGAGGAGTTCAACCGTCTTGGGGGGATAAAGGTGATCCCGGGGATTGAGCTGACCCATGTCCCCCCTGCGACTATACCGGAATTGGTCAACAGGAGCAGGGATTTAGGGACCAAGTTGGTCCTGGTCCATGGAGAAAGCATAGTGGAGCCGGTACACCCGGGGACCAACAAGGTGGCCATAGAAGCCTCTGTGGACATCCTAGCTCATCCAGGCCTTATTACGGAAGATCTGGTGTTGTTGGCCAAGGAGCATTCCGTATTCCTCGAGTTGACATCCCGCAAGGGCCATTCTTTGACTAATGGCCACGTGGCCAGGCTGGCCCAGAGGATAGGAGCCCCCTTGTTGTTGAATAGCGACGCCCATGCCCCTGGTGATATCTGGCCAGCAAAACGATTACTGGAGATCGTCCAGGGAGCTGGCCTGACGGAGGGCGATTTCCAAAAGATGATGAAAAATGCAGGACAAATTGTTGAAAGATGTCTGACATCAGGGAGATAGTAGCAGACTATATCATGGGCTTACCTCCTTACCCGAAGGGGAGGGAGTGGCGTGGTGAAGAGGACCTCATTCGTCTTTCCGCCAACGAGAATCCCCTAGGCCCTTCTCCAAAGGCTCTGGACGCTATCGCCAAGACGCTGAACAGCCTCCACCGATACCCCGATGGGACAGGAAGGGAACTCAAGGAGAAGTTGGCACGGAGGTTGGGGCTCTCCCCCGACAACATCATTCTGGGCAATGGTTCCAATGAGGTAATCGAGTTTGCCGTAAGGACATTCTTGAAGGAGGGGGAGGAGGTTTTGGTGCCCGAACCAACCTTCGCCTATTACAGGATTGCCGCCCAGGCCCATGGAGGCCGTTGCCTCGCCATTCCCCTCAGGGATTTTAAGATCGACTTGGTGGAGATAACTAAGAGGGTTACCTCTCAGACCAAGCTGATCTTTTTGAGCAATCCCAATAATCCCACGGGGACCATTTTCACCCGTTCAGAGTTCGAGGGTTTCTTGGCCCCACTTCCTTCCCAGGTAGTGGTTTTAGTGGACGAGGCCTACGGCGAATATGTGACAGCGGCCGATTACCCTGTCTGTCAAGACTACTTGCATGAGGGAAGATGGGTCATCACTACCAAAACCTTTTCCAAGTTCTATGGATTGGCTGGCCTTAGGATAGGGTATGGGATAGCCCGAAAGGACCTAATAGAGCAGATGGAGAAGGTGCGGCAGCCCTTTAGCGTCAATCTTTTGGCCTTGGTAGGGGCGGAGGCTGCCTTAGAGGATGAGAAGCATGGGGAAAAGACGTCACGAATGAACGAAGGGGGAAAGAGGTATCTGTACAGAGAGCTGGCCAGGCTAGGGCTCTCCTTCGTCTCCAGTGAGGCCAATTTCATCCTCGTTTACTTTGGGTCCCATACTCCTCAAGTGATTGAGATGCTTCTCCAGGAGGGGATAGTGGTGCGGAGCATGGAGGGGTATGGGCTTGGAGGGTATTCGAGGATCACCATAGGCCTCCCTGAGGAGAACAAAAGGTTTATACAGGCCCTGGAGAGGTGGCAAGAAGGCTCTTAATTGTCATCGATGGACCGGCAGGGGCCGGCAAGAGCACAGTGGCCCGTATATTGGCCAGAAAGTTGGGGTATAGATATCTCGATACCGGTGCCACCTATCGGGTTGTGGCCCTGAAGGCCAGGGAAGAGGGAATAAGGGCCGGGATGACCATGGAGTTGCAGAGGTTGTGTGTCCGAATCGAGATAGAATTTGAGGATACGGAAGAGGGTCAGAGGGTGTACAGCGACGGCAGAGATGTCACTGAGGCCATCAGGACCCCAGAAATAAGCATAATGGCCTCCAGGATTTCCCAGGAGAGGGTGGTCAGGGAGGCGATGGCAGATCTGCAGAGGAAGTTGGGAGGTCCAGGGGTCGTGGCTGAGGGCAGAGATATGGGGATGGTGGTCTTCCCCCAGGCGGACGTCAAGTTTTACTTGGACGCCACCCCCCAGGAGAGGGGCACTAGGAGGTATAAAGAACTCCTGGCCAGAGGGATCTCCGCCACCCTATCCCAGGTGATAGAGGAGACCATCAAACGGGATGAGGAAGACCAGAACAGAAAAGTGGCCCCCTTGCAGGTTGCCCAGGACGCCATCTATATAGATTCAACCGAGATGAACGCAGAGAAAGTGGCGGAGAGGATGCTGACAGAGATCGAGAACAGGTGGTAGATTGTGCAGTTGCTGGTGGCTGACAGTGCAGGATTTTGTTTTGGGGTAACGAGAGCTATCAAGATGGCCTGTGCCGCGGCTCGGAGGTATCCTCACCAGATTTATTCCTTGGGCCCCTTGATACACAATCCGCAGGAGGTAGAGAGATTAAAGGAGGTGGGGGTAAGGGTCGCGGAGGATCTGGACAAGGTAAAGGAAGGGACGGTGATCTTTCGCTCCCACGGGGTCACCATGGAGGAGGCGAATCAGGCCCGAGAGCGGGGGCTGAAGATCGTGGATGCCACCTGCCCCTTTGTCAAGAAGGCCCAAAAGTACGCTTCTTCCCTCAGCAGAGGGGGATATCTGGTGGTGATCGTAGGTGATAAAGGCCATCCAGAGGTCCATGGCATCCTCAGTTATATAAAGGGGAAGTGGTTGGTCACCGAGTCCGCTCAGGGTTTGAAGGCCCTGTCAGGGGTGAAGAAGTTGGGGGTGATTGCCCAGACTACACAGTCATACAAGAACTTTCAGGATGTTGTGTTCCAGACACTTCTGGTGGCTCGGGAGGTCACGGCCTTTAATACCATTTGTGATGCTACCCGTATTCGCCAGCAGGAGTCGGTGAAGTTGGCTCAAGGGGTGGAGACTATGATTGTCATCGGTGGTTATAATAGCGCCAATACCACCAGGTTAGCCAACCTCTGCCGGCAGGTACAGCCCAGCACCCACCATGTAGAGACTGAAAGGGAGCTCGACGCCTCTTGGTTCAAGGGTGTGCAGAGGGTGGGGATTACCGCTGGCGCTTCCACCCCGAGTTGGTTGATCGAGAGGGTAAGGGAGGAGGTGGCGAAAATCGCTTCGTAATTCTGTATTTTCCACCATTTCAATGGGTGGAATTGAAGGGGTTCAAGAGGTAAATCTTCAATTAACGGTTTAATAATTCAGATGGTCAAGGCATTTGTCTTTGACCAGGACCATGGGACTCTAAAACTCTTTGATCTGAATTCTCGATCCCTCTCGGGCGATTTTATTGAAGGGAGCGGTCTTTTTTTGTTTTTTCTTGTTTTTTGTGATATAAAATTTGTTTTTGGGCTCTGTAAGGAAAATGGCTAAGGGGGTATAGGGTTAATGGAGGGGAAAGGGAGGATAAACGATGAGCAAGTAAATGCAGGGGAAAGAGATAGCGGCCTGCGTGAGTTCTATGAAAAGACCTTCCGAGAGATAGAGGAAGGTGAGATCATCAGGGGAAGGGTGATTGGGGTGGGGAAGGAGCTTGTGACCATCGACGTAGGTTATAAGTCGGAAGGTCAGGTCCCGGTGTCTGAGTTTTACACCCGAGATGGCAAATTGGAAGTAAAAGAGGGGGATGAGGTTGACGTCTATCTGGAACGAAGGGAGGACGACGAAGGAATTATTATCCTCTCCAAAGAGAAAGCCGATAAGATGAAGGTCTGGGATGAGGTCAGTCGGGCATGTCAGAGGAGGGACGGTGTGATTGAGGGGGTTGTGGTTTCACGGGTAAAAGGTGGTTTGACGGTGGACGTTGGGGTCTCTGCCTTCTTACCAGGTTCCCAGGTCGATCTTCATCCGGTGCGGGATCTGGATAAGCTCATTGGCAAGAACTTCAAATTCAAGGTACTGAAGTTTAACCGGCGACGAGGGAACATTGTGCTGTCCCGTCGGGCCATCCTCGAGGAGGAAAGGGAATCTTTGAGGAAAGAGACCTTGAGTAACTTACACGTGGAGGCAGTGGTAGAGGGAACTGTCAAGAGCATCACGGACTATGGCGTCTTTATCGACCTGGGAGGGGTAGATGGATTGTTGCACATTACCGACATCTCATGGGGGAGAGTAGGTCACCCCTCCGAGCGCTTTTCTATTGGGGATCGGATAAGAGTAAAGGTAACTAAATACGATGAGGATACCGGGAGGGTATCCCTGGGACTGAGGCAGCTTAGCCCTGATCCGTGGAGCTTGGTGGAGGAAAAATACCCTGTCGGCTCCAAGGTGAGGGGAAAGGCGGTGAGCATTACAGACTATGGAGTCTTTGTAGGAATGGAGGAAGGGGTGGAGGGCTTGGTACATATCTCGGAAATGTCGTGGACCAAAAAGATCAGGCACCCCTCCAGGTATGTAAATATCGGCGACATCATAGAGGCGGTGGTACTGAACCTAGACGTAGAGAGAAAGCGTATCTCCCTTGGGATGAAACAGGTCGAGCCAAATCCTTGGGATGTCATCGAGGAAAAGTACCCTGTGGGTACCAAGATAATAGGACAGATCAAGACAGTAACCGATTTCGGGATCTTCATCGGGATCGATGAAGGGATTGATGGTTTGGTGCACGTCTCGGAGATGTCGTGGTCAAAGAAGATCAAAAATCCCGCCGATATCTACAAAAAGGGGCAAGAGGTAGAGTCCATCGTCCTCAAGATAGACAGAGAGAACGAGAGGTTTTCCTTGGGTATAAAGCAGCTTCGGCCAGATCCATGGGAGACGGCCCCGAAAAAATATAGGGTGGGGCAGGTGGTCACTGGGAGAATTACCGGCCTCACCGAATTCGGTGCCTTTATGGAGTTAGAGGAGGAGTTGGAAGGTTTGATCCATGTTTCTGAACTCGGCACGGACACGCACAAGGTGGAGCGACCCTCCGATGTCCTGAAGGTTGGGGACACTGTCACCGCCATCATCATCAGCATCGACCCTAAGGAGAGAAAGATTGGTCTGAGCATTAAAGGGCTGATGCGTAAAAGAGAGAAGGAAGAGATGAGAAGATACATGGGAAGCGAGGAGGAGATCACCCTTAAGCTCGGGGAGGTGATGCAGGAGGAATTGCAAAAGAATCGCTCGCGCCAGGGAAACGAGGATGAGAAGAAATGAGGGAGGTGTATGTCGATAACAATGCCACCACCCGTGTGGCACCAGAGGTATTGGAGGAGATGCTCCCCTATTTTTGTGACCTCTATGGAAACCCGTCCAGTATCCACAGCTTCGGTAGCAAGGTAGGAAAAAAAGTAGGGGAGGCCCGAGAGCGGGTGGCCGATCTCTTGCAAGCCCATCCTGACGAGATCATCTTCACCAGCTGCGGTAGCGAGAGCGACAATGCGGCTATCATGGGTACCCTCTCCACTTATCCCGAAAAAAGGCGTATTGTGACTACCAACGTTGAGCATCCTGCTGTTCTAAACCTGTCCAAATATTTAGAGGGGAAAGGGTATGAGGTGATCTATCTGCCAGTGGATAACAAAGGGATAATTGATCTGGATGAGCTCAGGGACGCCATCACCGATAATGCCGGTATGGTGAGCATTATGTATGCCAACAACGAGACCGGAGTCATCTTCCCCATCGAGGAAATAGGGGAGATCGTCAAGGAGAGTGGTGCCGTGTTTCACTGCGATGCGGTGCAGGCCGTGGGGAAGATCAACATTGACTTGAGGTCCAGCAGTATCGATCTTCTCTCCCTCTCCGGACACAAACTCCATGCCCCCAAGGGAATTGGTGCCTTATATATAAGAAGAGGAACTAGGTTTATCCCCTTTCTCATGGGAGGGCACCAAGAGGGGGGACGGAGGGCGGGGACGGAGAATGTCCCCTCCATCATTGGTCTGGGAAAGGCCTGTCTGCTGGCCAAGGATTTAATGGCCGAAGAGCGCAACAGGATAGAGGCCCTACGAAACCGGCTGGAGGAAGGGATCGTGGGAAGGATACCAGGTGTCATCATTAATGGAGATCGAGTGACAAGGCTTCCCAATTCCGCCAATATGAGCTTTGAGGCAGTGGAAGGCGAGGCTGTCTTGCTGATGTTGAGCGAGGAAGGTATTGCCGCTTCTTCTGGTTCTGCCTGCAGCACAGCAGAGGCAGAGCCTTCCCATGTCCTCAGCGCCATGGGCGTCCCGTCTACCGCAATCCACGGTACCGTGCGCTTCTCTCTCGGCAGATATAATACCGAAAAGGAAATAGATTATATCTTAGACAAACTTCCCTCCATCATCCAAAGGCTGCGGCAAATTTCCCCCCATTGGTCTAAAGGGAGAAGGGCTGCAAGTTAGGCTCAATACTTATTCACCTCCACTTTATGATTGACATTTCTTTTTGACCCTTCTATAATTCAATTAATGAATTCAAGTTTTGAACAATAGAAGTATGCGGATCTCAAAGGAAAACAAAGAACTTGAGCTCCTGGAGGTCCTCGCCAAGGAGCCCGAGGCGCGGCAGGTGGATCTGGCTGCCCGCCTGGGGGTAGCGGTAGGGACGGTCAACTGGCACCTGAAGCGCTTTGTTACGAAGGGTTATATCAAGGTGAAGCGAATCGGGCGTTGGCAATGGGGCTATATCCTCACCCCCAAGGGGATAGCGGAGAAGGCGCGGCTTACCATGTCCTATGTGCGCATCTCGATGTCCCTCTATCGGGAGGTGCGGGAGCGGTCTATGGGCTTTCTGCAGCAGGTGACGGAGGCTGGTTATAGGGAGGTGGTACTGGAGGGGGAGGGAGATCTGGTAGATGTGTGTAGACTCACCTGTCTTGAACAGAGGCTGCATCCTGTAATGGATCAGAAGAGAAAAGATATACCGGTTCTCCAAGTGCAGGGGCGAGAGATAGTCCTGCGGTGGCCTGATGAATCGGTCTAACCGTATTGTCTATAGTACTACCTTAATTGAATTTGGTGACACACGGGTCACATGGAACGAGGTGATGGCGTGGATTTAAGGGAGAAGATAATTGCCAAAGAAGCGGTGGTCGGCGTTATCGGGCTTGGATACGTGGGGTTGCCTCTCGCCCGAGAGTTTCTCAATAAGGATTTTCGGGTATTGGGTTTCGACACCGACGCAGCAAAAGTGCACAGGATTAATGAGGGTGAGAGTTATATCAAGCATATACCGGGTGAAGTCATCAAAAGATCTATAAGTAATGGTCAATTAAAAGCGACAGTGGATTTCTCCCGTTTGAAAGAGGCGGATATTATTCTTATTTGCGTCCCCACCCCTTTGGGGAGGCACCGTGAGCCGGACCTTTCGTATGTCCTGAACACCACGGAGTCTATTGCAACCACCCTCCGACAGGGGCAGCTAATTCTTCTAGAGAGCACCACCTATCCTGGCACTACGGAGGAAGAGATACTTCCTATCTTGGCGAAGACCGGCCTTGAGGTTGGTCGAGATTTCTATTT
>CP070817.1:277968-292741 GCA_020344255.1 Deltaproteobacteria bacterium | reverse complement strand
TGGGGGGGACGCCCTTGGAAATAGGTCTAGTATTTCAACCGCACTGAGGTGGTGAGGATATGAGATTATCTGATAAAGTATATTTTATGGTTCTATTACTACTGATTGCTGTTATCTTTTCTCCCAGCGCCGGGAGGGGGATCATTTACATCGACATCGACTCTCCCCACATCCGCAAGTTCTATCTGGCCCTGCCTGAGATCAAAGAATTGGGCAGCGCCCCTCGCGAGATAAAGAAGGAGATAGAGAAGACTCTCGCACAAGACCTCACCATCTCCAACCTCTTCTACCTCATGGAGAGGGAGAGATTGCCCCAAAAGGGGGTCTATATCACAGAGGCGACGGTGGACTTCAGTGCATGGACAGGCGTGGGGGCCGAGTTCTTGCTGTCGGTGGGTTTAGCAGCAGGAGGAGATAAGGTCTTGACGGAGTTCAGGCTCTTCGATATGATTCAGGGGACTTACATCGCAGGTAAGAGGTACAGGGGCTCCCAGGAGGATGTACGCACGATGGCCCACAGAGTGGCGGACGAGGTCATCTATCAGTTGACCGGAGAAAGGGGTATCTTTCAGACAAAGATCGCCTTTGTTTCCAATCGAACCGGGAACAAAGAGATTTACCTGATGGACTTCGACGGGAAAAATCAGAAACCGATCACCGACAATGGCTCCATCAACATCACTCCTGCGTGGTCCCCGGGAGCGAAGAGCCTCCTGTACACCTGCTTTCGCCGACGCAATCCAGATCTCTACCAGGTATTTCTCTCCCCAAGGCGCACCATTCTCCTGTCCGCCGTCACAGGGCTTAATGCTGCCCCGGCTTGGTCCCCGGATGGGAAGAGCATCGCCGTAATGATGAGGGGGAATGGTAGTACCGAGATATACCTCCTGAATCCGAGAGGGAAGAAGCCTTCGAGACTTACCCGCTCCTGGGCAAATAAGGCCTCACCTACCTGGTCGCCGGACGGGAAACAGATCGCTTTTGTGTCCGATCGATCAGGGAGCCCTCAGATCTATATTATGGATATGCCTAATGGGAAGATCAGGAGATTAACCTATGGGGGTCGTTACAATTGTTCCCCTGCCTGGTCTCCCAAGGGAGATAGGATCGCCTTTGCTGGTCAGGAGGGAGGGAGGTTTCACATCTGCACAATTAAGCCGGATGGGACTCAGTTGAGGAGATTAACCAGAGAGGGAAATAACGAGCATCCCTCATGGGCCCCCAACGGAAGACATATTGCCTTTGCTTCCAATAGGAGAGGAAACTACGACATCTACATTATGACCGAAGATGGGGGTGGTCCGTGGAGGGTGACCGCCTCCAGGGCCAATGAAACAGAACCGGCCTGGTCACCGTGGTTGAAATGAAGACCCATACTTTGAGAAAGGAGGTTTCTATGATGAGGAGAAAAGGATGGATTTGGCAGGTCTTACTTTTGGTTCTACTTCTGGTATTTCTGCCCCAATGTTCACGCAAGGTGGTAAAGCACGATCGAGGTGTGGCCCCTGAAGAGGAGAAGGCCTTGAAAGAGGAGAGGGCCATGATAGAGGAGAGGGGCTTGAGAGAGGAGAGGGAGAGAAGGGTTCTTGAGGAGAGTCTCGCCAAGAGCAAATATCCTGGAATCGAGGGAGAGGTATGGGAGAGCACCCTCTTGAAGGATATCCACTTCGAGTTCGACAAGTATGACCTGACCACAGAGGCGAGGGAGGTTTTGGCCAAGAATGCCAAGGTATTGTTGGCCCATCCCAACCTCAAAATACAGATCGAGGGCCATTGCGACGAAAGGGGAAGCAATGAGTATAACCTGGCCTTAGGAGAGAAGAGGGCCGTGAGCGCCCAGATTTACCTGACCAAGTTCGGCGTAAGGGGGAATCGTCTCTCCACCATCAGTTATGGCGAGGAGATGCCGCAGGATCAGAGACACAATGAGGAGGCATGGGCCAAGAACAGGAGGTGCCACTTCGTCATCTTCTCTCGGTAAAACTCTGGTCCTAGCCGGGATGAGGGAGAAAGGAGGGGATAGATGAAGGTTCGGAATGGGGCTTTACTTTTCGGCTCTTTGATCTTTTTCCTCTTGATTGGTTGTGCTACCACCAGGCACATAGCTTATTTGGACAGCCGAATAGAAGATCAACACCGGGAAGTGAGAGGTCTCAATCAGAAGGTAGGCAATCTGAGTCAGAAGGTGGGAGATTTGCATGAAAAGACAGAGGGCCTGAGTAAAAGATTCTCCTCTGAGATTCAAAAAGACTGGGCCGATCGCGAGACCACCATCGAAGACTTGCAGAGGGAGATCAAGATTCTTAGGGCAAATATCGAGGAGGATAGGGAGCTTCTCAAGAGGCTGGCCAATGACATGGAAGGGTTGAAGAAGGACTATGAAGCGAAGACATTTGCATACCAGAAGGAAAAAGAAGAGGGTGTAGCTGCCCCCCCTGTTCCTCCTACTGTACAGGAGGAGAGGCCTGCCCCCGTGGCAGAGGATATGGAGGGAGCCTATCAGAGGTCTTACCACACCTTCAAGAAAGGCGACTACCCCCAAGCTTTGAGGATGTTCAGGGAATTTGTTCGCAAGTACCCTCAGTCAGAGTACGTGGATAATGCCCAGTATTGGATTGGTGAGTGTTATTATGTCCAGGGGGATTATGAGAAGGCCATCTTGGAGTATGAGAACGTAATCAAGAGATATCCCCAGGGGGACAAAGTTCCCTCTGCCCTGTTGAAACAAGGCTTCGCCTTCTTAAACCTAGGAGATCGGGTAGACGCCAAACTCCTTTTCAAAAAGGTGATCAAGGAATATCCACGTTCTCCCCAGGCGGAGATCGCAGCCAAGAAGCTCAAGGGACTAGATTAATCAGCTAAAAGGACTTCCTCCTCTTCTCCTCCTTCCTCCTCTTTTTCTATTTCTATCTCCTCCAAGTCAGGGGTATACCCACCCTCGACAATGGGGGCCAGGGTGCGATAGCGAGGATTCCCGGTCCCCGCGGGAATCAACCTACCCATGATTACATTTTCCTTGAGCCCCCTGAGATAGTCGACCCTCCCCTCCACGGCTGCCTGGGTGAGGACCCGGGTGGTCTCCTGAAAGGAAGCGGCGGAAACCCAACTATCCGTGATGAGAGACGCCTTGGTGATCCCCAGAAAGAGAGGGTCGGCGATAGCTGGCTTTCCTCCTTCTTTCAGGACCCTCTCGTTTTCTTCTTGAAATACGCGCCTTTCCACCTGTTCGTCCACGATGAACTTAGTATCACCTACCTCGCGGATCTTAACCCTCTTGAGCATCTGCCTCACGATGATCTCGATGTGCTTGTCGTTGATCTTGACCCCTTGCAGTTGATATACCTCTTGGATCTCGTCCACCAAAAATCGGGCCAACTCCTTGTCCCCCAGGACCTTGAGGATGTCATGGGGGTTGGAGCTTCCATCCATCAGGGCTTCTCCTGCCTTGACCATATCCCCTTCATGGACGCTGATATGTTTACCCTTGGGGATGGTGTACTCCTTTGGCTCTCCCAGCTCCGGGGTGATGATCACCTTTCGCTTCCCCTTTACTATCTTCCCGAAGCTCACCCTCCCATCTATCTCACTAATGAGAGCGAACTCTTGGGGTCTTCTGGCCTCAAAAAGTTCGGCCACCCGGGGGAGCCCACCGGTGATATCTTTGGTCTTAGTAGTCTCCCGCGGTATCTTAACCAGGACATCACCCGCCTCCACATAGTCCCCTTCCTTCACATAGATATTAGACCATACAGGCAGAATGTATCTGGCCGCAGTTTCCAAGGTTTTCTTCCCCTCCGCATCGATCCTCTCTTGTTTGATGGATATCCGAGGCCGGAGATCGGGGTCCTTGCTATCACTGATGACCTTGCGGGCGTGGCCGGTCACCTCATCTACCTGCTCTTGCATGGTGACCTCTTCGATGATATCGCCGAACTTCACCCAACCCGAAACGTCTGTGATGATAGGGATGGTATAGGGATCCCACTCTGCGATTAAATCCCCCTCCTTCACCTGCTGTCCCTCTTCCACCCTTAGCCTCGCCCCATACACTACAGGATACCTCTTCCTCTCCCTGCCCTCTTCATCCAAGATTGTGATCTCGCCCTTTCGGCTCATCACCACCAGCAAACCTTCCCTGTTGCGCACGGTCCGGAGATCGATAAACTTGATCGTTCCATCCATTTTGGCCTCGAGGGCGGTTTCCTCTACACGTCTACTCGCAGTACCACCGATATGGAAAGTCCTCATGGTGAGCTGTGTTCCTGGCTCCCCAATGGACTGGGCGGCGATGATCCCCACCGCCTCTCCGATGTCTGCGATCCGCCCCCGAGCCAGGTCCCTTCCGTAGCAGAAGGCACAGACGCCGTGTTTGGACTCGCAGGTAAGGACAGAGCGGATCTTCACCCGATCCAGTCCCACATCGGCGATCTTCTGAACCGCTTCCTCATCTATTTCTTGGTTGGCCCTGACAATGACCTCGCTGGTAAAGGGATCCTTGATATCCTCTAAAGCTACCCGCCCCAGGATCCTCTCCACCATGGGTTCGATGATCTCCCCGCCCTCGACGAGGGAGGAAGCATAAATCCCGTCCAGGGTGCCGCAATCGTATTCGCTAACGATCACATCCTGGGCCACATCCACTAGCCTCCTGGTCAGATACCCGGAGTTGGCCGTCTTCAGGGCGGTGTCCGCCAACCCCTTCCGTGCCCCATGGGTGGAGACGAAGTACTGTAGTACCGTGAGCCCTTCCCTGAAGTTGGCGGTGATGGGGGTCTCGATGATCTCCCCAGATGGCTTAGCCATCAACCCTCGCATCCCGGCTAACTGCCGTATCTGCTGGGCAGTCCCCCTGGCCCCTGAATCGGCCATCATGAAGATGGGATTAAAGCTGGGCACGGCCTTTTCTTCATCCTGGAAGTCCTTCACCTTTTCCGTGCCCAACTCGTTCATCATCTCATTAGCGATCTCTTCGGTGACCTGGGCCCAGATGTCGATCACCTTGTTATACCTTTCCCCGTCTGTGATCAGCCCATCTATATATTGGTGCCTCACCTTTTCTACCTCTTTCGTGGCCTGCTCCAGGAGCTTAGCCTTTCGAGAGGGGATGTGGATATTGTCGATACCAATGGAGAGGCCAGCCACGGTGGCGTAAGCGAAACCCAGATCCTTCAGTTTGTCCGCCAGGATGACCGTCTTCTTGTTCCCTGCCATCCGATAGGTATAATCGATGAGGCTGGCCACCGCCTTTTTAGTCATCATTCTGTTGATCAATGCAAATGGTACCTCTTCGGGGACGACCTCTCTGAGGAGGATCCTTCCTACAGTGGTCTCCACTAATTGGCCATCCATCCTCACCTTGATACCGGCATGTATATCCACCTCATGGGCGTCATGGGCAATCCTCACCTCGTCCGGGTTGGCGAAGATCTTCCCTGTCCCCTTGGCATACTCCGTTTCCCTCGTCATATAATAGAGGCCTAAGACGATATCCTGGGTAGGGACGATGATCGGCTTTCCATGGGCAGGGGAGAGGATATTGTTGGTGGACATCATCAGGACCCTGGCCTCAGTCTGAGCCTCTACAGAGAGTGGGACATGCACGGCCATCTGATCTCCGTCAAAGTCGGCGTTGAAGGCGAGACAGACAAGGGGATGTAGCTGTATGGCTTTCCCTTCAATCAGAAGGGGTTCAAAGGCTTGGATGCCAAGCCGGTGCAGGGTAGGGGCCCTGTTCAGGAGAATGGGATGCTCCCGGATCACTTCTTCCAGGATATCCCATACCTCAGGCCTCTCTTTCTCAACCATCTTTTTGGCGCTTTTGACGGTAGTCACATATCCCCTCTCCTCCAGTTTACTGTAAATGAAGGGCTTGAAGAGCTCTAGGGCCATCTTCTTGGGAAGGCCACATTGGTGCAAACGAAGTTCTGGTCCGATGACGATGACCGATCTTCCCGAATAGTCCACCCTTTTACCCAAGAGATTTTGGCGGAACCTCCCCTGCTTCCCCCTGAGCATATCGCTCAGGGATCTCAAGGGTTTTTTGTTGGCCCCGGTGATCACCCTTCCCCTCTTGCCATTATCGAAGAGGGCGTCCACTGCCTCCTGCAACATCCTCTTCTCATTGCGGATGATGATATCCGGTGCGTTTAACTCCAAGAGCCTCTTTAGTCGATTGTTCCTATTGATAACCCTCCTATATAAGTCGTTGAGGTCAGAGGTGGCGAACCTTCCGCCGTCCAGAGGGACCAAGGGTCTGAGATCAGGCGGGATGACGGGGATGACATCTAAGATCATCCACTCTGGCTTATTCCCGGAGTCACGAGAGGCCTCGATGATCCTTAAGCGTTTGGCTAACTTTTTGCGCTTGGCCTCAGATTGGGTCTCCTTCATGTCAAAACGGAGGCGCTCGGCCAGCTTCTCTACATCTACCTTTTGAAGGAGTTTCTTGACGGCCCCCGCTCCCACCCCGACCTCTATGGCATCCTTCCCGTATTTCTCCTTGATCTCTCGATATTTCTCCTCGCTGATCAAGTCTCCTTCTTTGAGGGGGGTATCTTTGGGATCGATGATTACATAGGATTCGAAGTAAAGGACTCGCTCCAGTTCCTTCAAGGTCATATCCAGGACCACGCCGATCTTGCTTGGGATGCTCTTCAAGAACCAGATATGGGCCACTGGTGCCGCCAACTCTATATGACCCATCCTCTCCCTCCGGACCTTAGACTGAATCACTTCAACCCCACACTTCTCACAGACAATGCCCCTGTGTTTCATCCGCTTGTATTTGCCGCAGTTGCACTCGTAGTCCTTCACAGGCCCGAATATCCTGGCACAAAATAGACCATCCCTCTCCGGCTTAAAAGTTCGGTAATTGATGGTCTCTGGTTTCTTTACCTCTCCATGGGACCAACTCCTGATTTGCTCAGGAGAGGACAAGGAGATCCTTATAGCATTAAAGCTAGATGGATCTTTGGGCTTTTCAAAGAATGAAAGTAAATACTCTTCCAAGGCAAAACCTCCTTTACCTTAAGTTTCCTCTTCAGGCTCTTTTTCCTCCTCCACGAGCTCTACATTGAGACAGAGCCCCTGGAGCTCCTTCACGAGGACATTAAATGATTCCGGGATCCCGGGCTCCAGGACATCCTTTCCCTTCACAATGGCCTCATAAGCCCTGGTCCTGCCAGCCTGATCGTCCGATTTGACAGTCAAAAATTCCTGCAGTGCATAGGCGGCCCCGTATGCCTCCAAGGCCCAAACCTCCATCTCTCCCAACCTCTGCCCGCCGAATTGTGCCTTTCCCCCCAAGGGCTGTTGCGTCACCAGCGAATAAGGTCCGATAGAACGGGCGTGGATCTTTTCATCCACCAGATGGTGTAGCTTGAGCATGTACATGTAACCGACAGTGGCCTTCTGGGCAAAGGGTTCTCCAGTGCGGCCGTCATAGAGAGCAGTTTGGCCCAGGAGGGGGAGGCCGGCTTTCTCCAGGGCATGCTTGATTTCCCCCTCCGATGCCCCATCAAAGACCGGGACGGACATATAGACTCCATCTCTCAACCTTCGGGCAAACCTCACCAACTCTTCTTTACTGGCCTTGTCGATAATCTTCTTTATTTCCTCCTTGGCGAAGATCTCCTTCAGAAAATTCCTGAGCTCATCTATTCCCTTGTCATCGCTCAGGTATTCGTCGATCTTGCTCCCCAATCCCTTGGCCGCCCAACCAAGGTGAGTCTCTAAGATCTGGCCCAAGTTCATCCGGGAGGGGACCCCTAGAGGATTTAAGACCATATCCACGGGGGTTCCATCCTCTAAATATGGCATATCCTCCTGAGGCAATATCCTCGATACGATCCCCTTGTTTCCGTGGCGCCCGGAGAGCTTGTCTCCTACTGAGACCCTCCTCTTCATGGCGATATAGACCTTTACCACCTTGCTCATCCCAGGGGGGAGTTCATCCCCTAACTCCAGCTTTTTTAAATTCTCCTCCGCCTTCTCTTTCATCGCCTCGATCTCCTTGATCCCCCCTGTAACGAGATGATCCACCTCCGCCTTGATTTGCTCATTGTGGATGGATATCTCCCTCCACCTCTCCCACGGTATCATCCGGAGGACCTCCTCGGTCAACTTCACGCCGTTTTCTATTACTGTCTTCCCCTGAAGAAGGTCCTTCAAGGGCGCAGTAGTCCTCTTTCCCACCAAAAGTTCACGAATTCGCTCTCTGGTATAGGTCTCGATAATGGCGATCTCCGCATCTCGATCATTGACGATCTTTCTCGCCTCTTCGTCCTCAATCTCCTTGGCCCTTTTGTCCTTCTCCGCCCCTCTTCTGGTGAAGACCTTGGCATCGATCACCACTCCTTCGATCCCATGGGGGATCCGTAGAGATGTGTCCTTGACGTCGCTTGCCTTCTCACCGAAGATGGCCCGAAGTAGCTTCTCTTCAGGCGAAAGTTGAGTCTCCCCTTTGGGGGTGATCTTACCCACTAAGATGTCCGCTGGCTTTGCCTCAGCTCCAATGCGGATGATCCCACTCTCATCCAGATCTTTCAGCATTTCCTCTCCCACATTGGGGATATCCCGAGTGATCTCTTCCCTGCCGAGTTTTGTCTCCCGTGCCGCACACTCCAATTCCTCGATATGGATGGAGCTATATATATCTTCCTTCAAGATTTTCTCACTGACGAGGATGGAGTCTTCAAAGTTGTAGCCACCCCAAGGCATGAAAGCAACCAGGACATTACGCCCCAAGGCCAATTCGCCCATGTTAGTGGAAGGTCCGTCAGCGACGACCTCTCCCTTTTCTATCCGCTCACCTTTGGCAACGATCGGCTTCTGATTAATGCAGGTCCCCTGATTGGAACGTTGATATTTGGTGAGATTATAAATATCCACCCCAACCCCGTCCCCATCCTCCTCAGCCTTGACCACTATCCGGGAAGCATCTACGCTTTCTACTACTCCCTGCCTTTTGCTCATCACTGCGACCCCCGAATCCCTGGCCACTATTCTCTCCATTCCAGTACCGATCAGAGGGGCCTCTGTACGTAGCAGGGAGACCGCTTGTCTTTGCATATTGGATCCCATTAGGGCCCGGTTGGCATCGTCATTCTCCAAGAAGGGGATGAGGGAACTGGCCACGCTCACCAGTTGCCTGGGGGAGACATCCATGTAGTCTACCTCCTCCGGTTTTACCATGACGGACTCCCCGGCCTTCCTGGCAGAGATCAAGTTGCTGGTAAACCTCCCTTCTTTATCGATGGAGGCGTTGGCTTGAGCAATGGTGTATCTCTCCTCATCTAAGGCGAAGAGATATTCGATTTGGTCGGTAACCCGCCCGCCTTCCACCTTGCGGTAGGGGGTTTCGATGAAGCCATACTCGTTGACCCGAGCATAGGTACTCAAGGAGACGATAAGCCCGATATTGGGGCCTTCAGGGGTTTCAATGGGGCAGATTCTTCCATAGTGGGAGGGATGAACATCACGGACCTCAAAGCCAGCCCTCTCCCTGGTGAGTCCTCCAGGACCCAAGGCGCTCAACCTCCTCTTGTGGGTGATCTCTGAGAGGGGATTGGTCTGATCCATAAATTGAGAGAGCTGACTGCTGCCGAAGAACTCCCTCACTACTGCCGTCAAGGGCTTTGAATTAATGAGGTCGTGGGGCATTAAAGTCTCCACTTCTTGTAAAGTCATCCTCTCTTTGATGGCCCTCTCTACCCTGACTAAACCGATGTGGAATTGATTCTCCAACAGTTCCCCCACGGTCCTCACCCGGCGGTTTCCCAGATGGTCGATGTCATCGACACCTCCCCTGCCCTCCTTGAGGCTGATGAGGTATTTCACTACCTCCAGAATATCCTCGCGTCTGAGGGTGATCACCTCCATGGGGACATCGAGGCCCAGCTTGTGATTTATCTTCATACGTCCCACCTTGGAGAGATCATATCTCTCTGGATTGAAGAAGAGGTTATTGAACAGGGCTCTGGCAGTTTCCAAGGTAGGAGGATCCCCCGGCCGCAGACGTCGATAGATCTCAATGATGGCCTTCTCCTGCTCTCTTTGGACGATAGTGGCAGGATCGGAAAGGGGCAACTGCTCCTTTTCTTCCTCAGAAAGGACGATTTTATCCGCTAAGAGGGTCTCCCTCAAGGAGGGGCTGCCCTTGATGTCCTCTAAAAAGAGAACCTCAAATTCCTTTATCCCTCGTTCCCTGATCTCTTTGATATTCTCCTCGGTCAGCGCTTGGTTGATCTCCACGAGAATCTCCCCGGTGGCATGGTCCACCATGTTGTCAGCCGTTACCCTACCCACCAAGGTATCGGGTTCGACGGAGATCTCAAAGATGCCCGCAGCCGCTAACTTTTTTACCATCGCTTCGGTGATCTTCCTGTTCTTTTTGACGATGGGCTCTTTTGTCTTGGGGTCAATGATATCTGCCAGGGCCCGATGTCCCACGAGGAGATCATGCTCCAGCCTCTTACGAAATCCTTGGATGTCTACTGTGATTTTCTCCTTCGTATAGAAGATATCCAAGAGTTCCTGCGTGGAATAACCGAGGGCTTTAAGGAAGACCGTCACAGGGATCTTTCTCCTCCTGTCGATCCGTACATAGAGGATATCCTTTTGGTCAAACTCGAGATCAATCCAAGATCCCCGATAGGGTATGATCCGCGCAAAATAGACGGGCCTTCCCATATGGGTCTTGGGTAGCTCCTGATCAAAGAAGACTCCAGGGGAGCGATGAAGTTGGCTTACGATGACCCTCTCCGTACCATTGATGATGAAGGTCCCGGTATCGGTCATTAAGGGGACCTCGCCATAATATACCTCTTGTTCCTTGATGGCCTTTATCTGTCCCGTCTTGACCCCCTCATGGACATCATAGATGATGAGCTGGATGGTTACCCGCAGAGGAGCAGCGTAGGTGATCCCTTTCAATAGGCATTCCTTTACATCGTATTTGGGTTTCCCGAGATGATATTTCACAAACCGTAACTCTGCCGTCTCGTAGAAGTCCTTGATGGGAAAGACCTGCTTAAACACCCCCTGCAAGCCGATGTCTTTACGCTCTTCCGGTGGGACATCCTTCTGGAGGAACTTCTCGTAAGAGCTCAACTGAATATCAATAAGATTAGAGATCTCCAGGATCTCTTTTATTTTGCCATAGTGCCTCCTAAGCCTCCGACTATCAATAATGGAATGAGCCATTGAATAATCCTCTTCTTACGTTAGAGTTGGACGAAAAGGGAAACTTCCCCCTGACTCTTTGTACTGCCCTATGCCGATAATTGAGAAATACCCTCTTAATGGTATCAAATCTTTCGTCTCTTCTATTTGATTTCTACTCCCCCCCCAGCTTCTTCCAATTTTTGCTTTATTTTATCGGCTTCCTCTTTGGAGGCCTTCTCCTTTACCGTCTGGGGGGCACCTTCGACTAGGTCTTTGGCCTCCTTCAGACCTAGGTTGGTCACCTCCCGCACCGCTTTGATCACCTGTATCTTCTTATCGCCAAAAGAGGTCAGGATAACATCAAACTCCGTCTTTTCCTCTTCAGCTGGGGCTGGAGCTACCCCAGCACCCGCCCCTGGCGCTACGCCCATGGCCATCGGAGCTGCAGCCGTCACGCCAAAACGTTCCTCCAGTTCCTTGACCAATTCCGATAACTCCAGCACCGTCATCTCCTCGATATACTTGATCACGTCTTCTTTCTTAATCTTTGCCTTTGCCATCTCCTTATTACCTCCTTCAACCTTCTTTCGGGACACCCCCGATTATTTATCCTTTTTCCTTCGCTCCCTTAACCCCGTCTAAGATACACACCAAGCTCAGCATCGGATTGTTGAGGACCTGGAGAAGGCGGGTGGGAACTACCGTTAACAGCGCCAAGAGGTTTGCTATCAGGAACTCCTTGCTCGGGAGGGAGGCCAGAGCTCTGATACCGTCAGGGGCCAATACCCTCCCCTCCACCATCCCTGCCTTTACTTCCAACGCAGGTTGCTCTTTACTGAACTCCGTCAAGATCTTCGCTGGTTCCATAGGATCTTCATAGGCAAGGGCGATGGCGTTGGGGCCGGTGAAGTATTCTGCCAGGAGCTCCATATCGGTCTTTTCAGAGGCACGCCGCAAAATGGTATTCTTGACCACCCTGTACTCCACAGCGCTCTTTTTCAACCTCTGTCGGAGCTGGTTTATCTGTTCTACATTCAGGCCGGTGAAGTCCGTCAAGATAGCGGCCTTCACCCCTTTAAACTTTTCATGTAGATCCGCTACCCGAGCCTCTTTCTCTCTTCTGTACAACCTAGCTCCCTCCTTTTATCCTGCGGGCAACTATGCCCTCATGAGATTCCTTACCGAGAGGGGGTCGACCTTGATCCCTGGACTCATCGTCGTGCAGAGGGCGAGTCCTCTCAAATAGGTGCCCTTGCTGGAGGCAGGCTTTGCCTTTATCACAGAGTCCAAAAGGGCAATGATATTTTCCATCAATTTCTCGTGACCGAAGGAGACCTTTCCCACGGAGACGTGGAGGTTCCCTGCCTTATCCACCTTGAACTCTACTTTACCAGACTTGATGTCCCTCACCGCCTTGTCCACCTCAAAAGTCACCGTACCAACCTTTGGGTTGGGCATTAATCCCCTTGGTCCCAAGATCTTGCCCAACTTGCTGACCAACTTCATCATATCAGGGGTGGCGATGGCCTTATCAAATTCTAGCCACCCTTTGGATATATTCTCCACCAGTTCCTCTCCACCAACATAATCGGCCCCAGCCTCCCTGGCCTCCTTCTCTTTCTCTCCCTGGGCAAAGACCAAGATCTTTACCTCCTTTCCCGTCCCATGGGGAAGGACCACTGTCCCCCTGACCATTTGATCGGGCTTCTTGGGATCTACCCCCAGTTTAATAGCTACATCTACACTCGCATCAAAACGGGTATAGGAGGTTTCGGGCAGGAGATGTAAGGCCTCCTCCATGTCATACCTCTTGGCCCTATCGACCTTCTTTTTGGCCTCCATATATTTTTTACCCCTTTTGCCCATAGCAGCTTCCTCTATACTATCTCTATTCCCATACTCTTGGCCGTCCCCTCGATCATCTTGGTGGCCGCCTCGAGATCATCGGCGTTAAGATCGGGCATCTTGATCTGGGCTATTTCCCTGATTTGCTCCCTGGCGACCTCTCCCACCTTATCTCTATTGGGCTCACCAGACCCTTTGGCGATCTTAGCGGCTTGCTTTAAGAGAACCGAAGTAGGTGGGGTCTTCGTGATGAAGGTGTAAGTCCTGTCGGCATACACAGTAATGACCACGGGGATAATAGTCCCCTCCTGTCCTTTGGTCTTCTCGTTAAAGGCCTTGCAAAATTCCATGATATTGAGGCCATATTGCCCCAGGGCAGGGCCCACCGGAGGGGAGGGAGTGGCCTGTCCGGCTGGTATCTGCAATTTTATAGAACCTATTTCCTCCTTTTTCTTCGCCATAATGCCTCCATATATCAATTGCGCTCTATCTGAATGAAATCCAATTCGATGGGGGTGGCCCTGCCGAATATGCTGATCAATACCTTCACCTTTCTCTTATCGGACCTTATCTCCTGCACTGTCCCCACAAAATTGGTAAAGGGACCATCGATCACCCGCACACTCTCCCCCTCGCTGAAGGTGACCTTCGGTTTTGGTGTATAGGCTCCCTCTGTAATCTGGACGATGAGTTCCTCCGCCTCCTTGTCGGAAAGGGGGGTGGGATGGGTTCGACTGCCGGCAAACCCCGTTACCTTATGAGTGTCCTTCACCACATGCCAGGTCTCGTCGTTGAGCTCCATCTTGACGAGGATATAGCCAGGAAATATCTTGCGAGAGGAAGTCTTCTTTTTCCCCTTGACCAGCTCTATAACCGTCTCCGTAGGGACCAAGATCTCAGAGAAATATTGTCCCCGCGCACCCTTTTCCCCTTGCTCCTCCTTTTCTTCTTCGAACTTCCTGATCCTTTCCTCCAAGGAGGCCTTCACCTTGTTCTCATATCCGGAATAGGTATGGACGATATACATTCTTTGCGCCATGGAGAGATCTTCTCCGTTCCCCTACAACATCTTATTGTGGGATCAGCCTCTTAAGACTATCTTTATCAACTTGGAAAGACCTAAGTCCACAATCCCTAAAAAGAAGGCCGCGATAAAGACAATGATTAGGACCACTGCTGTCCCCGCTAACGTGTCCTTGCGGGATGGCCAAGTAACCCGCTTGAGCTCAAACTTGACTTCTTTTAAGAATTGGATGACTTTCTTTGCACTAACGGCCATAGATATCCTTCCTTCAATTCATGACTCAGGAGTAGAAAGAAACCCGGAAATAATGGGGAATGAGTAGTGGCAGGCCAGGAGGGATTCGAACCCCCAACCCCCGGATTTGGAGTCCGGTGCTCTAGCCGTTCGAGCTACTGGCCTATAGTTTTGTCGGTTAGAAGGCAGCGATATCTTCCCTTGTAGAGACCCTGAGTCTATCGTAATTCTTTATGAAGGGTATGCCTTTGGCAAAAACGGCAATATTTCCTAAACTCTAGCTTGTCCGGGTTAGTCTTTTTGTTTTTCGTGGTGGTATAATTCCTCCTTTTACACTCTGTACAGGCAAGGGTAACAATTATTCTCATCCTTTATTGCCCTTATTCCAGGATCTCGGTGACCACGCCTGCCCCTACTGTGCGGCCGCCTTCCCGGATGGCAAACCTCAGTTCTCTCTCCAAGGCAATGGGGGTGATCAACTCCACCTGGAGATTGATGTTGTCTCCT
>CP070817.1:270414-277868 GCA_020344255.1 Deltaproteobacteria bacterium | reverse complement strand
CCGCCATCGACCACCACCTTGACCTCTCGCCCCACCTTGACGTCCTCCAAGACAAATTGGTGGTAATCCTTAATGATGTCATAGGTGGATGATCTCCCCTCTCCCTCGACATAATCCCCTTTCTCAATCAGCTCTCGAACCTTCTGCAGTTCCTCCCCGTAGATAGGATCTTTTCCCACACAGACCTTGAACCCATTGAACTCCGGTGGGTTGTGGCTTCCAGTGATCATCACCCCACCATCCTGCCCCAAGTGAACGATGGAAAAATACAACAACGGTGCGGGGCATACTCCTACATCGGTGACCTCCATTCCACTAGCTAAAAGTCCCTTCAGGAGGGCATCACGGAAGAAATCGGAGCTGATGCGACAATCCCTGCCCACGGTGATCCGTTTAACCCCATGATGCGCAAAATAGCTACCACATCCCTTCCCCAACTCATGGACAGTCTCCTCGGTGAGATCCCTACCCACCACTCCTCTGATGTCGTACTCACGGAATATCTCGGGATTCACTCCATACTCCTTTCGGTTGAGGTCTCATCCTTTCTCCCCATACCCTTAGAGAAGAAACGGATGGCCACAAAACCCATAATCAGCAAGACCACAAAGGCAATGCTGAATATATCAAAATATTTTGTTATATAAAATTTAATAGTCTCCCCGAACAGGTAGATCATCAGACCTACCAGAAAGAAGCGAGCGCTCCTGCTCACAAGAGAGATGAGGACGAACCGTTTGAGATCGAGGACAAAAACCCCCGCCGAGATGGTAAACGCCTTATAGGGTATGGGGGTAAAGCCAGCAATCCCTACAGCCCACAGGTCATATTTCTGATAATAGCGCTCCACCAAACGGATCCGCTCCTCGGATATGAGACGTTCCAACAGGGGCCTTCCCCCCTTGAGCCCTAGAAAATACCCCAAGACACCGCCCAAGACCGATCCCACGCTACACATGGCCGCATAGCCAAGGGCCCAGGAGGGGCGAAGTAAGGAGAGGGCGATGAGTAATAAGTCCGGGGGAACAGGAAAGAAAGACGATTCAGCAAAGGCATTAACGAAAAGGGCCAACACCCCATAAGGGGTATAGGCCCATGAGATAACCCAATTGATCCATCCCTCCAGAGACATGTCCACCTTCCCCTGGTATGTTAAGGGAGAGATGGAGAAAAATCAATATGATTTTGGGACAAATCCTATACTAAACGAATCCTTTGAGCCCTCCTTTCGTAAATCCCAAAAAAGTCTCATTTCACAAAGAACCTCATCCCCCCTATAGACAGGAAGACCATAGCGATGATCTTAAACGCCACATGGGTGGTAATACCTATCCGAAATCCATAGTTATACATCAAGCCTAATGCCAGATCGGCCACCAGGAGGAAGCCTACTGTGCAGATAATCAGATTTATCACTGTCTCAATCAATCCGCCCTTATACTTCCGCCGTGCAAATAAGAAGACGATGATAATGATCAAATAGATAGTTAGCATCAAAAAAAGCAAAAGTACCAGAGCCATTATGTCAATAGGAATATTCATGGGCCAATCCCCTTTCGGGTCTTATAATGTCCTCAGCTGGGAAACTGAGCCACTATCTTCTCTAAAACCCCCAATACCTTCCTCTTGAGAGGAGAATCGCTATAATACCTGAAGATATCCAATCTAACTTTGTCGATGTCTGAGATAACCCTCTTCGTCATGGCCATTCCCAGTATTCGGTTCATTTCCTGTAAAATATTGAATACAAATTCGTAAAACCCATCAATGAAGATTAATCTCTCGGAAGGGCTTGGATAATAGAGCGCAATGTTTTTGAGAATCTTATTCGCGTCAAGGGGAACATCTCTGTCAATAGGAATCCCATGAAATATATTGCGGTACTCCTCAGCCAACCCTTCCCTGGCCTTGTCCAACACCTCTTTTGCCTTTTCCCCCAACTCTTTACTTAAATCGTCCACCACCAGCCGAAAGACCTCCAAAAATGTCCTTAAGAACCTGTAGATCTCCTTGAACTCCGTGTCCTCATAGGTACCGATATCCCTCGATTTCTTAATCAAGCCCATTAATACCAGGCGATAGAGGATATTTATGGCGGAGATCTCGTCATTTCCGCTGAATTTAATCAGTTGGTCGATATTTCTTCTCCCATCGATCAAGGAAAAGATAAACTTTTCATTGGCATCTAATTTCTCCATGACCCCCGCCATATCCCTCTCGATATAGGGGGGGATTCGGAAGATTACCTTGCTGTGGGGAATCATCTTCCGAAAGGTAGAAAAGTCGAGGGCCCTCCTGGCAGCCAACAGGGCCAAGTCCAGGGGGCTATAACTTACCACCACATCTTCTTCCGCTACCTCCTTTTCGGCAAAATAAAACTCCCCTTCTTTCCAGGAAAAGAGGTCGCAGAGGATCTCCTTTATCTGAAAATCCAGCAATTCATGGAGCTCCTTCTCTGACAGCAATCCCTTCGTCACTAAGAATCTGCCAAGCTTCACCCCATCCCTTTTGGCTATCACGGCCATTCTGTCTAAATTGGACGGGGAGATAAGACCTCTCTTGGTCATAAAGTTGCCTATCCTCTCCTCAGACTTAGTGGTGCGGGCGAAGACGACCCACCCTTCTTTGAAAAAGACTTCCTTAAAGGCATATTCGCTACGCACAATACCAACACCCGTTTGGGCGTTGGAGGACACGACATACAAGAGACCCACCAGTGGGATATCATCCAAACTGCTCCGAAAAAGGACACTGCCCGGCATCCTCTTGAAACGGATAGAATCGGGCCGTAGCTTGCCGGCCTCCTCCCATTCACTGATAGCCTTCTCAAACTCCTTGTTACGGAAGTACTTTGTACCATTGGAGAGGTGCATAAAGAAGTTGGTGGCGGGGAAATCCGATGGCCTTAAGGCTTGAAAATTTTGCCCCTCTACGGGTTCCAAGGTATCCTCCCCATAGTAGGATCTTCTTTGCTATGATAATAACAGTTTCTTTTTTGGCGCATTATGAAACAAATGTTGGTTGTAAATTATCATTACAATCCTTTTTTGTCAAGGATTAAGCGTCATTACATGAAAATAGAGGTCCATCCCCATCTTTCAGGAAAAGATTTGATATACAGGGGCGAGAGGACATCTGGTCTTATCCTCTCAAAACGAAAAGGTGGAGTGAGGCCATGGAACAAGATGATTCCCAAAGAGCAGATACAAAGAAGGGCAAAAAATGAGGGAAAAGTTGAAGAAGAGTGAGGGATAAGTAAAACTTTGGATATCTTTTATCTCTTCTCCTTTTCCATTCTCCGGCGCTCTTCCTCCCTTATTTCGCGCCGCAGGAGCTTTCCGACCTTAGATTTTGGCAACATATCCCTGAACTCTATATATTGTGGCACCTTATAGGAGGCAAGTCTCTTCCGACACCACTTTATTAGCTCTGATGCGCCTACCCCCCTCGCATCCTCTTTCATTACGACGATAGCCTTTATCCGCTCACCCACATTTGTATCGGGCACCCCCACAACACATGCCCCTATAACTGTGGGATGATCTTGCAGGATCGCCTCGACCTCCGAAGCCGAGACCCTGTATGCTTTGTACTTTATGATATCCGCTGTCCTCTCGACAAACTCGATCTGCCCCTCCTCATCAATGCGAACAAAATCACCCATGCGGTAGTAGATCTCTCCGTCCAACTGCACATAAGACCTCTCGGTCTCCTCAGGTTTATTCCAGTAACTCTTGATGGTGTAATCTGAGGTGATCAAAAGCTCCCCCACCTCCCCCTGAGAAAGGACCTTCAAGGCATCGGGATCCACTACTACACACCTCCTGGACTTCAGGGGATGCCCAACATTGGTGGGTGCTGGCTCTCTATCGAGTTTGCTGTAAGAAGCATGACCTGCCTCAGTGGACCCATAGACCTGGTAGATAGAGACGCCATATCTTTCTTCCCACCTCTTGAAGACCTCAACAGGGAGGACATCCCCTCCACAATAACAGTAACGGAGGGAACTCAGGTCATAAAGGTCTATCCGATCATTTTCGAGGATCATCCGGTAGAGGGCCGGAACTCCCAGCATCCACCTAACCTTATATCTCTGAATCGCTGAAAGGACAGCATCCACCACAGGCGTGGGCATCAGGACGATGGTATTTCCATAGTTAAGACCCGTAGCTATGGTGAAACCCTTGGCCATAATGTGAAAGAGCGGGTTTACCATTAGGACGACGTCCTGTCCCTGGTTGATATATCCTCCGACCACATCCTCCATATAGTCCCTTATGTAAGAGACTTCCCCCATGTGGTTACCAGGCACCCCTTTGGGGAACCCTGTAGTGCCACCGGTGTACATGATATACGCCAGATCTAGCCATTGGTCTATAGATATCTGGGGAGGAGCAGGAGGAAATCTCCGTATGAGGTCCTTGAAGAAATAAACCCCCTCTTCACGCTCCACCTTTCCCATGGGGATCTTATCGAACAGATAGCCCACCCCCCTCTTCCAGACAGGGAGCAGATCGGCCAGATTGGTGACGATCACCTTCTTCAGAGGGGTCTTGGGAAAAACCTCTTTCACGTAACCATAATTGGTATCCATACAGATCAGTGTCTCCACCTGGGCATCATTGAGCATATACTCTACTTCGAAAGCGGTGTATATAGGCGAGACAGGAACCACCACTGCCCCCACCTTATTGATGGCAAAATTAGCGATGATCCACTGGGGGCAATTGGGGGTATAGATCATGACTTTGTCCTGCGGACCTACCCCTAAGTCGTATAGGGCAGTGGTAAACCGGTCTGTGAGCTCTTTCAAGCGAGAGTAAGTAAAGACCTCTCCCAGGTAGATTATCGCAGGTCTGTCGGGGAATCGCTGACTCGCTTGCTCAAAGCGGGTGAAGGTGGATTCTTCCTCCCCTCTCTCGATTTTCAACCCCTCCAGCGTGTACCCCCTCTCCCCTTGCTCCTTTTTCATATCTCCTGCCTTCCTCACATCCCGAAATAGGCGGCCTTTACGTCGGGATTTTCCAAGAGTTCCTTGCCTGTTCCCTCGAGGACTGCCGAACCGTTTTCGAGGATATAAGCATAATCCACGATGGGCAAAACTGGCCTTGCATACTGCTCGCTGATGATGACGGAAATCCCCTGTTGGTCCCTGATCTCTCTAATCTCCTTGACCAGCATCGATTGGATGGCAGGGCTCAATCCCAGCAACGGTTCATCCAACAGAAGGAGCTTGGGCTGTGCCATGAGGGCCCTCCCAATGGCGAGCATCTGCTGCTCACCCCCGCTGAGAAAACCCCCCACCCTCCCCTTCAACTTTCTTAAGGGAGGAAATATTGTGAAGACGTACTCCAGCGTCTCTTTCATCTGAGAGGTTGTAGCTAGATAACCGCCGATCCTTAGATTCTCCAGTACACTGCTTTCTGCGAAGATTCTCCTCCGCTCTGGACAAAGGATGATCCCCCTTTTGGCCCTCTGACTGGGCTTGAGATCTTTGATGTCCTCCCCATTATACTGGATCTCACCGAGCACCGTTATCCTCTCCCCCCCTGCCATCTCCTCTTTCTTCTTGATATCGAGAATTATCCCCGAGATGGTGTACATAAGGCTGGACTTGCCTGCACTGTTGGCCCCAAAGATGCCCACAATCTGGCCTTCTTCACACTGAATGCTGACATTGTTGATGGCCAGCATATTTTCGTAGAACACCATGATTCCGGTGGCTTCCAGCATCCTATATCTCCGCGGAACCGATATAGGCCTCCCTTACCCTTTCATCCTCCATGACCTCCTCGGGGGTGCCTTCGGTGAGTTTCTCCCCAAAGTTCAGCACCATCACCCTATTGGCAACCCGGAAGAGCTCCCTCAGGCGGTGCTCGATCATGACCAGGGTAATACCATCCATCTGCAACCTCTCTATGAGTGGGACCATACTCGCTATCTCACTCATGCTCAACCCGGAGAAGACCTCATCGCAGATGATTACTTCGGGCCTTAATGCCAGGCATCTTGCGAGTTCCAGGCGTTTCAGATAACCCGTGGGCAGCGTAGAGGCGAGTTTATAGGGGACAAAGGAGTCGCGCTCAAAGCCGATCTCCTCTAGTATATCAATCCCCACGGTATCCCGATCCCCAAGTCTGCCTCCCCCCCTCCATCCACCAGTACGTCTAGCTCTGGGTGAAAAGAGGGGCACGATGAGGTTTTTATAGGCGGGCAGGGTGTAATAGGGCCTCATGACCTGAAAGGTCCTGGTAATCCCCAGGTCAGCGATCTTATGAGGTGCTCGCCCACTGATATCCTTATCCCGATAAAAGACTTTTCCCGAGTCCATCTTGATAAAACCGGTGACGCAGTTGATAAGGGTGGTCTTCCCCGACCCATTGGGGCCGATAATGCCAAATATCTCACCTTCAAATACCTCGAAGCTGACATTGGCCAACGCCTGAACGCCGCCAAAGGCCTTGCTGACCTTTTCCACCTGGAGGATGATCTTCGGATTCACACCTTGACCCACCTTTCAAACTGATGGTATTTCCGCTGGCCATAGACCATTATCCCCTCGCTCCTGAATACAATGAAGGCCGTCAAGATGAGGGCATAGAAGACGATCCTGAGGGTGCCAACGGCCCGCAATAATTCCGAGATAGGGACCAGGATAAAAGTTCCCAAGAGGGGCCCCACCAACGTGCCTCCTCCACCTATTACCGTAGCGGCGATGGGAATGATGGAAAAATCGAGGGCGAACTGCGAGATACCGGCCCACATATAGAAATGGGCCAGATAGGCACCTCCGAGACAGCCCAGGGCAGAGGTGATAAAGACGGCAACTGATTTGTAAAAGGTGATGCTGATACCAGAGGCCTTGACCGCCTGGTCGTTGTCCTTCACCCCCCGAAACACCAGCCCCATATCCTCATTGACCAACCTCCTCAGCCCAAAGAGGGAGATGAGGACCATGGCTATAATAAAATATTGCTCTATCCATCTGCTTTGGAAGCTGGCCACCCCAACTATACCGTCGGTTCCTCCCAGGATATTCAGTGCCTCTATGATTCTCATCAGGACCAATGGATACATAAGCGTCACTATGGCAAAGTAGATACCCCTAAGGGGCAGACAAGGCAACAGTAGCAACGTACAGATCGCCCCTCCAATTATGGTGGCGATGGGGATGGTCACGGCCGGCGGTAACCCCAGGGATGTGTTCAGGATGGCTGCGAGGTATGCGCCAACCCCGATGAAGAAGCCACCCCCCAGGGATACCAACCCCACGAAATGGGCCAGGAAATCGAAACCCAGGGAGAGCAAGGCGTATATAAAAACGATGAATATCACCCGTTGCCAGTACAGGCTGGGGATAATAAAGGGGAGGAGAAGGAGTCCCATGATCAGAGCCAGCCTGGGCACCAAAAGATAGCCCATCTCCTGCCATGAGGAGATGGCATATATCCCTT
>CP070817.1:265856-270314 GCA_020344255.1 Deltaproteobacteria bacterium | reverse complement strand
TTGGGCAGGCGTTGGGTTGGGCGTGAAACCGACGATTCGATGGATCGTGATACTCCCTGCTGCAGAGGGGGCACATCTTGAAGGAGGCCATCGTAGTCTTGTCGCGGTCGTAGGGGATGTCCTCGATGATGGTGAAGCGAGGCCCACAGTTGGTGCAGTTAGTAAAGGGGTATCGAAACCGGCGATCCCTAGGATCGGAGAGTTCCTCTAGGCAATCATTACAAGTGGCGATATCAGGTGGGATCAGGGCAAAGCGCTCCTCCCCCCCTATGCTCCCCTTTATCTCAAAATCTTCATAGCCCACAGGAGGGAGATAGTCTACAGTCGTCCTTTCTATCAGGGCAAGAGGGGGAGGAGAAGAGAGCTCAGAGAGGAAGCCATCTACTCCCCCTTTTTCCCCCTCAACCTCTATTTGGACCCCTTTTTCATCATTGAGGACCCACCCCTTCAGATCATAGCGTCGGGCGATGCCGTAAATGAAGGGGCGAAATCCCACCCCTTGGACGACCCCCTCTATCTGAATAAGAACCCTTATCTCTTCCATGAGGTCGCCTTTTTGTTAACCTTCTCTTCAAGCCATCTGAACCAGTTGTCGAGCCCTTCGCCCGTTTTGCAAGAGATGGTCAGTACCGCCAAGTGAGGATTTACCTTCAGGGCGTCGCTGCGAAATCTCTCCAGGTCGAAGTCCAGGTGGGGAAGCAGGTCGATCTTGTTCAACAGTAAGACGGAGGAGACCTGAAACATCAGGGGATACTTCAGGGCCTTGTCATCTCCTTCGGTGACCGAGATGATCATCACCTTGGCATCCTCGCCGATCCTGAACTCAGCGGGGCACACCAGGTTCCCCACATTCTCCACAAGGAGAAGATCTATCTGTTCGAAATCCAACTCTTGCAGTCCCCCCCTCACCATATTCCCATCAAGGTGACAGGCACCACCTGTATTTATCTGCACAGTGGGGATGGCATGGGCGGCAATCCTTTCCGCATCTCGTGAGGTAGCGATGTCCCCCTCGATAACTGCCATGCGCTTCTTCTCTTTCATATACTCTATGGTCCTTTCCAACAGCGTGGTCTTCCCTGCACCGGGGCTACCCATCAGGTTGACCACATAGACCCCTTTCTGGGAAAAGACTTCCCTATTCTGGGAGGCGATCACCTCATTCGCCTCAAGGATGCTCTTGACCACCTTGATTTCCATCTTCTATCTCCATACCCGTTATCTCCAGTTCCCTCCCCGAAACCATCTCTACACCGGTGCCCTCACAGTGGGGACAAGTCAAGAAAGGGTTGTCCACAACGAACACCTCCCCGCACTGATGGCATCGAAGCCTCACCGGCACCTCCTGAATCTCCAGAGATGCCCCCTCAGCTACACCCCCTTGGCTTATCACTTCAAAGGCAAATTTTAGGGCATCCGGTACTACCCCGCTCAGTCTCCCTATCAGCAGCTTGACCCGTGTCACCTTTGCCCCTTGATAGGGAAGGGCTTCCTCTTCCACGATCTTGAGGAGGCTCTGGGCTATTGCGAGTTCATGCATAATACAAATTTACCCTGAAACATTTCTTAGCACAATCCCTCAAGCTCTTTGAAGACTGCCTCTATCACATTCGGTATTTTCGCCACTATCTCCGGTGAAAGCTCCATTCCCCACGAGATCTCCTTCGGTTCCACCCCGATAATCACCGCCTCTCCGTTGCCACCAAGCTGCCTCGCCATCCCCAAGACCTCGAGCAAACCAACTTGGTGGAGTGAAAGGGGTCTTTCGCTCTCACAGGTAAGATCTTCGGGAAAGAGCTTGTAGATAGTACCTGGCTCCCCTCCCGCCCGCAGGGCGTCAATCACGATGATCCTCGCTGCTTCATGGATCACCGGTAAGAGGTCCATTGTGGCCGTGCCTCCATCTATGGCCTCAACACCGGAGGGTAGTTCCCTGCCCGCCAACTCTCTCACCACGTGAACACCCACCCCTTCATCCTTGAGGATGAGATTCCCAACCCCGATTATCACCGCTCTTCTCTTCGCCGCCATTTCAAACTATCCCTTAACCGCCCGTTCCTTTAAGCCATATCATCAAGGCCTTCGATTCAGAGGTGTACCGTTCCTTATTAGGCCAGGTTCGCAAGCTGTAGGATCTGGGGGACCTTTTTCTCCCAGCCTATGGCCATGATGTGGACCCCTTGGCAGAGATCCTTTAAGTTATTGATAAGCCTCGCGGCTACCTCCAAGCCTGTTGCCGCTTTGTCCTCTGCCTTAGCCATCTCGTCGATCAGGTGTTCAGGCACAAAGACACCCGCGACATTGTTGTTCATGTACCTCGCCATACCGACTGACTTCAGGGGGATAATCCCCACCAGGATAGGCAGTTTGAACTGCTCCGCCCTCTTCATAAACCTTTCGAACGCATCCACGTCATAGACCGCTTGCGTCTGGAAAAAGCGGGCTCCCACACTGATCTTTTTCTCCATCATCGCCAGCTGGAGCTCAAAAGAGGCGTCCGTATCGGATACTGGCTTCACCACAGCCCCGATAAAGAAGTCTGTCTTCCCCTGAAGTTCATTGCCGGCCAGATCATAGCCTTCATTCATTCGATTAATGGTCCAGATTAATTGCTCAGAGTCCAGGTCATAGACATCTTTGGCATCGATGTGATCCCCTAACGTCGGAAAATCACCGGAGATTGCCAGGACGTTCCGTATCCCAAACACATGGGCATTGAGCAAATCGGATTGCAGGGCAATCCTGTTTCTATCCCGGCAGGTCATCTGAAAAATGGGATCCAAACCCTTTTCTACAAGCAGAGCGCACGTTGCCAGTGAACCAAGCCTCATCACCGCGCTTTGCTGATCGGTAACATTCACACCGTCCACGTTTCCATTGAGGAGTCCCGCCACCTCCACAATTTCTGACGTATCGGTTCCTTTTAAGGGACCAACCTCAGTTGTAATGGCGAATTTCCCGCTTTCAAGCGCATCTTTCAGAGCCATAATCTTCGCCCTCCTCTCTCCATTAATCCTTTTGTTCAAGGGCCCAAAGGGATGTAGAAAGCATTTCCGGTCTTGGCCTCATCTTGTTCCAGCTCTTGGGCGGAATGAAATGTTTCAGCTGATCCAACCTCCCCACCTCTCTTAGTCGTTCGTGAATCTGCTCCCAGCCACAATCCTTTTCCCTGCTGACCTCGCACTTCCCATTAGAGGCCCCGCCGCAGGCGCCATTTCTCAGGCCTTTCGAACAGGCCGTTAGGGGACAGATCCCACCGGTGTAATGGAGGAGGCAATCGCCACATTCCAGGCACCGCTCTGAGCCCCGCCACTCACCCCGGCTGCCACCGAGGGATATGGTATTACAGCCGGGATGGACGGGTTTTTGCACCATGGCAGCCACTGACTGAACCCCAACCCCACAGGTCAACACCAACAGAGAATCCGCCTCCATCACTTTTTCTTCGAGGGGACGAAGCCTTGACGCTACGAGTGCCTTCTCGCAGAGAAAATCGATCACGCTGTAGCCTGCCACCTCCTTCCCGACCCCCTCTAATAGCTGCTTCGTTGCCAGTACCTGGGGCATTCCTCCTGTCTGGCTTGATTGCGCACAACCATCACATCCCAAGATAAAGACCTTGTCTTCACCCTCCAAGTATCCAAGTATCTCCTCAAATGGCTTCTGCTCCGACCTTAACATCGTAACCCTCCTGTTTTAGGCTATGATGTGTCTCCTCAACTCGCGTCCCCTATGGTTCAACAGATGGACAGCACAGGCGATGCACGGATCAAAGGACCGGACAATCCGGACGATCTCAAATGGATTCCCCTCATCCTTCACCTTTGTCCCTACCAAGGCCTGTTCAATGGGTCCATGATTGCCTTTATCGTCCATAGGGGACGCATTCCACGTCGTGGGAACAACGCATTGATATTTGCCAATTCTTCTATCTCTAATGGCAATCCAGTGGCCCAAAGCGCCCCGCGCAGCATCTACGATCCCCACACCAGTCCCCTCTTCGGGAACAGTGTAATCAACATAGACCGGCATATCAGGCTGTAATTCAAGTACCCATTGCTCCAAATTATTCGCTATGTGGAGGGCGCAGAGCGCCCGGGCTGCATGCCTTCCGAGGACGGAGAACAGAACGTTTGGCGACGCCTTAAAATGACTGAGGACCGAGTCCACCATCTCCTTTATTGCAGGATCGCCCGCAGCATAACCCACGGCGACCCTTGCCAGTGGGCCAACCTCATGAACATTTCCTTTGTATCGTGGCGCCTTTATCCAGGAATAACCCTCCTCTTTCCGGGGCATGGGTTTGGTCTCTCCATTAGAGGGATGGCGTCCTGAAGTGTCAGTTTCATACCATGAATACTTGACCCACTCGTTGATCTGATTGAGGTCGAGGGGCTGATGTTGCAGATCTACGCATGTGCTTCCCTGGGTGAAGAGCCGTCTTCTTTTGGTGTAGTC
>CP070817.1:256929-265756 GCA_020344255.1 Deltaproteobacteria bacterium | reverse complement strand
GGGCTCCATATCCTTCTCCAACTGCTCCCCTGCCACGAAGACCTCCACAAAGAGGGGGTAGCTCCCTCCCTCCTCCATATCACTTATGTCCGGTCCTATCACTTCCACCTTTTCATTGTCCACCTCATCAAGTCCCTTCATGACGACCAGTTCTGCCTTGTTTTCCACCTTTGGACCCCCGAACTCCACATAGAGGTCCTCCTTTCGCACCCTTTCTCCTTCGTATTGAGGCCCTATATCAACATGAAATTCAGGCATTTTTCCTCCCTCCTTGGTTTATTATTTTTATTTCAGCTCTTCAATAATCCCTTCCAGCAGTGCCTTCCACTCCTCATCCTTCCGGTAGTTGGGTAGCGAGAAGGTCGCATTCGGGTAGTAGTACTTGCATACGGTCATCGTCTTCAGGTGTGGCGCAAAATGCTTGAGTGTCGAAAGCCCCTGGTTCCCCAGATCGGTTCGAAAACCCCCGAACATCACCAGGTCGTGGCATCCTTCGCCCTTGACGCCCTTCCATTCCGGATCTTTGAGGTGGTTTATAATCTCGATGATGTCATAGGTGCTATCAGGGGTAACCCCCAGCTCCAAGAGTTTTTTCTTGGTATGAGCCGTGGCGCAGATGGGGATGTCTGAGGCCTTTGCGATATCCACCAGATATTCGATAAAGGGCTTCCCATCTATCTCGATCTCCAGCGCCCGGGGACCTATGACTAACAGCGGCCTCGCCGCCTTCTTAATGGTCTTGACCAAGGGGCCGGCATCCTTCATCTCCGCGGCCCCTTTAGTCCCCGTCAGGATATTTACCAGATGACGTGGTTTTGACATCTTCTCTCCTCCTTGTTAGCGAATGGTGGCCTCTACAGGTACTTCCGTTTCATACGTCCCGATGAGGGTTGGCAGAGTTAACGCGGGTTTCGGTTTCCATCCTTTCTCCTGCAAGTACTGACGAACCTCCTTCTTGAAGAACATGGGGATGTCCCTTTCCGTCCTGACGTAATGGTGGAGATCATCGGGCAACGTGCCAAAAAACTTTTTATACAGATCGATATAGTGGTTGAGCTTTATCTGACGGCCCGGAGGGGTGTCGTTCTTCCGGAGACAGAGCTTGGCGATTGTCACCATGGCCCTCTCTTTTGATTCCACCACGATGGCCAGGTGCTCCGGCGAGGGCTCCTCAGTATCCACCAACTCCTTCTTCCGTCCGTCCATCACCGTCCAGTCATCCTCCTCCTTGCGGCTGAGGTAAAGACGGCGATATTTGGAGGAGTGAGGTCCCAGCACCACCGGTATGCCAAGCCTGTTGCACCCCGTGGCGATGGATGCCGCCTTTTGGCTGTATGCACCCCAGGCCACACCGCAGGCACCAACACGATTGAGAATATAGTCGGCGATAACCTCATAATTAGCCCTCAGGGGGAGTTTGGCGAAGATGTTTGCGATCTTCATGGCCGCCCCCGTTATATGGGCATTGGCGACACAGGAGCCAACATTCACAATGCCGCCTGCGTCGAATTCACTTGGATATTTGTCGTACAGCGTCCTCCCCTCCTCATCCTTTCTCATGCCAATGGCCATCGCCGAACAACCTGAGACCACCACAATGTATTTCCTGCGGGCAAACTCCTCTACCATCTCTGCAATCTCATCGATCTCGTTGGGGAAATTGGAACAGCCCACAAAGGCAACAACGCCCGGAATAGTCCCCAGCACAATAGGGGCTCCCACCTTTCGGATCTCGGTATCCATTATTGGCCCTCGTCCTGCCCGGCATTTCCAGGTATCCCAACTGGCCACAGCCTGCATTAACTGAAAAATTGGCACCGCCTGGGGACATGCCTCCTCACACTTGCCACAACCGATGCAGCTTTCAAAAATCTTCTGGAAATCTTCGAAATCTCCCTCAGCAACCTTCTTGATGGCGGAACTCAGTGGCTGCAGGTTAGGACATACCAACTCACAGCTCCCACAATCCTTGCAAGCCTGGGCCAATTCTTGGGCCTTAGCCTTATCAATCAACTCTTCTTTCTTCCGCTTGGGCGCGATCTGCAGGGCTGCCTTCACCGCCACCTCGGCCGCCTTGGCGTGGTCGAGGATGAGGACGTGTTTTCCCTGCTCAGCCATCTCCTTCACCACCTCATCCGTTGGCCTATCACTGGCCTCCTCCAGCCCCCTGCAGGCCTTGTCAGAGGAAGCAATGACCACTGATCCCACCTTGCTCGCCTCTTCTGCAAGATCAGTACGTATGCACTGCTCATCGGAGACAATCACATCCGCAATCCCCGTGCGCACAAAGAAGAGCTGGCGAGACAGCGGGCCTATGATCTTGGCCTTGTCCGAATACCGGGTGGTCTCCAGGGCCGTGCAGCAAATGCCACCGACCTCTACCTTGTCCTCCAGCCCCTCCTTTCTCAGATAGTCGATGATCTCGGAGGAGGTCGCAGGGTTATGACCGACGACGAGGATGACCGGCTTGCTTCGATCAACAGAGCCCCACCCCATATCCACGATGGCGGTATCGGCCACCGAGGTGGGGAATTTGAAGCCCACGATCTGGGCCACGTCAGCCGCCTCCATGCAGACAAGATCGAGCATGGAGATATGCAAGGCCTTAGATTCATAGTCCACCGCATCTCCCTCTTGCCCAGTATTGGTGGAGGACAACACATGGAGGAGCTGTTCCGCGGCGTACTGAACGGCCTTCTTCAGGTCTCCCAGGGTCTTCGGCTTCATACCCAGTACCGTCCGTATGTTAGGACACTCCACTTCCACCTGGTCCCCCAGAGTAAGGGGGTGATCCTCTCCATACTTTTCAACGAGGTAATCGATGATGTGGGCGGCATGCCCGGCATGAGCGCTCATCCCCATGCAACAGGCAAGGGTCACAATCCGACCCTGTTGGGAAGCCATATCAATACCACAGGCACCGCGGTTGGTCCCTGTGAGATCACATTTCCCATAGGTGCACAAACAACACAGGTCACAAAAGGGTGCGTAAAAGGGTTTGTAGGTCTGCAAAAGCCGCCTGTCCCAGTTCCTAAGGTCAGCTACATCAGGCATGGGGGTATGCCCAATGGGCTCCCACTCATCCTCCGCTTTAATGATCTTCTCTTTCTCTTCTTTCTTCTTCTTTCCCTTCATTTTCCCCTCCTCGCTTGTCGTTTCGTGATGAACTGAACACTTTCGGCATCGAACATGACGCCTGTCTGCTCCATCCTCGCTTTTAGAGAGATTAATTCCTTCTTTAGAATAATTCTAATTCTGCTCTTTGTCAACGTTTTTAGCTGAAATTATAATAAAATTTTACCTGATGTTCCTTTTTCTCCCCTCTCTTCTCCTTCCTTTACTTTTTACCTTCCCTCCACTAGCTGATCATCTCCCTCATTATTTTAAACACCTCTGGGTGTCTCATCACCAAGATATCGGCCCCGGCCAAAACATAGGTCATGGCCGTCACCTCCTCCCAAGCAATCCCCAGTTCCTCTTTTTCCTTGGGTTCCTTATTTTTCCAGACCTCAGAGGCGAAGTTGGCAATGATAGGCATCTGCATCATGGCATCTTGGAACATGACCCCCACATGCTTGGTCCTCTCCTGCACAGAGAAGCAATACTCGACTCCGTACCCAAGGGCAGAGGCCAAGGGGTCGAGGACGATCTTCTCCCGGGGCAAAATCCTGGTCAGCTTGACATCGAGCTCCTTTTGGAGGTTGATGTCCACGGGTGCCTGGGACACCACACAATGGTCGTGCTCCTTGGCGGCATTGGCAATGGGCTCAAAGTCCTCTTTGATCGCCGGCCCGAAGAGCAGATTTTCTCCGCTCAGAATCTCGGCTACCTTGGCGAGCACGGCAGGGTCTTTACTTTCATTCCCCGTCGTGTAGACAATCAGCGGGATATTGACCGCCTCATAAACCCGCTTTACTAACTCCGCTGCCTGGTCAGGAGGGGTATCTTTCTCATTGGGATCGGCACTGAGAAGGTAGAAGTAGACAAAATCGGCTCCCAACTCCTCACACCGCTTCGCCCAGGCAACGGGATCAGACGCTACATCTCTGTATGGCTCCAGGACCCACGGGGCCCAGTTCTGCGGCTCCGTATCCCAGACCTCTAGGGCGATCTTGGGGGAATTGGGGAACTCTCCCTCGTCAAAGGCCTGGTTAAAGGCCAGGACATTCTCGCCTCCTATCGTTACCGCCCTATCTCCTTTCCCGATTACTACCTCGACGATATTCCCCTTATAGCCCTCTACCGGCACCTTAAAGGTCATCTTCGTACCTCCTTTTTATGACTCTAACCACGTATGGGAGTAGAGGATTTCCCCCATCAGGACCTTGGCTGTCTTTGCATAGTCCGTCTCCTGGGGGGAGAGAGAGGCCAAATCTAACTCCTCTCCATCCATAACCTTCTGGATCACCTCCACGCACCCCGGCAGATTGCCTCGCAGCAGGTCGCGGAGTTCGGCATCAAAGGCGTCAACAATGGCCGAGTACATACCATGGGGTTGCAGCATCACCAGATAGGTCCTATTGAGGATGCCTCTGAGTTCCTCCGGTACTCCATTGGAGATATTGGAGAGGCCGATGGTGGATTTTACCCCTGGAAGGAGGTCTGGCAGCATCTGGGTAAACTCCAAGCATGCCACAACCCCTTGCTGAGACACACTTACAGGGAGCAAAATAGGATCGATCCACATCCTCTCGTTCTCGATCCCCAGCTCGTTGGCGTAAGCCACGGTATCCATAACGCTTTCGGCCCTGGCATCGGCATCCGAGGGGATACCTTGGTCTGTCAGCACAGAGACGATAATCTCACACTCATATTTGGATGCCAGCGGAAGCATCTTCTCCTTGCTCTCCTGTTTACCAGAGGCAGAATTTATCAAGGGAGGCCTCTTGGCCACTTTGAGACCTGCCTCCACTGCCAAGGGGTTTGTGCTGTCCAGGGCGAGGGGGACATCTACTGCCTCCTGGACGACCTCTGTTATCCAGCCCATGACCTCCGGGTTTTTGCGCGCCGGCCCGATATTGAGGTCGATATAGTCCATCCCTGCCTTGGCCTGCTCCTCAGCCATCTGTTGTAAGGTCTTTTTGTCTTGTTGACTTACAGCCTCGGAGACATCTTTGGAAATGATGTGTATATTCTCCCCAATTAATACCATCGTCCCCACCCTCCTTCTTATAATATCTTTTCCACTATCTGCGTTACAGCCCTCACCACCTTATTATCTTCGGGAAGTTCCAGGAGAGACCTCCCCTCTATGTCAAACCTCCCAATCTGGTCGTCTTCTGGGATCGAACCCAGGATAGCAAGACCCGTTGCCTCCACTTTTTGAACGATCAAAGGGTCTATCTCTCCGGGTACCCGATTTATCACAAAACCCATCGTTTTGACATCGAGCTCCAACTCCTTCGCTAGGCCGGCAATCCTGGCACCGCTCTGGACACCCTTTAAGGAGTGATCAGAGATGAGGAAGAGGATGTCCGCCTCTCTGGTAGTCCTTCTGCTCAAATGTTCCATCCCAGCCGCGTTGTCCATAACTAAATAGGTATAACTATTTTCCAAGTTATCCATAATCCTGCGCAAGACACTGTTCACATAACAGTAACACCCTGGTCCTTCGCCTCTACCCATGCTCAGAAAATCAAACCCCCTCTCCTCCACCATCACCTCAGCTAATTTCGCCTCCAGCCAGTCATCCTTGGAGAACCCGGGAGGAAACTGGGAAATCTTCTGCTCCATCTCTTCCAGGACCTCGCCTACCGTCTTTATCCCATTGAGACCCAGAGCCTCTGCCAGGTTGCCATCGGCGTCGGCATCGATGGCAAGGATAGGCTTCTTCCCCGAATGAATTAAGGAGCGCACAATTAAGGAGCTGAAAGTCGTCTTACCCGTTCCACCTTTGCCTGAGACAGCGATATTAAAAGGCACGGTAACTCCCTAGGTCAAACCAGCCGCCAGCTTGGCCGCTTTTACTGTATTGAGCATCAGCATAGTGATGGTCATGGGGCCCACCCCACCTGGTACGGGAGTGATGGCGCTCGTCTTCTCCTTCACCTGCTCAAAGTCGACATCCCCTACTAAAATGGCCTTCCCCTCAGGAGTTTTGCCGATGCGATTCACCCCCACATCGATCACCACTGCCCCCTCCTTTACCATGTCCGCCGTGATTGCCTTGGGGCGGCCTGCAGCCACGATGAGGATATCCGCCCTCCTGGTATGGAAGGCCATATCCTTTGTACGGGTGTGACAAACCGTGACAGTGTCGTTGGCGTTGGGCATCTTCTGCATAAGGATGGCAGCGATGGGCTTGCCAACTATGTTGCTGCGCCCCACCACCACTACCTCTGATCCCTCGATCTGAACCCCAGAGCGAATGAGCAGTTGCCAGATCCCGTGGGGGGTGCAGGGCAGAAAATCGGGTTCTCCGATCAGGAGCTTCCCTACATTCACAGGGTGAAAGCCATCCACATCCTTTTTTGGATCGACGGCATAGAGGACCTTCGTCTCGTCGACGTGCTTGGGCAGGGGCAACTGAACCAGAATGCCATGGACCTTGGCGTCTTTATTGTACTTATCGATGATGGCCAGAAGGTTTTCCTCGGAGATATCAGCTGGTTGGTTGTCCTGATAGGAGTAAAACCCCAACTCTTTGGAGGTCCGCTGCTTCCCCGTCACATAGCTCACCGAGGCTGGATCCTCCCCCACTAAGATGGTGACCAACCCCGGCTCTATGCCGTGTTTCCCTTTAAGCTCCTCTACCTCTTTCTTAAGTTCCGCTCGGATCTCCTGAGCTACCTCTGTTCCCTTTATGAGCTTGGCAGCCATATTTCCTCCTCCTTTGTGCTTTACTGTAAAAGAGACTTTTCGTCCTTGCTTACATCAAAAGGGGAAAGTGCCTTCCTTCACAAGAAGGTTTCAAGTTAAGATATTTTCTCTCCCTTGTCAAGTACTTCTTTGGCAATGGTGGCCGGAGGAATTGCCCAGGCAAAAGCCCCTTTTCGGTTGACAAGAATGAGCTCTTTGGATACAGTGAACTTGTGATATTTGGAACAATTTAGGATATACGAAAGGAGGTTCATGATGGGAAAATTTGATGCAATATATAAGGATTATCGGGAGAGGCGACAGAAAATCTTAGAACTGGGAGGGCCCGCAGAGGTAGAGAAGCAAAAAAAGAGAGGGAAGCTGACCGCAAGGGAAAGGATTGATCTCCTCTGTGATCCTGGTACTTTTGTAGAAGTAGGGCCTTTCGTGACGCATAGACAAACAGCATTTGGAATGGCTGATCGGTTTGTGGCTGCAGAGGGTGTCGTCACCGGATATGGCAAGGTAAACGGCAGGTATGTGGTAATTGCCTCTGAGGATTACACGGCTATGGCCGGTACCTTTGGGGAGTATCATGGAAAGAAGTTCGTGTGGGCCTGCGACTTCGCCAAGGAGAAAGGATGGCCCTTTGTTGGGATAAACGATTCCGGCGGTGCGCGTCTCCAGGAGGGACTGGACACTCTTGAATCCTATGGGTGGTGTTTCCGGGCCCAGATCTTGGCTTCAGGGATAGTCCCACAGCTAGCCCTACTGCTCGGTCCCTGTTTGGGCGGACAGGCCTATCATCCCATTATGAACGACTTCCTCATCCAGAGCCGTACCACAGGCTTCATGGGGATCGCTGGCCCCGCATTCGTCAAGACCCAGACGGGGGAGGAAATTAGCTTGGAAGAGCTGTGTGGGGTTGAGGCCCATGCGGTGAAGTCAGGGGGTACCCATGTCGTAGGAGAAGATGACAAAGAGTCTATAGAGTTGGCCCGGAAGCTTCTGTCATACTTGCCCTCCAACAATAGGGAAAAGCCTCCGACAATTGAGACCGACGACGATCCAAACAGAGAGATTCCCGAACTCGATGAGTTTCTCCCAGACCCACTGCTTCGAATCCCCTATGATATGCATCCACTCATCGAGATGGTGGTTGATAAAGGGAGTTTCTTCGAAATACATGAGTATTTCGCGCGCAATCTTATCGTTGGATTCGCGCGGTTCAACGGCAGGGTAGCCGGAATCGTGACCAACCAACCAACGGTACTGATGGGAGGACTGGATTGCGACGCCTCTGACAAGCTGGCCAGGTTCGTCCGTTTCTGCGACCTCTTCAATATACCACTTGTCACCTTCGTTGATTGCCCTGCCTTCTGGATCGGCTCTCCGCATGAGTGGAAAGGGATCTTGCGCCACGGAGCAAAGACCCTCTTCGCCTGGGCAGATGCCACCGTACCCTTGATCTCCGTGATCATAGGAAAGTCCTATGCAGGGGCCCACTATGCCATGTTGGACAAGAGCATAGGGGCAGATCTTGTCTTCGCCTGGCCCACTGCCAAGGTAAACATCGTGGGTGCTGAGACCGCGGCGAGCGTAATCTTCGCCAAGGAAATAAAGCAGTCTGAGGACCCAAAGGAGACCGCCAAACAAAGGATCGAGGAATATCGGACCAAGTATGAACATCCCTATCAGCCTGCGGAACGGGGGTATGTGGACGATGTCATCATGCCCCATGATACGAGAAAGTACGTCTGTCAATCCCTTGAGATCCTAGAAAATAAGCAGATAGCCCGGCCCTGGAGAAAGTACTCCAACATCAATCTATAACACCTTTCAAAGAGAGCCTTTCAATCCTCTCAAGAGTGTAAAGGCTACCATCCTAGGATACAGGGAACTTCCCCTGTATCCTAGGAGTTTCTCTGAGAGAATACCCCTAGATTTTACCATTCCTGTTAGTGCGCACTCGCAGCAGAAACCACAGGACCAATCCTCTTGGCCACCGGCTTCTCACTACTCCAGTGTC
>CP070817.1:244548-256829 GCA_020344255.1 Deltaproteobacteria bacterium | reverse complement strand
TTTGTGCTCACCATTCCAACGGACTCGCTGTCCGAGCAAACAAGAGCTGATCCCCAGTTTGATGGTCATCATAGACGTTCCCCCTCTTCTTCCCTACCCCACCGCAATTATTCCCGTGAGGAGATAGCAATGGTTAGTATACCTGTATCGGCCATACAGTTCCACTCTTTCCCCAGTAAAGAATGGGATGGCTTTTTTGGGGTTGGTGCCCAGGTCGAAGATTTCTGTAACCGATTTGAAGGTCCTCTGTGAACCCTTTGACCCTTGCCCTATGGAATGATCTTTGCTATTCCATAGGGCGTGAATCCTTGAACCCTTCTTTTAGAAATGGTATTTATATGGACAACGGTAAAGACAAACCCTGGTGAGATTGAAGGGGTTGGTGACAATATGATCAACATCAGGACCAAACAGGAGATCGAGATCATGCGCCAGAGCAACCGCCTGGTGGCCCAGGTCCTGAAGAGGTTGAGAGAGGTGATTAAACCGGGCATTCCCACCAGGGAGCTGGATCAAATTGCGGAGCGCTCAATAAAAGAAGCAGGGGCCATCCCCGCCTTTAAAGGATATAGGGGTTACCCGGCCAGCCTGTGCGTCTCCATTAATGCGGAGGTGGTTCATGGAATCCCAGGTTCCCGAAGGTTGCGGGAAGGGGATATCGTGAGCCTGGACTTGGGGGCCTATCTCAATGGATATTATGGGGATGCTGCCATCACCGTTCCTGTGGGGGAAGTAAGCCAGGAGGCCAAGAAGCTCCTGGAGGTGACACAGCAAGCCCTCTCCAAGGGAATTGAGCAGGCCAGATCCGGCAACCGGCTGTTGGATATCTCCCATGCCATTCAGTCATGGGTGGAGTCCTTCGGCTTTTCCGTGGTGAGGGACTTTGTAGGGCATGGAATAGGGAGGAACCTCCACGAGGACCCACAGGTGCCCAATTTCGGTCCGCCTCATCAAGGACCCAGGCTTCTGCCCGGTATGGTCTTGGCGATAGAGCCGATGATAAATGTGGGCACCTGGGAGGTAAAGGTGCTGAAGGATGGGTGGACGGCGGTCACCGCTGACGGAAGCCTTTCCGCCCATTTTGAACATACCATTGTGGTCACGGACGGGGGATCGGACATCCTCACCCTGCCCTGATCCTCATCCCTGTTGCTTTTGATTTAGAACTGCCCTGCAAAGGGCATCAGCAGTATTTCTAAGGCTTTCTGCTTGAAAGACCTCCTCTTCCACTTCTCCAGCGTCACCCTGCAACAGTGTTGGAGATCCTTTTCAAACTGTCTTTCCATGGCAGCGGCAAACTGTGGATTGATCACCGCCACGTTCGCCTCGTAGTTTAAGAAGAAGCCACGTCTGTTGAGGTTGGCGCTGCCGACCGTCGCCCAGATCCCATCCACGACCATGGTCTTCGCGTGCAGAACCGACCGTGTCCACTCGTATATCTCCACGCCGTGTTTGAGCAGTGCTCCGTAGTAGCCCACGATCTTGGTGCGTGCTGTCGGCACGTCTGTCGGGCCCTGCAGGATAAGTCGCACCCGAACCCCTCGCTTTGCTGCATTGACGAGCGCTCGACGCAAGACCCACGGGGGGGTAAAGTATCCATTGGTAATGGAAATGAATTTTCGTGCCGAATTGACGGCCAGCAGGTACATGTCGAGGATCGGGCTGCTTATTCGGTCCGGGGCAGAGGAGACAACACGTACGGGCGAAGCTCCATTCCCGATAGCGGCATGCTCTGGAATGCAAAAGGTCCCCCTCTGGCCAAAGAGCCACAGCAGCGTATCGTCGATTGCCCCCTTGAAATGATACAACCCAACAATCGGCAGATCCTTACCCAGGAACCCCCACCCACCCAGGATCCACGACACCTCAAAGATCCGCTCGGCTTCGAGCGCAGCTGGGCCTTCCACCATAATCGCGCTATCGCGCCAGCCATTCGTCCCATCGCCGTCGTAATCCTCTGCCAAGTTGAGTCCTCCCAGGAAGGCAATGCGACCGTCTACAACGAGGATCTTACGGTGATTCCGGTTGTTCAACCGCACCAATGTCCAGTTTATGAAGGGATTGAAAACCCGGAACTCTGCCCCCGCGGCATACAGGGCCTCGAGATCTCCGTCGCCGATGGTGCGGCTTCCGAGCGCATCGTAGAGAAATCGGACCTTTACGCCACGCTTTGCCGCGTTACTCAGCGCCTCCACAAAGCGCCTGCCCACACTGTCCATACGGATTATGTACATCTCCATGGAAATGCGCTTCTTTGCACCCTCGATGGCCGCAAGCATCGCCGGGAAGGCCTCGTCGCCGTTGGTGAGGAGCTTCACCCTGTTGTCGGTGCTCGCGGTTGTGCCGGTGACGGAATCCATGACGCGGGAGAACTCTTCAGTCCCCACCGCATCGGCGTGGGGCATCATTTCAAAAGCGGTGCGCATTAAGCTCTTCGGCCGAATAGATATGTGCGTGCAACCTGCTGCCGAAACAAGCAGCAGGAGGAGTCCTGTCCACGCTACGGGGCGCATACCGAACAAAGAGCGCATACAGCTGCGCACACGGTTCTGTGAAATTGCATCAAACATTGCCGGGTCTGAGATACGCTATGATCGAAGCAAGAATTATGCCCACACCATCATGATAGGATAGTGCAATTGTAATATAGCTCCTTCGGTTAGGTCAATGGCGAAATTGAGAAAGATATGCGCTCGTTACGAGCAGAAGAGATGCCATTCCCCTTTTTCCTCTACTGCCCGTCTTTGAAGCAGCAGTCGGACAGTGTACACTATGGGGGATAAACAACGGGAACGGTCTGCCGGAGGCTGCCAGGGCAGCAGGTGAGTACAGCGCGAAGATAACAAAAGCGTGCAGAAGCCAACAACAGAGGAGCGGGGGATCGGTTACTTTTGTCTGAAGATCAAACGGATGGGATTACCGCTGAACCCAAAGTCCTCTCTGAGTCGGTTATTCAGATACCTTCTGAAAGAGGATTGGATACCCATGGGGTAGTTGGCGAATATGACGAAGGTGGGTGGTCGAGTGGAGACCTGAGTAATATAGGAGAGGTTCACTCTCTTTTTCTGAAAGAGGGGGGGGCGATGTGACTCCGTCACCTCCTGGAGCCAGCGGTTGAGCTGAGGGGTCGGTATCCTCCTGTTCCGCTGCCTTACTACCTCGTCCACTACCTCGATGACCTCACCTACTCCCACTCCAGTGATGGCAGAGGTGAAGACAAGGGGGGTGTAGTCCAGAAACCATAGGCACTCCTTCACCCCTGCTGCACAGACAGAAGTGCTGAGCTCCTTTTCTACCAAGTCCCACTTGTTTACCACAACGACCCCCCCTTTGCCTTTATCGTGGATCAACCCTCCTATGCGGGCATCTTGTTCTGTGGGACCTTCTTGGGCATCCACAATGAGGATGGCCACATCTGCCCGCTCGATACTCTTGATGGCTTCCACCACACTGTACTTTTCCAGCCTCAAACTGATCCTGCTCTTGCGCCGAATCCCGGCAGTATCCACGAGGATATACTTCCTCTCCCCCACACTGAAAGGTGTATCGACGGCGTCCCTGGTAGTACCAGGTGCCTCATGAACGATGACCCTTTCATACCCCAAGACGCGGTTTATGAGGCAGGACTTTCCCACATTGGGTCTCCCGACAATGGCTATCCTTGTCGCCTCCGGACCTTCCTCCTCATGGGAAGGGGTCGGAAGGAGGTCGCTGATGGCCGTGATGAGTCCGTCTATGCCATAGTTGTGTTGCGCCGAGAGGGGGTAGAGGATCTCGACACCCAGGCCATAGAAGTCGTAGATTCTGCCCTCATGTTGGGGGCCATCTATCTTGTTGACCACAAAGAGGGTCCTCTTCTTCTTGTGGCGTAAAAGGCGGGCAATCTCCTGGTCGGAAGGGGTGAGACCTTCCTTTCCGTCCAATAGGAAGATGATGACTTCCGCCTCTTCCATGGCCAGACGGCACTGTTCAGCCATCTGGGCCAGGAGTCCTTCCCGGGCCACGGGCTCAAACCCGCCGGTGTCAATAAGGGTGAATGGTCTCCCGAATCTATCTACATCGGCGTAGTTGAGATCACGGGTCACCCCGGGAAGGCCCTCCACAATGGCCTTCCGAAAGCCCACCAGGCGGTTGAACAGGGTGGATTTGCCCACATTGGGCCTTCCTAGGATGGCGACAAGCGGTCTCATCTAAAGGGAATACCTCCTTTTGCCCCTCTTTTTCACCCTCCACACCTCTTGTGGGGTAAAGGGTCGCAGCAGCACGAACCCCGCCACAAACCCCCCTATATGGGCGTGCCAGGCAATCCCCCCTCCTCCTGCTAAACTGCTGAATACCTGCACCATGAACCATAATCCCAGGATTACCACCGCAGGAAGGGGGATGATCCTGATGAGGAAAAAGAAGAAGACCAGGGTATGGATTTTGGCTCGCGGATAAAGGAGGAAGTATGCCCCCAGGACTCCGGCAATGGCCCCACTGGCCCTCACCACGGGGATGGAGGAACTAGCGTTAACGGCAATGTGTGCTAACGAGGCGATGATCCCGCAGAGGAGGTAGAAACAGAGGAAGCGAAAATGTCCCATGGCACTCTCGATATTGTTCCCGAATATCCAGAGATAGAGGAGGTTAAAGCCGATATGGAAAAAGTCGGCATGGAGAAACATGGAAGTGAAAAGGGTCAGGGGAAGCGGGATGGGGGAGTAAGGGGGGAGGTCCGTCCCATGGATGAGTTCATAGGGGATCGCCCCCCAGGTAAGGAATAATTCCCGGGTTTCTCTAGCACCCAAAGACAGCTCGGCCAGAAACACCGTGATGTTGATGGCTATCAACCCCAGGGTGACGTAGGAAGGGATGGTAGTCGGATTGTCGTCTTTCAGGGGGATCATAGATCTAGTCCTTGGTTACGTCATCATGAGGGTTTTTACATCCCCAGTATTGAAAATACCACTTCCCAAGGATTGATTCAAGGATTCAAGGGGATTGCCTTTCACCAGAGGCCTGGGTCCCCCCGACCCCTGAAACCTGATGAGATGAACTATATGCCTCTTGTGAAAGGGGGCACTTTGTCATATAATGTGGGGTCAAATTTCCCCCAAAGGGTGAAACTGTGATCTATACCATTACCTTGAACCCAGCCCTAGACAGGACTATAGAAGTAGAAGGTCTGCTGATGGACGATGCTAACAGGATCCTGCGGGAGTCGCGATTTGCCGGGGGCAAGGGAATCGATGCCTCTCGGGTCATTAAAGAGTTAGGGGGCGAGAGCATCGCCTTGGGATTTATCGGAGGATATGACGGGCTGGAGCTGGAAGGCAGGCTGATCAATGAAGGGATCCTCTGTGATTTCACCAAGATCTCAGGAGAGACGAGGATCAACATTGTCCTCTGCGATAGGAGGGAGAAGACAACTCTTATGTTGAACGCTGCCGGGCCGCGGATAACCCCGGCTGAGGTTGGCCTCTTTTTCCAAAAGATCCTCTCTATCCCTCGCGATGCCGAATTCGTGGTGGTCAGTGGGAGTGTACCTCCAGGGGTAAACTACAACGTCTACGCTCAGATCATCACTACCGTCAAAGGGATGGGGATACGAGTGGCATTGGATGCCGATGGAGAGCTCCTACGACAGGGGTACAAGGCCAACCCCTCTGTAATCAAGCCCAATATCTATGAGTTCCAACGCCTCACGGGGGTAAAGTCGAACCGGGTTGAGGATCTCTTGCAAGAGGCCCGCGGTATGGCAGAGGGGGAACTCGAGACAGTCCTAGTATCGATGGGAGCGAGAGGGATAATGGGGGTAAAGAGAGGTGAGGCCTATTGGGCGATTCCCCCCCAGGTTGAGGTAGTCAGTGCAGTGGGGGCAGGGGACTCCGCTGTGGCCGGCTTTATCTACGCCTTGACCAAGGGGATGGACTTCAGGGAGAGCCTCGCCCTGGCCACCGCTGCAGGGACAGCGGCGGTGTTGACCCCGGGCACACAACTCTGCAGGAGAGAGGATGTTGAAAGGATAAAGGGACAAATCAAGGTTGAGGCGCTTTAGACAGCAAAATTTTTTTTAAAATTTTCTTGCTTTTTTTATCGGAACGGTTTATAAGAAAAATGAATTTTTTCACAATCAGGAGGTAAGGCCTTGAAATTTTCAAAGGTTCCAGAAGCTACTATAAGAAGGCTCTCTATGTATGCCCGTTGTCTCGAGGAGTTGGAGGACAGGGGGGAGGCTGTGGTTTCCTCTGCCCAGTTGGCGAGCGATTGTGGGGTAAACGCTGCCCAGGTGAGGAAGGATCTGGCCTATTTTGGGGAGTTCGGGATCCGGGGGGTTGGATATTATATCAAAGACCTCTCCGATGACATCAAAGGCATCTTGGGCCTGAACCGCGAGTGGCGTATGGCCATCATCGGGGTCGGTAATTTAGGCACCTCCCTCCTCCTTTACAAAGATTTCCTGAAGAAGAACTATAAGATCGTCGCCGCCTTTGATGTAGATCTCTCAGGAGTAGTGGGAAAGGTCTCGGAAAAGATTGGGAAACCGGTGGAGATTCTACACCCCGACCGACTCAAGGAGGTAGCGAAGCAAAGAAAAATAGATATCGCCATTATTGCCACGCCCGCTTCCGAGGCCCAAAATGTTACCGATAAGATAGTGGCGGCCAATATCAAGGGAATTCTCAACTTTACCCCTGCCCAGATAAAGGTGCCCAGAGGGTATACCGTAAAAAACGTCTATTTCACCACTATCTTGGATAATGTAGCGTATCTCTTGCAGTCGAAGAGAAAATAGAGACGTCGCTTTCTCTTTGAGCTTTCGCCATGTCGGGATAATGCAATGGTGTGAGAATGGAGAAGGTGAGGGTCAAGGTGAGCGTTGATGGGTTGGTCCAGGGGGTATTTTATCGCTATTCCACCCAGAGGAAGGCCCAGGAATTAGGAGTCAACGGCTGGGTGCGTAACCGATGGGACGGGAGCGTGCAATGCCTGCTGGAAGGCGAGCGTGAAAAGGTGGAAGCCCTGATCAGGTGGTGTCATCAGGGCCCACCAGGGGCACAGGTGAAAAAGGTATCAACGCAATGGGAGGAGTATAAGGGGGATCTGAAGGAATTTTCGATAAAATATTAGGCCGTTATTTTCTTATTATCTCTTTTTCTATCTCCTCTTTCTTTTTGATCAGTCCTTGGGTGACATCTTTGAGAGCTCTTTCATAAATCTCAATCCTCTCTCCCAACTCGATGGTTTTCTTTCCCAGCGTTTGCAGCGCTCTCCCTCCCCCAAAGTAAAGAAAGAGGAAAATCAGCAGGATACCGAAGATGATTCCGAGGAGGAATTTTTTCATTTGGATATCCGTGTCCTTCTTTATATAATAGGGACATCCCTTATGTCAAGGAAGGAAAGGGGGGTTCCGGTCCCCTTCTGCATCTCAGTTCTATCATCTCAGGTCACGGGATAATGTCCAAGGTCTTCGTAACGGATGGGCATTGGAGAAAGACCTTAGCAGTGGTCCGCTCCCTCGGAAGAAAGGGGGTGGAGGTGACCGTAGGCGAGAGTTCCAGGGTGGCCACTTCCTTCTTCTCCAAGTATTGCCATAGGAGGGTAGTGTATCCCTCTGTACGGCGGCGTCCCGAAGACTTCCTCGCCTTTCTACGTCAGCAAGTGAACCGAAGGACTTATGACCTCCTGATACCCATGGAAGAAGAGACCCTCCTTCTGCTGGTCAGACACAAAGGCGAGTTTGCCCCTCTTGTCCGTTTTCCCACCCCCGTCTATCCTGACCTGGTTAGGGTGCGGGACAAGGGATGGCTCCTGCAACACGCCCTCAAAGAGGGGGTCCCCATACCCCAGACCTACTTTGTGAAAGACATGGAGGATGTTACTGCCGCCAGGGACGCAATTCGGCCCCCGTGGGTCATTAAGCCGCGGGTGAGCTCAGGTGCCTACGGCATCGCTTACGTGGAGCGGGAGGAGGACCTACTGGCCGTATACCAAGAGGCCCACAGCAGATTCCCCTTTCCCCTGATCCAGGAGCGCATCCCCCAAGAGGGAGAGGCTTTTGGACTGGCCGCTCTCCTGGATGAGGAGGGGGCTGCAAAGGCCCTCTTCGTCCACAGAAGGCTGAGGGAATACCCGGTAAGAGGCGGCCCGAGTACCCTGCGGGAGAGTGTGCGGCATCCCCAGATAGAAGAGCTAGGTCTGCAGCTGTTGCGGTCGTTGGGTTGGCATGGCCTCGCCATGGTAGAGTTCAAGGTAGATCCCCGAGACGGCATGCCCAAGCTGATGGAGCTCAATCCTCGCTTCTGGGGGTCCCTCGCCTTGGCCATCCATGCCGGGGTAGATTTCCCCTATCTCCTCTATAAGATGGCCCTCGGTGAGGAGTTTGATCCCGTCTTGGAATATGAGCTGGGGAAGAGGTGCCGATGGCTCCTCCCGGGGGACATCCTGCACTTTCTCACCAACCCCCGGAGGTTCCGTCTCAGACCGAGCTTCTTCCAGTTCCGAGGAATGGCCTATGACATCCTGTCTCGGGAGGATCCACTGCCGACACTGGGGAGGTTCCTCACCCTCTTTTCCCTCCTATGGGATGGTGACTTGCGAAGGTTTCTGCAGAGAAGATGAACGCAATGGCAGGCATAGGGGTCCTCATCCCGGCCTACAATGCCTCCCACAGCCTCCGGGGCGTGCTTGAGGGGATCAAAGGCTACGGGTTGGATATCGTGGTGGTGGACGATGGTTCAACCGATGCCACTGCCGAGGTCGCCGAAGAGCTTGGGATCCACGTATTGAGGCATAGGATAAATCGGGGGAAGGGGATTGCCTTGAAAACAGGTTTTCGGTTTCTCCTCCTGCTGGGGTACAGGGCAGTAATCACCATGGACGCCGATGGTCAACATGACCCCACCTATATCCCCCATTTTATCCGTTCCTATCAGGAGGGGAAGGGAGAAATCATCATCGGTTCTCGGTCGGAGGAGTTTGGGAAAATGAATTGGCTGAGGCGGTTTTGGAATAAATTGGGGGTAAAGGCCGTATCCAAACTGACAGGCACCCCTCTCACCGATACGCAGTCCGGCTATCGTCTCATCAAGGGGGAGGTGTTAAGGTGCCTTCCCCTCTGCGCCTCGGGTTATGAGGCAGAACTGGAGCTCCTCATTAAGGCTTGCAAAAGAGGTCACACTGTGGTAAATATTCCAACTACTACCCACTATGCGGACGGAAGGCCATCCAGCCATTTCCGGCCGGTGAGGGATACATGGCTCATTTGTAGAACCTTTTTACAGGAGTTCTTTTGGAGGTGATATGAGTACCTACCACAAGATCAGGGATTATACATTGGTCAAGTTCGCCTCCACTGCTCTTTCACTCCTGGCCAGTGCCTCCGATCAACAGCTCATCAAGCTCTCCTTTCTGGCAGAGAAGATCCCCCGAAAGGAGCCCTACAAAGAAAAGATTCGCTGGATAAGGCACCTGTTTGGCCAAAGACACCCCGGCCTGCACTTAGCCAGGCGGGTGTTGAAAGATACCAATCCTCTCCACCGTCACAAAATCATCCAGAACTTCATCATAAACCAGCTCCTTGTGGGTACCAACAAACGGAAGGAGTTTGAGGTGCATACCGGCACCTACCCCCCCGATGCACTGCTGATCAGTCCTACCATGCGCTGCGACCTGAACTGCTATGGATGTTATGCCGGTTATTATCCACAGGAGGAGGACCTCCCGCTGGAGGTGATCGACCGGGTGATCACCGAGGCAAAAGAGATGGGGATATACCTCATCCTCCTTACCGGTGGGGAGCCTTTCCTGCGGAAAGATCTCTTCTCCCTCTTTGAAGAGCATGAGGATGTAGGCTTTCAGGTTTATACCAATGCTCGGCTGATCGATAGACGAATGGTGGATAGGTTTGCCGCTCTGGGGAATGTAATGCTCGCCATTAGCTTGGAGGGTCTGGAGGAGGAGACCGATAGGAGGAGGGGAAAGGGGCACTTCCGGCATATCGTGAAGGTAATGGATATGATGCGGGAGTGCGGCTTATTCTTCGCTGTGTCCACCACCCAGACCAGGGAGAACACCGAGGTTCTGGCCAGTGATGAGTTCATAGACTTCCTGGTGGAGAAGGGGTGCATCCTGATGTGGAACTTCCATTACGTACCCATCGGAAGGAGGCCGGATTTAGACCTTATGGCCGCGCCCCAACAGCGCGACTATATGAGGCAGAGGCTTCAATATTTCCGTGCCACCAAGCAGATGCTCTTCGTGGACTTTTGGAATGACGGTCACCTGACCAATGGTTGCATCGCCGGGGGCAGGAAGTATCTGCACATCACCGCCAGCGGTGACGTAGAGCCTTGTGTCTTCTGTCACTTTGCTGAAGACAATATCAAGGAGAAGACCCTCTTGGAGGTGCTCAACTCCCGTCTTTTCCGGGCGATCAGATCCCGCCAGCCCTTTACCGACAACCCCTTTCGCCCCTGCATGCTCATTGATGATCCAGTACAGGGAAGGGACCTGGCCCTCAATTACGCCCGCCGTTTTACCCATCCTGGCGCGGAGATCCTCTTCACCGAGCTCGCGGATCAGATAGATCGCTATTCCTGCCAGTACAGGGTTCTGGCCGAAACCGCCTGGGAGGAGTACCAGTTTCAGAAGGCCAAGAAGGGCAAAGTGGCTACAGGATAAGATGGATGAGGGTCACCTTCCCCCGCCTTGGCACCATGCATATCTTTTGCAAGGCCATTGCCGAAACCGCCGGGATCCCCTACCTTGTCCCCCCGAAGACGAGCCGAAATACCTTGGCCTTGGGGGTCAAGAACTCCAATGAGTGTATCTGCCTGCCCTTTAAGGTAATTCTGGGCAACTTCATCGAGGCCCTGCAAATGGGTGCCGATACCATCGTCATGGTGGGCAGCGGCCCTCCCTGCCGGCTGGGACTCTACGATCTGGTCCACAAGGTGATCCTGGAGGATCTGGGGCTGGGCTATCGGTGGCTCACTATCCCACCGGGGTTGACGTGGGATGCATTGATGAGAAACCACCAGGAGACGAAACCGCTGCGGAAGGACCTCACCCTGAAGAATTACCTCACCTTTCCCTATGCCCTCTATGTAGGGTGGAGGAAGATGTTGGCCACCGAGAGGTTGGAGAAACTGGCTTTGGGGGTAAGGGCCAGGGAGGCGACCAAAGGAGGTACGGAGAGAAACCTGCAGAGGGCCCTGCACATGCTCGACGAGGCCAAAGGGGCAAAGGAGGTTACTGAAGCGGTAAAGGAGGGGGAGAACATCATCCAGGGAACTGAGCAGGAAACTGGGAGGCGCCCCCTCAAGGTGGCCATAGTGGGCGAGCTTTACACGGTGATGGACCCGGAGATCAACGGCAGGGTGGAACAGCGTCTCGGGGAGTTGGCGGTGGAGGTGACCAGAACCTCCTGGTTCAGCACTCATATCGGCCGCAGCCTCGGACTGGGCAGGGAGAACAAGAGGGAAAGGCTCCGCTTTTATCAGTCATCCCTGGAGTACCTGGGCTACGATGTAGGGGCGGAATGTAATGTCTCCGTTGGAGAGACCATCATCAGGGCTGGTGAGGGATTTGACGGCGTCGTCCACCTCATGCCCTTCGCCTGCATGCCCGAAACCACCGCCGCCGCTATCCTGAAGCAGGTGAGTAGAGATTACCACATCCCTGTCCTGACCATAATCTTGGACGAACAAGATGTAGAGTCCAGGATCCAGACCCTCCTCGAGGCCTTTGTCGACATGCTCCAGTGGCGGCGGCAGAAGAAGCTGAAGGAAGGATGAGATGGGGGGTGACAAGAGAGTAGGTTTTACCACCACTATCCCCATGGAGATCCTCGTTGCCGCCGGGAGGATCTCCATCGACCTCAACAACATCTTCATCAATAGCCCTCAGCGTGATCGCTTCTTAGCGGCAGCAGAGACGGCCGGTTTTCCCAAGCACACCTGCGGGTGGATCAAGGGTATCTACGGGGTCACCGTTGCAGAGGGAATAGCGGAGGTGGTGGCCGTCACACAGGGGGACTGCAGCAACACCCACGCCCTCATGGAGGTCCTCCAGACGGAAGGGGTGCGGATCTTCCCCTTCGCCTACCCCTATGATCGAGACCGGGACCTACTCGCCTTGCAGATCGAGAAGATGATAGGGCACTTTGGGGTCACCCCTTCCCAGGTGCAGGAAGCCAAGGAGGCCTTGGATAGGGTCAGAGCCAAGGTACATGAGATAGACCGTCTCACCTGGGAGGAAGGGGTGGTCACCGGGCTTGAGAACCACTACTTCCTGGT
>CP070817.1:238440-244448 GCA_020344255.1 Deltaproteobacteria bacterium | reverse complement strand
GGAGTATATGCCACCTTCATGCCCAAACCCGTCTTCGGTATCAACGGCAGTGGGATGCATACCCACCAATCCCTGTTTAGCGGAAACCAAAACGCCTTCTTCGACCCCAACGATCCCTATCACCTTTCTAAGACTGGACGCCATTTTATTGCTGGGATTCTGAAGCATGCCCCTGAAATAACGGCGGTGACCTGTCAGTGGGTGAACTCCTACAAGAGGCTTGTCCCCGGTTATGAGGCGCCTGCCTATATCTCCTGGGGGACCAGGAACCGCTCAGCCCTTGTTCGCGTGCCCGAGAACAAGCCTGGCAAGGAAAAGGCTACCCGGGCGGAGCTTCGCTCACCCGACCCGGCCTGCAATCCATACCTTACCTTCAGCGTGATGCTGGCAGCAGGACTGCAAGGGATCGAGGAAGAACATGAACTGTCACCCCCGGTGGAGGCGGATGTCTATCACCTCTCAGAGGCAGAGAGAATGGAGCGTGGAATCGCCACGTTGCCTGGCAGCCTAGGTGACGCCATAGACCTCATGGAGGAGAGCAGGCTGGTGAGGGAATGTTTAGGCGACCACATCTTCGAGAGCCTCATCAGGAACAAAAAGGACGAATGGGACACCTACAGAGCTCAGGTGACGGAGTATGAGACAAAGCGCTATCTGCCCATTCTATGATGGTCTCACTTAGGTAGGGAGATGGAGAGAAAAAATTAGAATAATCCAGAAAGAAAGGAGATAAAACTATGTTATCCCAATTACCCCTTAATCTTGAGAAAGTAAAAAACGAAGATCTGGACAAAGAGATACTGAGAGCTGGGATGATAGCAGAATTAGATGCCATCAATCTCTATGAGCAGATGGCAGCCATAACTCAAAACGAAAATATCAAGAAAGTTCTGTTAGACATAGCCAAAGAAGAAAAGACACACATGGGAGAATTCCAAGCCCTCTTACTAAGAGAGGACAAGGAGCAGGAAAAAGAGCTGGAAGAAGGCAAAGAAGAAGTTGAAGAGCTAACGGGATAGAGGACCGGTGCCCTTCGTATGCTGATGATAGTGGATAACTCTGGATCAAGTTCGGGGACACAATAGAATCAGCGAAGAGCCCTTTGCCCATTTTTAGGGAAAAATATACATTGACAATCGACCAATAATCTGCTACTCAAGAGCGGGACACAACGGCGTGTCCTAAGTGCGACAAAGGCGTCAAAAAAAGGCGCCTTTTTGTTTGTAAATGGTGAAAAATTTAAGAGGTATACTCATAAACGATGGGGAAAAATGGTAAATGAACATGAGTATAGGTAAAAGATTATCTCAAATTCTCTTAATAGAAGCATAAAAGGAGGGAAGTTACGATGAATCTGAGAAGACCAAATGCCAGTGCGGCAACGGGGACGTTCAACCGTGCGAGAACCGTCGTTCCCATGTCTGGGATTTGCACAGATTGTCTTGATGGATGCAGAGGTGGTTGTGAGATTTGGTTAGCGTCATTGAGAGGTCGTGAGGTAATCTATCCTGGTCCTTTCGGGGAAATAACCGCAGGGGCAGACAAAAACTACCCGGTCGATTACTCCCATCTCAATATTCAGGGCTATGCTGTTGGAGCAAAAGGGTTACCGGATGAGGTGGAAGCAGGCCCTGATACAGCCATTTTCCCCATTGTCGATACCGAAACAGAGTACGGGTGGGAGAAGAAGAATAAGATGCGTCTGCCTATTTTTACGGGCGCATTGGGTTCTACAGACATAGCCCGGAAGAACTGGGAGCATTTTGCAATCGGAGCTGCTATCTCAGGTATCACTCTCGTATGCGGTGAAAATGTGTGCGGTATCGACCCTCAACTTGAACTGGACAGTAATGGTAAGGTCAAGAGTTCGCCTGAAATGGACCGTCGAATACAGACCTATCAGCGGTTTTATGATGGATATGGTGAGATGCTTGTCCAGATGAATGTAGAAGATACAAGGTTTGGGGTAGCTGAATATGCATTAAAAAAGCATAATTTCGACACTATCGAGCTGAAGTGGGGGCAAGGTGCAAAAAGTATTGGTGGCGAAATAAAGGTGAATGCAATAGAGAGGGCTCTTGAGCTTAAAAAGAGAGGATATATTGTAACACCAGATCCAACGATTCCTGAGGTTCAAAAGGCGTTCAAGGAAGGGGAATTTAAGGAATTTGAACGACATTCTCGACTCGGTTTCGTGGATAAGGAATCATTTCTGAAAGAAATAGAGCGTCTCCGCAAACTTGGATTTCAGAGAATCACGCTGAAGACCGGGGCATACTCTGCAGTAGAACTTGCCATGGCGTTACGGTATGGGGCAGAAGCGAAGTTAGACCTCATTACAATCGATGGTGCTCCTGGTGGCACAGGAATGAGTCCATGGCCCATGATGAACGAGTGGGGGATACCCACTTTCTACCTTGAATCTCTTACCTATCAGTTCTGTGAAAAGCTCACCAAGAGGGGAGTCAAGGTTCCGGATATTGCGATGGCCGGCGGATTTTCCACTGAAGATGGAGTGTTCAAGGCACTCGCCATGGGTAGTCCATATGTCAAGGCGGTCTGCATAGGAAGAGCCCTCATGATACCTGGCATGGTAGGGAAAAATGTCGGGAAATGGCTGGCAGAAGGTGACCTACCGAAGACAGTTTCAAAATATGGAAACAGCGTAGAAGAAATCTTCGTCTGTTATGAGGAGCTGCGGGAAAAGTATGGGGGTGAAATGAAGGACATACCATTAGGTGCAGTGGGTATTTATACATTTTGTCAAAAGATAAAAGTGGGAGTACAGCAGTTCATGGCTGGGAGCAGGAATTTCAGGCTTTCGACCATCTCTCGGAAAGATCTTATGGCCCTAACAGAGGAGGCGGCCAAGGTTTCTGGCATTCCGTATATAATGGATGCCTATGGGGCTGAAGCGAACAATATTTTGGAAGAGTGAGTTAAGCACTGAGCACAAAGCGGGGTTGCCGATTTCGTTGTATTTATCAGTAATGCGTTCGACGACTTCGGTAACCCCGCAATTTTTCTACGCTCGCTCTTTCCATTCCACCTTCTTGAATCCCTCCGAAGCCTTCAAATATCTGATCACTGGAAAATTCCTGTACTCTTCTTAAACACCCCTTGAGTGAATTGGTTCGTTTTTCCCCTATTTGACTAAGGGAGATGGCAAAGATGTCTTTGCATATACACGGTTAGCAAAGCTTGACAAAATATGGATAAAGTGCTAAATTTTTCCATTAATTTAAATACAAATTATTCAATATTTTGGTTTTCCGGTAGAGGAGGAAAGAGGGGATGAAGATCGCTATCGCGGGGAAAGGAGGAGTAGGAAAAACCACCCTGGCAGGAATACTGGCGAGATCCTTAGTCGAAGAGGGATATAAGGTCTTGGCCATTGATGCCGATCCCGATGCCAACCTTGGCTCTGCTCTGGGGTTCCCCCAGGATCTGGTAGAGGGGATCACCCCCCTGGCGCAGATGACCCCCTTAGTGGAGGAGAGAACCGGGGCCAAAAAGGGGACCTTCGGTGGCGTCTTCAAGTTAAACCCTAAGGTAGATGACCTCCCCGATGTTTACAACGTGACCCACCATGGGGTAAAGCTCCTCATCTTGGGGGCTCTTCCCCAGGCTGAAGGGGGGTGTTTCTGTCCTGAGAACGTCCTGTTAAAAGGGCTCCTACACCACATACTGGTCAAGAGGGATGAGGTGGTCATCATTGATATGGAAGCAGGTCTAGAGCACCTCACCCGGGGAAGTACCAGGCATGTCGATGCCTTTCTTGTTGTCGTAGAACCAGGCCAGAGAAGTATCGCCACGGCCCAGCAGATCAGGAGATTAGCCCAGGATCTCAGTGTGCAGAAGCTGTATGGGGTCGGAAACAAGGTGACCTCCGCTGAAGACAGGGCCTTAATAGAGGAGGGGCTTCCGGAGGTGGAGTTCTTGGGTCACCTTTCTTTCAATACCAATGTAATAGAAGCCGACAGAAGGGGGATCTCTCCCTATGACCTCGACGGCTCCATTAAAGAGGAGGCAAAGGAGATCATCGGGAGATTGTGGAGGGAGGAGTTTGCCTAGAACCATATTTGTCTGGTCGTGCATCGCGGTCTTTACGTTAGTATTGGGGGTCATGTCCTTTCTGACCTTTCCCTTCGATCGCAGAGGAAAGGCAGTTCATCTCTATGCCCGACTGTGGGGCTGGCTGATCCTCTTAGCCAATGGGGTAAAAGTGAGGGTCAGGGGGTTAGGAAACATCGAATCTAAGAGGCCTTATATTTATATGTGTAACCACTTGGGGAGTTTTGACATCTTTGCCCTGCTCGCTTACCTCCCCGTGCAGTTCCGCTGGTTGGCAAAAGTGGAGCTGTTCAGGATTCCTATCTTGGGCTGGGCGATGAGTACAGCGGGATATATCAGCCTCGACCGCTCGGAGAGGAAGAGGGCGTACAGGAGTATAGAGATCGCCGCCCAGAAGATCAGGGAGGGGACCTCAGTCATCATCTTTCCGGAGGGCTCTCGTTCCCTTGATGGAACCCTTCAACCCTTTATGAAGGGTGGTTTCACCCTGGCCATTAAGGCAGGGGTCCCCATCGTCCCCACCACCATCGATGGGACATGGGAGATCATGCCCAGGGATTCCTTACGGATCAGGAAGGGAGAGATAGGGATTGTCATCGACAGACCCATTGAGACAACAGGTCTCGCCATGAAGAATAGGGAAAAATTGATGAAGGATGTCGAGGAGAGGATCAGGGCCAACTTTCCCGTCATGGTTAGGGAGCACAGAGATGTGGCGTGATGGTCTGAGGGTGATCCCCTTAGGGGGGATGGGAGAAATTGGCCTCAATATGATGGTCTTGGAGTACAGAGACGAGTTAATCGCCATTGATGCAGGCCTGATGTTCCCGGAGGACTACATGTTGGGGATAGATATGGTGATCCCCGACATCAGCTATCTCCGCCAAAAGAGGGATAATTTGCGGGCCATCATCCTTACCCATGGGCATGAGGATCATATAGGAGCCCTTCCCTTCATCCTCAGGGAGTTTAAAGCTCCCGTCTATGGGACTCCCTTTACTCTGGCCCTGGTGCACGAAAAGCTGCAGGAACACGAAAGCGTTGGTAAGGTGAAGTTCAGGAGGGTAAGGCCAAGGCAGCAGGTAGAGATAGGTCCCTTCCAGGTGGAGTTTATCCGGACTTGTCACAGCATCGTTGATGGAGTGGGTTTGGGGATCACTACGCCGGTTGGGGTCTTGATCCATACAGGAGATTTCAAAATAGACCAGGCCCCCGCCGGAGGTGAATTGACCGACTTGAGGAAGTTCTCAGAATACGGTGAACAGGGGGTATTAGCCCTGTTATCCGACAGCACCAATGCCGAAAGAGAGGGGTATACCCTCTCGGAGAGGGATATCGGTCAGAAACTGGAGGAGATCATTAGGGTGAGCAAAGGAAGGGTCATCGTAGCCCTCTTTGCCTCCAACATCCAGCGCATCCAACAGGTGATGGACATCGCGGCCAAATATGAGCGCAAGGTGGCCTTGGCGGGAAGAAACCTCTTAACCAATACCAAAATTGCAAGAGAGCTGGACTATATGCGTTTCCCTTCCAATGGGGTGGTGGACGTCAAAGAGATTGATAAATACCCACCGGAAAAGATGCTCTTATTTGCAACGGGGAGCCAGGGAGAACCCATGTCGGCTCTCAGCCTTATGGCTATGAACAACCACAAGGATGTCCGCATTCAAAAAGGGGATACCGTCATTCTTTCCTCACGCTTTATCCCCGGTAACGAAAAGGCCATCACCCACATGATCAACCACCTGTGTCGCCGTGGGGCGGAGGTCATCTATGAAAAAATATCCGCCATCCATGTATCTGGACATGGTCATCGTGAGGAGTTGAGGCTGATGCTCAATCTGATCAGACCCCAGTATTTTATCCCCATCCATGGTGAGTACCGCCACCTAGTTCAACACATCCAATTGGCGAGAGAGGTGGGGATGGGCGAG
>CP070817.1:234277-238340 GCA_020344255.1 Deltaproteobacteria bacterium | reverse complement strand
TTTAATATAAGTCAACAAAGCCTCATTTTCAACAAAAATTGAAATTTACTGCAATTATACGTTGACCAACGCCTGACGCCATTTGTCCATGGTGTTCACCACCCTGGTCTGTCCGCCGATGAAACGCACATTCTAATACTATGAGATTGCAGAAAGATTACAACAGGAGTTGAAAATCATCCCGGTGAATTCATTGATTCGAGAAGACTCTTAAATGGCTTTACTTTAGGCGAACGATCTTATATCTTTTGAAGGAGAGATGCATGAGACTGCCTATATTGCTTTATATGAGAAGGGAGAATTAGAGGAGAGGATCGATGCCCTGAGGGAGATCCTCAAGGAGTGCCGCCTCTGCCCCAGAGAGTGCAAATTGAACCGCTTGGACGGAGAAAAGGGGTATTGTCAGGCAGGGGCGGATTTAACGATCTCCAGCGCCTTCCCCCATTTCGGCGAGGAACCTCCCCTGGTAGGACACTATGGCTCAGGCACTATCTTTCTAACAAACTGCAACCTGAGGTGTATATTCTGTCAGAACTATGACATCAGCCATCTGGGCCAGGGGGAGCGGATAACTGGTTCTGAACTAGCCCAATATATGATAGGCCTTCAACGCAGGGGATGCCACAATATCAATTTTGTTACCCCCACCCACTACGTTCCCCAGATTGTGGCGGCCCTACCAGAAGCCATTGGGTTGGGGCTCGAGGTCCCCTTGGTTTATAACTGCGGAGGGTATGAGTCTCTGGAGGTGATCAGGCTTCTGGATGGGATCGTTGACATCTACATGCCTGATGCCAAGTTCTCCCGAGAAGAGGATGCCACTCGGTATTGTAATGCCCCGAACTACCCCCAAGTCATGCAAAAAATTCTCCTGGAAATGCACAGACAGGTGGGGGACCTGATGCTGGATGAGCGAGGGATTGCCTATCGGGGACTCCTGATCCGCCACTTGGTGATGCCAAATGGGGTGGCGGGCACGAAAGAAACGTTGTCTTTTATCGCCAAGAGGTTGTCGGTCCACTCTTATGTCAATGTCATGGATCAATACCGTCCCCTGCACCGTTCTGGAGAATATCCAGAGATAGACCGCCGGATCACCTACCGGGAATATAGGGAGGCGATAAAAATCGCCAAGGGTGAAGGATTGTACAGGGGTTTTTAATGGATCTCGAAGGGTTGTTTGAAGAGTTGTTGAAATTGAAGGAGGAGATCGGAGAGCTGCGAGAAGAGATAGCGAAACTAGAGGAGGAAATTCTCATCGGTGAGGGACAGCTCCAACGGGCCATAAAGGCTCGGGGGATAAAGATCCACCGTAGAGACCCCGACGATGACCTCCTCATTTCCCCTGAAGCCTCACCAGAGGACAAGACCTCCTTTTATCAGGTGCTGCGACACTACTCCTTTCGACTCTTCCTGCGGGACTTGATCAAAAAAAAGGAATCTTTTCGGGCCGAGGAGCTCTTGAGATATTGCTCTCTCCAGGCCGCCCAAAGATATATCTCTTTTCTCCTCAAACTTGGGATTATAGAGGTAATTGAGAAAGGGACCTATCGCTTGCCAAAAAATTCGATTTATAGCTTTGGCCCCACTTTGGAGTGGTTTATCGCCCAGATGTTTCAGAGAGAATTTGGTTCCCCCGCCTTCTACGGAATAAGGTTTAAAGACACACCCAGCGGGGGCGATTACGATGTCATTTCCCTTTGGGAGGGGCGGATGGTATATGTGGAGATAAAATCCTCCCCTCCCAGGGGAATTGAGAGGGGCGAGATAGGATCTTTTCTTGCCAGGATAACTGATCTGTTACCCGATATTGCCTTCCTCTTCAACGACACCCAGTTGAGGATGAAAGATAAACTCGTCCTCATGTTTGAGGAAGAACTATACGAACGCTACGGCATCAGCGGTAAAGATAAATTTCCCGTTCAAAGACTGGTGGATGAGCTTTTTCATGTCAATCACCGAATATATATTGTCAACAGTAGAAGAGATGTAGTTACAAACTTCAACCTCTGTCTCAGAGACTCCCTCCTCCACCAACGGGCCGAAGTACTTCCTATCTTGCCCCCCCAGACAGATCGAGAGTGAGATTTTACCTCACCGCCTCCTTCAGACCCTTTCCTACCTTAAATTTTGGTATCTTGGCATCGGGGATGCGTATCTCCTCGCCGGTCCGAGGATTTCGCCCCTTTCTTGCAGCTCTATTTGAAACAAGAAAAGTTCCAAACCCTGGTAAAGTAATCTTGTCCCCTTTCTTCAGGACCTCAGTAACGGTGGCGGTAAAGGAATTGACGGCCCTTTCAGCCGCAGCTCTGGGTATCTTGGCCTCTTTGGCAACTTTATCAATGAGTTCAGCTTTTTTCATTACACCCCCTCCTTTTAATGTTTGTACTCCCGGACAACAGCACTCAGTAACTACTATCCGACATTATATTGTCTTCTCACCCCCTTCACTGAAAAATGAGTGGAAGATTTATAGCACAAAAGAAAAGGCGTGACAAGGGGGAAAAACGGAAAGTGAAAAGTTTCTCTTGATACCTTTAGTCGACGGTCAATACCAGCTCCCTTAAACCTGCTGTTTGCCCCTTCTTCACCATTACCAAAGCCCCTTCTCCATGTCTTTATTCACGCTGCGTCTTGTCCCATAAATACCCTGTTCTTGAAAGAGGGGATTATGTTATAATTTTTTTAGCTGTATTATACTGCAAAAATGGAATTGAGAGGATTCTTGCCCTGTGGAGTAAGCCTTGTTACTCCACGGGGCAAGGGATCTGGCGCCGTAGGATAGCGAAAGTTATTCTCTGGAACAAGGATTTCAATGGTGGAGTGAAATATTGAGCAATGACTGAAAGTAGGCAACCTATAGGTGGTCAGATAAGAGATCACAGGATTTTTATGGGGATTCAATGAAGATCTATCTGGATGGCGATGGTGCCCCCTGGCGGGATCTGGTGAGTGAGCGGGCGGAGAGGTATGGACTTGCTGTAGTGGTTGTAGCGGACTACAGCCATTATACCCCCCCGGAGAAGGGAGTAGAGCGGGTTATGGTAGATGGGGGGAGAGACGCTGCAGATTTCGCCATTGTAAACAGGGTGCAGGAGGGCGATTTAGTGATCACCCTGGATATAGGACTGGCGTCCCTCGTCCTCCCCAAGGGGGCAACGGTTATCTCCCCCCGGGGGTATGAGTTCAAGGAAGGTTCCATGGAAAGACGCCTCGCCTTCCGGTGGCTCCAGCACAAGATCAGGATCGCCGGAGGAAGGACAAGAGGTCCCAAACCCTTCTCCGAGGATGACCGCACAAGGTTCCTCGCCCTGCTGGAGAAGAAGATCATTGAGTTAACGAGGAGGGCAGATGAAAGTAGATGACTTACCGGTGGAGATCAAGGATTATCTCCTCCCCTCTCACAGAGCCCAGATGGCCTACGAATGCATTGGCTGCGAGGAGACCTATCCCTTAGACCGATTCCTCTACACCTGTCCAAAATGCGGTGGCCTGTTGAGGATCGTTGACCTCACCTTCGATGATCTCAAGGAGATCCCGGGCTCTCTTTGGCAGCGTATTTTTGACCATCGGAAGATGCTCAACGTCGAAGGGCTGAAGGGGATTTTCCTCTTTCATGAGCTTATCTTCCCCATTATCCCTTTGGAAGATGTGATCTACCTGGGGGAGGGGCACACCCCTATAGTGAAGGTCAATGAAGAATTGGGCAGCTGGGTGGGGACAGAATTCTACATAAAATACGACGGCCTCAACCCTTCGGTCAGCTTCAAAGATCGGGGCATGGCCAGCGCCATCAGCTTCATCAACTACATGATTGAAGCCAAAGGGATGCAAGAGCTCCTCGGGATTTGTGCCTCTACTGGGGACACCTCGGCAGCGGCTGCCCTGTATCTCAGCTATCTTCCGAAAGATGTAGTGCGCTCGGTGGTCCTCCTCCCCAAGGGGAAGGTGACCCCAGCCCAACTTTCTCAACCCCTCGGGAGTGGGGCTACAGTGATTGAGATCCCCGGTGTCTTCGATGATTGTATGCGTATTGTTGAGCAATTGGCTGAAGAATATGAGG
>CP070817.1:231588-234177 GCA_020344255.1 Deltaproteobacteria bacterium | reverse complement strand
GGTGTAGCCACTGTGGTCAAGTGAGATGGCCCCCATCAGTTATATGCCCTCTCTGCCATTCATCAGAGATGGAGTGGATAGTTGCCAGCGGTAAGGGAAGAGTGTATAGCTTTGTGGTATACCACGTCGCTTTTCACCCGGCCTTTCAGGATGATATCCCGTATGTAACGGCCGTTGTGGAGCTGGCCGAAGGACCACGCATGCTCACCAACATCGTAGGCTGTAGCCCTTCAGAGGTAAAGTGTAACATGCCTGTTGAGGTGGTGTGGGATGATGTCACCGATGACGTCAGCCTGCCGAAATTCAAACCGGCCCCACACTCGTAAGGGGGAATCGCAGCGCTCATTCCCAATGATGGAGATTGCCATGACAAGTGTTGGTCGATACAAAGGGGAAGCTCTAATTTTCTGTAATCGCTGCCTCTTTTGCATCGTGGCTCTGGACGTTGACAAAGGATAGGGGGCGTGATATCTAAAGGCTATGGAAAGGATCGGTATTATCGCCAAGAAGAATAAACCCGAGGCCATGAAGGTGGTCAAAGAGCTGATCAAATGGTTCAAAGATCACCAGGTGAAGTGTTTTATCGAACCCGAGATGGAGAAGTTTGTTCCCCATTCCTCCCTGGGAATGGAGGAAATGCCCCATTCCGTGGACATGGTGGTGGTCTTGGGAGGGGATGGGACACTGTTGGCCGCGGCCCGCGCAATCCAAAAGAGGCGGATCCCCATCCTCGGGGTGAACTTGGGGGGATTGGGGTTTTTGACCGCGATTACCCTGGACGAGCTTTATCCCATGCTGGAGAACATCCTCCGGGGTGATTATAGGACCGATGAACGAATGCTCTTAAAAGCTGAGGTCTGGCGGGGTGAGAAGGTGATCGATGAATTCACCGTGCTCAACGATGTGGTCATCAACAAAGGAGCGTTAGCCCGAATCATAGAGCTGGAGACTAGTATAAATCATGAATATCTCACCACCTTCCGGGCCGATGGTTTGGTCATATCGACCCCTACCGGCTCTACCGGATACTCGCTGTCGGCCGGCGGTCCCATTGTCTACCCCTCCCTCCAATCTATCATCATCACCCCCATTTGTCCCCACACCCTGACCAATAGGCCCATCATCGTTCCGGAGGGGGCCACCATTAGGGTTACCCTCTGCTCGAAAGAGGAGGAAGTCTTCCTCACCCTGGATGGACAGGTGGGGTTCAGGATGGAAGTAAGAGACAGGGTGGAGGTAAAGAAGGGTGAGGGGTTCATCAGCCTCGTCAACTCCCCCTCCAAGGGTTACTTCGAAGTCCTCCGGGCCAAGTTGACGTGGGGAGGGGATCTCGTACCCAATCGGTGAGGGAGGTGGTGGTGAGATGTTGGTGGAGTTGCACATTGAAAACCTCGCCATCATGGATCAGCTGCACATCGACTTCAAGGAAGGCCTGAACATCCTCAGCGGGGAGACCGGAGCTGGTAAGTCTATCATCATAAACACCCTCAATCTCATCTTAGGTGATAAGGTCACAGATGACATCATCAGATCTCATGAACAAGAGGGTCTGGTGGAGGCCCTCTTTGATATCTCCGCCAACCCTAAGATCGGTCAGTGGCTACGAGAGAAAGGCATAGAGGCGGATAATAGCCTCGTGATAAAGAGGATGCTTTCCAGGAAGGACAAAAGCAAAACATACATCAACGGTCAACTCGCTACCCTGCAGATGGCCTCCCAAGTTGGGGAGGAACTCCTGAACATCTATGGACAGCATCAACATCAGGTCATGAGGAAGGTGGAAAATCACCTGGACATCCTGGATGAGTTCGGTGGGCTCCTTCCCCTGCGGGCTGAGTTCCAGAGGGCCTACAGGGAAATCAAGGGTCTGGATCAACGCCTTCGGGAGCTGAGGGAAGCGCAGGAGAGGGGGGAAAGGGAGAGGGAGCTGTGGGCCTTTCAAGCTAAAGAGATCGAAGCCGCCAATTTAAGACCAGGGGAGGAGGAGGAATTACAAAGAGAGCGCCACCTTCTCAAAAACGCCCAAAGGTTGATACAACTGGCCGAGGGGTGTGAGCGGATCCTATATTCCGATGGGGGATCGATGGTAGAAAAATTGGGCAAGGTTGAAAAGGATCTCGTGGCCCTCGCCGATCTCGATCATTCCCTCTCTTCCCTCAAAGAGATCATCTCTTCAGCCCTGTTGCAACTGGAGGAGGTGTCAAGTGAACTCAAAGAGTATATAGGGAGGATAGACCTGGACCCGTACCGCCTGGAGGAGATAGAGTTGAGGTTTGAGGAGATTCAGCACCTGAAAAGGAAATATAAGGCCTCCTCGGTGGAGGAGATCGTCGCCTATAAGGATCAAATCGAGCAAGCAATACGAGAAGTTGCCGATCTGGGAGCGGAGATTGCTCAACTGGAGAGGAAACGGATGGAAGATAAGACAAAGGTTCGGGACCTGGCCCAAAAGTTGTCTCGAGGCCGCACGGGGGTCGCTCGCCAGCTAACGGAGGAGATCGAGGGTGAGTTGGCCACCTTGGGGATGAAGAGAACCACCTTTGAGGTGGAGATGACGGGGGTATCCCCCATGGGGGACTACTTACCGAT
>CP070817.1:227247-231488 GCA_020344255.1 Deltaproteobacteria bacterium | reverse complement strand
TATCCCCCCAAAGGCCTGTTCCCCCGCCTTTGCATACTTTCCCGAAAGGCAGACTGGATGGCCAACCACGATTTTCTCAGCCGCAGCGGACGTATTGGCTGCGAAGACAAGCCCCAAGAGAGCCAAAAAAGCTACGATTCCTATTAACCGTTTACCTCTCATGATACCCCTCCTGTCTTTTCTTTTAATTTTGCCCTCAAAATTCCCTCAAGATTTTTTGATGCCCTTTTCCCCCTCCTTTCAACCTTGAAATTGTACACGGTTTGAATGCAAACCAAACTCTAAACAAAACTGCCAGATCCTGTCAAGTCCTTTTCCCACCCCCTAAATTCTTCGCCACTTCCTCCCCGAATTGGGAACAGCTCACCAGGGTAGCCCCCCTCATCTGCCGGTGCAGGTCATAGGTGACCGTCTTAGCTCTGATGGTCTTCTGCAGGGCCTCTTCGATGAGCCGGGCTGCCTCAATCCAATCCAGGTACTCCAGCATCATGGCCCCGGAGAGGATCATAGAGCTGGGATTCACTTTGTCTTGACCTGCGTGTTTGGGTGCGCTCCCGTGTGTCGGTTCGAAAATAGCCACCTCATCCCCTACATTAGCCCCAGGGGCCATCCCTAGACCACCCACCTGCGCAGCGCAAGCATCGGAGAAGTAGTCACCGTTGAGGTTAGGCATGACCAGGATATCGTAATCCTCTGGCTTCAGTAGTACCTGTTGAAACATGGCATCGGCGAGCCGATCCTTGATGACGATCTTTCCCTCAGGCAATCCACCACTAAAAACATCCTCCAGATCCTCTTCTTTGATCACCTGCCCCTCGAATTCCTGTTGGGCCACTTCATAACCCCAATCCCGAAATGCCCCCTCCGTGTACTTCATGATGTTTCCTTTATGGACCAGGGTCACGCTGCGCCATCCCCGCTCCAGAGCATACTCAATTGCCCTCCTCACCAACCTCTTACTGGCAAAGGGGCTGATCGGCTTTAGCCCTATGCCAGAACCCTCTCTGATCTCAACATCCATATTCTCGCGTACGAAGCGGATCAACTTCCCAGCCTCCTCACTCCCTCCTCTCCACTCTATCCCCGCATAGACATCTTCGGTGTTCTCACGGAAGATGACAAAATCTACCCTCTCGGGTCTTTTCAGGGGGGAAGGGGTACCCTGGATATAGCGGATGGGCCTTATGCAGGCATACAGATCAAATATCTGCCTCAGAGCTACATTAAGACTACGGAATCCACTGGCCACCGGTGTGGTCAGAGGTCCCTTGATGGCTACCTTATAATCGCCGATGACCTGCAAGGTCTCAGGGGGGAGGGGATCGCCGTATCGCTTTCTGGCCTCTTCCCCAGCCCACACTTCTTGCCAGGCGATCCTTCTCCTTCCGCTGTAGGCCATCTCTACTGCCGCATCCAGTACCAGAACAGCAGCACGCCAGATATCCGCCCCCACCCCATCCCCCTCAATAAAGGGGATAACGGGACTATCGGGAACAATAACTGCTTTCCCGTCTTTTATCTCTACCCTCCCCTCCATCGTCAGGCCAGATCCTCAGCCTTGACCAGCTCCTCAAACCTCAGGTCCATCCCCAAAATCCCTACCATCTCCTCATCTACATTTCTGACGGGGGCGGAGACGGTGATACAGAGGGCGCCAGTAATGTAGGAGGTATAGAAATCCGTCACATGGATCTTTCCCGTCTTGAGGGGCTCAATGAACCACTCACGGTTGGAGTAATCGACATCAGTGCCGATATGCTCATAGTTGGCTCGATCTTCGGGACGGGTGATGTTTCTGGTAATCTTTCTCCCCTTCAGGTCGGTAACGTAGAGAAATTGGATGAAGGGGTTCTCTTGCTCGATCTTCTCCAAGTGTTCCTCTTGGCGCGGGGGATCCATAGACCTGATGGCTGGATCGTCCACCACCTCTTCGATAAGATGGGCGGCCATCTCATACGCCCTCTGTTTGATCAGATCAAAATCGGAGATAAAGAGTTCGGGGAGATGTTTTCGGGCCTTTTTCCCCATCTCCTCCGAGGAGACATCGGTATTCCTCCCCTGGGCATACTCCTCCTTTACCCATTTAAATATCTTGGCCACCCCCGGGTGCCTTTTGTCTACGCGATCCTCCCCGGTCAGGGCGAAGTAGGAATTGACCCAATGGGCGATCCCCGCGGTGCCTGATTTGTCGTTTATGGTCACGGTAAGGGGTCTATCGAGGATCTTCGCAGTGTTGAAGATGTTATAGATCTCCTCATCTTTGAGGATCCCATCGGCATGGATACCTGCCCTGGTGGTATTGAACTCCGCCCCGACAAAGGGATAATTTTTCGGAATATGCTCACCGATAACCCTCTCATAGTAATTTCTGATTTCGGTGATGACAGTGGTGTCAACTCCGTTCTGATCCCCCATAAGGCTGATATAGTCTATGATCAACCCCTCGATAGGCGCATTGCCGGTCCTCTCACCGAACCCGAGCAGGGTCCCGTTGACTGCGGAACAACCATAGAGCCAGGCGGTGGTGGAGTTGATGAGCACCTTATGGAAGTCATTGTGGCCGTGCCATTCCAGCTCTTCCGGGGGAATTCCCGCATCATCCACCAGGGCGCGTATCAGCTTTGGGACGCTCCGAGGTAAGGCAGCCCCTGGATATGGAACACCCAATCCCAGGGTATCGCACAATCTGATCTTTATCGATGCCCTACCCTCCTCGGCCAAGCGCATGAGTTCTTGGGCCAAAGGGATCGCAAATCCATAGATGTCCGCCCTGGTGACATCCTCAAAGTGACATCGTGGCTTCACCCCCTCCTCTAAGGCATCTTCCACAACCCGGAGGTAATCTATCAAAGCAGCTCTCCTGTTTTTGCCCAGCTTTAAAAAGGTATGATAGTCAGATACAGACGTTAAAATCCCCGTCTCCTTGAGCCCCATCTCACGGACTAACTTGAAATCACCCTTATCCGCCCTGATCCAGCCCGTGATCTCGGGGTATCGATATCCTTTCTCCAAGCACAATTGGACGGCCTCTTTGTCCTTATCGCTGTAAAGGAAAAACTCAGTCTGGCGGATTACCCCGTTGGGACCTCCCAATCTGTGCAGCATATCGTAGAGGTCGATCATCTGCTGCACAGTATAAGGAGGCCTGGCCTGCTGTCCATCTCTAAAGGTGGTGTCGCTGATAAATATCTCTTCTGGTGGATCTATGAGCTCGACTCGGTGATCAAATTCAGTGCGACATACCTCTTCGTAGGGAAAGAACTCCCGAAACAAATTGGGTTCATCCACATCATTTAGCTTAAACCTCTGCATCCTCTTTTTGCGATTGTCGAGAAAGCTCCTCCTCTTCATTATGACCATTTTCCCCTCCTAAAGTTGTCCCGTCCAACCAATGATATTTCAGATATCAAACGATGTCAACAATTTGCCCATCGCTTTACCAATTTCCCCTTATCCTCTGCCTTGAATAAATTGGAGGCGAATCTGTTAATTTTTCTTGCCAAGGACAAAATTATGTGCTACCAAGGATATGTGATTTATTTCTCAAAAAGGAGGCCGATATGATTCCTTGGGAGCACGCTTTGAGGATATTCCTGTTTGGCTTTTCGGGAGTCTTTGTCACCTTAGCGATCTTGGTTATCGCCATTCTCATCTTAGGAAAGGTCGTCAAGCTCTTTAAATAGCGCACAATATTCTGGGAAGGAGGATTGTACCATGACGGAGTTTATTAACACTATGTTATTTAAGACTGGCTTCATGAACGTGGAAGTGAAGCACCTGATCATGTGGTTCATAGGCTTTTTCTTCATCTTTCTGGCCATAAAAAAAGAATACGAACCCCTCCTTCTGCTACCCATAGGATTTGCCATCTTCATCGTCAATCTTCCCCTCACCGGCCTCATGGAGAAGGGCGGACTATTACAGATTTTCTACCACTTCGGCTTGCAGTGGGAGGTGATTCCTCCCCTTATCTTCCTGGGCCTGGGTGCCATGACTGACTTTGGTCCCCTCATTGCCAATCCCAAGACCCTGTTATTGGGAGCAGCCGCCCAGTTTGGGGTGTATGTGGCCTTTTTCGGAGCGCTCTTGCTAGGCTTCAAGATCCCTGAGGCGTGCTCCATAGGGATCATTGGCGGGGCTGACGGACCTACCACCATCTATACCACCGTAAACTTAGCACCACACCTCTTGGGTGCCACAGCAGTGGCGGCCTATTCATACATGGCCATGGTCCCCATCAT
>CP070817.1:223820-227147 GCA_020344255.1 Deltaproteobacteria bacterium | reverse complement strand
GATCCCTCTTTCTTTGGCTCCAGCCAGCGCGATCCTGAGAGCTTCCTCGGTGTTCTGAGGCCCTGCCTTCTCAAAAAACATCGCCTCACCTCCATACCATAGCTAAACCTTGTAAATCCCCTCTCTCTATCCCCAAGTATCATATTCACGGTAGTGAATCATTTTCTGGACTGTGATAGAGGAAATCTGATAGCCTTTGTTTGTAGTAGAAAGGGGCCCGATATGTATAGGCCCCTTGGAATGTTGTGGATTCTGTGGGTTTGGGATGATCACCGTCTGGATAGCGATTTCATTCCTCACTCAACACCGAGATAAGCATCTATGGCGTCCATTATAGCTATTGAGGATTCCTTATCTCCGAATAGTCCGACTCTGATCTTCACGATGGTGAGCTTGGGTCCTTTGTTTTTCACCTTAATCTTCACTGCGGTTCCGCTACCTCGTCTCGCTTTTATCTTGCTTTTTAGACTGCCCTTGGTTTTCTCCTCAACCGTCATGTTTAAATCCCCCAAAGCTTTCAAGGTCGCTTCCCATACAGTATCGTAAGGCCTGGGGTATTCTATCTTCAAATCACCTGTTACATAGGCGTAGGTGGCAACTCCGACCCCCGCACCTGCAATCGCAGCCACCAAAGCGGCACATCCACAAGTCATGACCAATAAAGCAATCGGAAAGATAAGCTTGGCAGATCTCATTGTTCATCCCTCCTTATGGATTTAGTGATACTGCAGTGGCCTATGATTTAACATGACCACTCCCCTTCAGTCAATAGCAGATTTTATTCTGTTTCAAAAATTAAGTTCACCTTTAGCCTTTTTGGAATATTCAATCGATGTACAACCATGAGTTACTCCCTCCAGAAATCGTCTCAATGGCACCTTGAGGCAACAGTTTTCATGCCCATTACAACTCAAATTGCTAAGAGGGGGCAAAAGTGTTACCATCCCTTTAAAATGAGGGAAAGAATGGGTGCAGTAGAGGTAGTCAAGGATATTTATCTGGTGGCCAGCGCCGATATGACCGATTCCAGGGACTGCAGCGTCTATCTCTTGGATTTGGGGGAGTTGGTCTTGATCGACACTGGCGCGGGGACGAGTGTTGAACAGATCTTCCGAAACATCGAATGGCTCGGCCTCGACCCGGAAATGATAGCGGAGGTAATCCTTACCCATTGCCACATCGACCATATCGGGGGTGCCCCACAGTTTCGGAAGCGCTTCGGTGCCCGGATCATCATGCACCACCTCGATGCCGAGGTTGTAGAGCTGGGGGACGAAAGGATGACGGCGGCCTCTTGGTACAACCTCCATTTTCCACCCATGCCAGTGGATGTCAAACTGAAAAAGGAACAGGAACGACTTTGCTTCGGCGACCAGGAAGTGGTCTGCCTCCACACTCCTGGCCACACCCCAGGTTCTCTCTCCATTTATCTGGACCGAGGGGAAAAGAGGGTTCTCTTCGGGCAAGACATCCATGGCCCTTTCTATCAGGAGTTCGGCTCCGACCTAGCGGCTTGGCGCAGGTCAATGGAGCGGCTCCTAGCCCTTGAAGCGGATGTCCTCTGCGAGGGGCACTTCGGGGTATACCAGCCTAAAAAGAGCGTTGCGGAATACATAACGAACTATCTGGATTTGTATGGGGAGGAGAGCTAAATGATCTTAAGAGGGACAGACGCCCTGGCCGAAGGACTCTATCGGATGGGGGTGCAGGTAGTCACCGGATACCCTGGAAGTCCAGCTACAGGGGTCCTAGAGGCTTACAAGAAGTTAGTAGAGGGTAAAGAGGGCTATCAGGGGAGGTGGATGATCAACGAGAAGGTCTCCTTAGAATATGCCCTTGGCCATGCCTTCGCCGGTCGACGAGCTGCGACGGTAGTGAAGAATGTGGGTTTCAACCTTATCATGGACTCCCTTGCTATCGCCGCCTTTACCGGGGTAAGGGGGGCCTGTCTCATCTTGTTGGGAGATGATCCGGGAGCCACAGGTTCCTCCCATGAGCAGGACGCCCGCCTCTTGGCCGTGGCCACTGAGGTACCCGTGCTGGAGCCAGCAACAGCCTCCCGAGCCCTGGAGGTGGTCAAAAGGGGGGTAGATATCTCCGAGCGGCACCGGGTGCCGGTAGTGATCCGCTTCACCCCCGACTTTGTGGATGAGGGAGAAGAGGTCCCCCTCCCCCCTGCCATGGACCCACCACTTCTACCCTTCCGGTCCTCAGGAGAGGTGACCGGATACACCTGTCTAGCTCACCAGGCCATCTCCCTCCATGCAAAGCTGCACAAGGTTCTTGATGATCTCTCCCAGGCTACCGCCATCAGCAGTTGGCAAGGCTCGGGGGAGATGGGGGTCATTGGGGTGGGGGGTTGCTGGCTCAAGGTCAAGAAGGTCTTAGCGGGCATAGGGGAAGAGGGAATAAAACTCATGCGTCTTGAGCAGGTAAACCCCCTTCCCTCTCAGGCGCTGCTGAAATTTCTGGCGGGGTTAAAGCGGGTCCTGGTAGCGGAGGAAGTCCTCCCCCTCGTGGAGGAGAAGGTAGCGTCCCTGTGCCATCGGCATCACCTGGAGGTCGAGGTCTGGGGAAAACTGACCGGACATCTCCCCCGGGAGGATGTCCTCCTCTTACAGGATATTTATAGGGGAGTGGCTGAGGTAACCTCCCGAAAATTAGGGGAGCAAGAGGCCGGTCAGTTCCAAGAGGAGAAGCGTCGATTGGTTGTGGGGAAGTCTCTCTGCTCCGGCTGCCCCTATGCTGAAATCATCGAGGCGTTAAACCGCTACTGGAGTGCGCAAGGTTTAACACCCCCTGCCTTGGCGGCGGAACCCGGCTGCGGCGTGCACCTCTATTATCCTCCCTATGAGAGGGTGGACGTCAAACTGTGCATGGGGTCGGGAAGCCCCGTGGTATCTGCCCTCGCCTCCCTCTTCCCGGGAGAGAGACCGGTGGCGCTGATCGGAGACTCCTCCTTTCTGAACAGCGGGGTGCCAGCCTTAATCCAGGTCTGTCGCCTCGGAGCACCAATCCTGATCTTTATCGTCAATAACTACTCCGCTGCCCTCACCGGCTTCCAACCTCCTATGGAATTGGAGGAAGAGGAGATAAGAGAGACCCTGCAGAAGGTTATCCAGGGTGCTAGACCTGCCTATTTCGCCAGCATATCCCAGGAGCAACTGGGTGAGATGGATGAGTTCATCCACAAGGCCCACCTCGCCGAGGGTCCCTCAGTCATCCTTGTAAATGCCCCATGCCCAGAAACCAAAACATAAGGAGAGAACATCTTTTTTACTTCCCAAGAATAAAGAAATGAGCACTTAAGGGATTACGAATCCCATT
>CP070817.1:212366-223720 GCA_020344255.1 Deltaproteobacteria bacterium | reverse complement strand
TGGTCGAGGTGGGCCTTTTGCCTGGAGTGACGGATAATGTGGGTCGGACCGCCAGGGAGGCCCTCGAGGCCTGTCTGGCGGTCCATTTACGGGAAGAGGAAAGGGTCTACACCTCCCGTCAGTACCTGATAAGGGGAGATGTTACGCGGGAGGAGGCACAGGAGATCGCCACGGGACTCCTGGGGAACCCCTTGATCCATCGCTTTGAGATCAGGGGTCGAGAGGAATGGGATCCGATAAATGGAATAGGACCTATTGTCCCCAAGGTGACTGGATTAACGGGGGGGAGGGTACAAAGATTTATCCTGGAAGTTCCTGATGAGGAGCTCCTGTCGCTCAGCAAAGACCGGTTGCTGGCCCTCAGCCTGGACGAGATGAAGGCCATCCAGCACTACCGCCAGAGGGGAGAGGTCAAGAAAATCAGGAGGGAGATGGGGATTGGGGAGCAGATCACCGATGTAGAGCTGGAAGCCCTGGCCCAGACCTGGTCTGAACACTGTAAGCACAAAATCTTCCAGGCCCGCATAAGATACATCGATGAAGATGGCAAGGAGGAGGTGATCGACGGGCTATTCAACACCTACATCAGGGGGGCTACGGAGGTCATTCGGCGTTCTCTGGGAGATAAGGATTGGTGTCTCTCGGTCTTTACGGACAACGCTGGGGCGGTGGCCTTCAACGAACAGTGGAGTCTCGTCTTCAAAGTGGAGACTCACAACACCCCCTCTGCCCTTGACCCTTATGGAGGGGCCTTGACGGGGATCGTGGGGGTCAATCGTGACCCCTTCGGGACGGGAAAGGGTGCCAAACTCATCTTCAACACGGACACCTTCTGCTTTGCCCCACCTGAGTGGTCCCGACCTCTCCCCCCTAGGGTGCTGCACCCGAAGAGAATCTTCGAGGGGGTCAGGGAAGGGGTGGAACATGGGGGAAACAAGAGCGGGATCCCCACCGTAAACGGGAGCATCGTTTTCGATGAGAGGTATGTGGGCAAACCCCTGGTCTACTGCGGCACCTGCGGGATCATGCCAAGTCATATCCAAGGAGAACCTTCCCACATCAAGAGGGCCGATTCAGGGGATCTGGTGGTGATGGTGGGTGGACGTATAGGGAAAGATGGGGTTCACGGGGCCACCTTCTCCTCGGAGGAGCTCCATGAGGCTTCCCCTACCAGCGCGGTGCAAATCGGCGATCCCATCACCCAGAAGAGGATGACTGACTTCCTCCTGATCGCACGGGATCGCGGCCTCTATAAGTCCATTACCGACAACGGGGCGGGAGGACTCTCCTCCTCGGTAGGGGAGATGGCCAGGGGGCCCGGGGGATGTGAGATCCATCTGGAGCGCGCACCTCTCAAGTATTCGGGCCTCGACCCCTGGGAGATTATGTTATCGGAATCCCAGGAGAGGATGACCCTGGCGGTGCACCCCGACAAGATCGACGAGCTCCTGGAGCTGGCCGGGAAAATGGAGGTGGAAGCAACGGTGCTTGGTCGTTTTACCGACAGCGGCAGGTTCCATTGCCTCTGGTATGGGCAGACCGTAGCATATCTAAATATGGACTTCTTTCACGAGGGGGTCCCGCGGATGGAGCTGGTGGCCCGCTGGGAACAACCCCGACATCCGGAGCCTGATTTCCTGCCGCCGAAGGATCTTACGGGAGCGCTGGAGGGGATGCTCTCTCGGCTTAATGTCTGCAGTAAAGAGACGGTGATTCGGCAGTACGATCATGAGGTCCAAGGGGGGAGCGCCACAAAACCGTTGGTGGGAGAGAAGGAAGATGGCCCGGGAGATGCCGCGGTTATCCGCCCCCTGCTGGACTCCTTTGAGGGGGTGGCGGTCTCCAGCGGGATCTGCCCTCGCTACAGCGACATCGATACCTACCATATGATGGCCTGTGCCATCGATGAGGCGATCAGGAATAATGTGGCCGTGGGAGGAGACCCTGCGAGGATGGCGGGGTTAGACAACTTCTGCTGGCCCGATCCGGTGAAGTCAGACAAGACCCCCGACGGTGAGTATAAGCTGGCACAGTTGGTAAGGGCCAACAAGGCTCTCTATGAGTACACTACCGCCTATGGGGTGCCCTGTATCTCTGGCAAGGACAGCATGAAGAATGACTATATGGCCGGGGATATCAAGATCTCCATCCCTCCCACCGTCTTATTTTCCGTATTGGGGAAGGTGGAAGATGTGCGCAAGGTGGTGACCATGGACGCCAAGGCCCCAGGGGACCTGGTGTATGTCTTGGGGATGACCTACGATGAGCTGGGAGGGTCAGAGTACTTCGCCATGCGGGGGGATATTGGAAATCAGGTGCCCCAGGTGAGGCCCGGGGAGGCAAAGGAGCTATACCAGAAGCTCCACGCAGCAATCATAGAGGGGGTGGTGGCCTCCTGCCATGATTGCTCCGATGGGGGGTTGGGAGTGGCCTTGGCTGAGAGCGCCTTTGCAGGGGGATGGGGGATGGAGGTGGACCTGGGGAAGGTTCCGGCCATAGGGGTAGTAAGGGATGATTATCTTCTGTTTTCTGAGTCACAAAGCAGATTTGTGGTGACCGTCCATCCTGCCATGCGGAAGGCCTTTGTCTCCATCATGCAGGGGATTTGTCTGGGGGAGATAGGGAGGGTGACTAAAGAGGGAAGATTTATGGTGATTGGCCAAAAGGGAGCAAAGGTCATCCAGGGTGACACCTACCGGCTGAAGGAAGCCTGGCAACGCCCCCTGAGGTCTTAAGATAGAAATACAAAATAGCCTTACCCCCTTCCCTCATACTTGCTTCGCGTTTGCGGGGAGCAGCGCGAAAAATCCATTGATGAGATGATTTCTCGATTCCTCTCACCGGTGAGGAGGTAATATTTCCCCTTCCCTGTGACGCAGATCTCCATGCTGGTCAGCTCTTTGATCTCGCCGACCACCTTTATGACCCTGTTTCTGTCTTCTGCCACCCTGGCTGAGGCCTGGTATCTCCTGTCGATGGGGGCAGGCCTTCGGTATCGCACGGTCATCTCCACCGTAAGGCAGGCAGAGGACTGTTGCCAACTAGCTGCCCACCACATGACTTCATCCAGCACCCCGAAGAGGATTGCGCCGTGGATAAATCCCTGAAGGCCACAGTAGCGCTCTGCAACTTGAAACTCCGATCTAATCTCCTCTCCCTCAGCAAATAAGTTCAGCTGGAGCCCATAGGGGTTTTCCTTTCCACAAAAGAAGCAAGGTTTATAAGATGGTATCTTCTCCATGGTCTCCTCTCCATCTTCTTTGCAGCGAGGGTCTTGCTGACGTTACGATAATGGGGGCTCACTGTCAAGTCTCTCTCTCCTCTGAGAAGATAGCTCGTCAGAACAGGGGAAAAAGGTGTGGGCGAAAGAGCAATATTGACAGATATTGAGGAGGAGTGTTAGGTTGGTGTGGGTTTTGAGCAATTTTCTTATAGAACAGAGACATGTCGGAGGAGATTGGGATCTTCGACATCATTCCACCCGAGGAAATAAACTCAAGGGTGGACAAGTTCCAAAAAACACTGGAAGAGAAAGGGGTTAGCCCAAAACTTCATGGGCCATGGTGAGGGGAGGGTCTCCTTTGTGGGACACCGCCTGGGACTGGAGCTAAACGAGTGGCCCATCATCGGAAAGGGGTTCGATAGACCCCTCCAAGCGGGGATGATCTTTGCCTTTGAGCCGAAATTTGTCTTTCCCGGCGAGGGAGCCGTGGGGGTAGAGTTGGATTATATCGTCAGGGAGGATGGGGTAGAGAGGGTCACCCACTTCCCCAAAGAGATTGTCTTTCTTTAAGTCATCGCGGATAGCTTTATCCCATCATGGAGAGCTTTCTTGACCATGAACGCTCACACACTGCGGAACGTCATTGAGCGAACCGAATTTCGCGAGCGATCAAGGGTCTTTCGTGACCGTACACACGCCGGGCAGATCCTGGCTGAAATGCTAGAATCATTTCGCAATGAGGATGCCATGGTGATGGCCATCCCCGCAGGTGGTGTTCCAGTAGCCGCTGTGATAGCGGAAAAGCTCCATCTACCCCTGGAAGTGGCGGTGGTCAGCAAGATCACCCTTCCATGGAACACTGAGGCAGGCTACGGTGCCGTGGCCTTCGACGGAACTGTGCGTTTGAACGAGGATCTCCTGTCTCAGATAAGGCTGACTGAGCGGGAAATCCAGCAAGGAATGGATCAAACCTACCAAAAGGTTCTTACAAGGGTGAAGAAATTTCGTGGAAACCGGGCTTTTCCAGACCTCTCCAGACGTCCGCCGATCTTGGTTGACGATGGACTTGCGTCAGGATTTACCCTCCTGGTGGCAGTCGAGGCCCTCCGCAAGTCCGGGGCACAACACATCATTGTCGCAGTTCCCACCGGCCATTGGAGTGCCTTGCAGAGGACAGCCCGGGAGGTGGAAGTTGTCTATTGCGCAAATATCCGCAGCGGATGGAGTTTTGCGGTGGCGGATGCTTATGAACGGTGGTGGGATATGGATGAAGAGGAGGTAGCCAGAATTTATAAACAGTTTTCTGATAGCAATCGTGCAGTATCACCGAAGGAAGTTGATAAGTGAGTTTTAAATGACTGCGATAGGTCAGTTCGAAAAAGGGCATAACATTAGTTCCGAGGGCTTTCAGGAGGGATGTGGAAGAATTTAAGAATTTCGAATATTATAGGTAATTCCAAAAAAGTTTCGGGTAGCAGCATCATGTCTCCAGTGAGAATTTATCGAGCATAAAAAAGCCTGCTGAGGTCATCCTTTAGGAGGAGGCAACTGATGAAAAAAGCTCATGTGGATGAACTGATCGAAAAGAGGATGGGCTTTTACTCCCAAAACGGACGGCTTAACCCCTACAGCATCCCACCGGGGGTAACGGCTCCCCTTCACCAACACCCCAATGCTGACTCCTTTCACTACATCATCGAAGGAGAGGGGAAATTTTTGGTAGAAGACTCGGAATTCCCCATCTCCCAAGGGATGGTGGTTCATGTGACACCCATGACCCGCTATGGCATAAAGAACGATAGCGATAAGGCCCTCAAGATCCTCTGCGTTCACTGTCCTCTCCCTCCCGTCTTTACAGACGGAGATCGCTTCTTCTGCAACAAGTGCGGAAACGAGGTTGAGGTCGTCAAAGCAGGTGTAGGTTCTCTGGTATGCTGCGGGGTGGAGATGGACAGAAGGCATTGGGACTGGGACCAGCAGGCCATGGTTGTAGAAGAAGGGGCACAGAGAGGGGATTTTCCATATAAGGTCGGTGATGAGTTGGCCTGCAAATAGTGTGGGACCCAAATCTAGATTTGCAATAAGGGGATGGGTGGCCCACTGCTCTGCTGCGGGTTTGTACTTTAGGGATTGGCGGCCATGAAGAGATCACAGGGGGAGAAGTGTCCGACTTCGAGAGCAAGGAGTATTTAGATACCAGGGCCATTACTACCATTATCATTTTGACCCTGATTTGGGGTTTTAACTACACCGCCATCAAACACTCCAACCAAGGGATATCCCCGGTTTTTGCCTCTGCACTGCGCTCCATCATCGCTTCAATCTGTGGGGTGGTCTATTGTTTAAGGAAGGGAGAGAGGTTATTCCATACCGATATCATGCTCTTTCATGGATTCATGGTAGGCCTCCTATTCGGCCTGGAGTTCGCCTGTATATATTTCGGAATGCTTTACACAGATGCCGCTCGCTCAGTAATATTCGTGTATCTGAGCCCTTTTGTGGTGGCTGTGGGGGCCCATTTCTTTCTCAGGGGAGATCGTCTGACCTTTATAAAAACCGTTGGTCTTGTCTTGGCGTTTACCGGCATCTTCATCGTCTTTTATGGGAGGCCAAAGTTGGCCAAGCCAACCATGTTCATCGGGGACATCCTGGAGATCATGGCGGCCTTCCTCTGGGGGGCCACCACGCTCTATATCAAGAGGTTTATGGCGGGGAAAGTCCACCCCATAAACACCTTTCTGTATCAACTCTTCTTCTCAATCCCTATCCTCTTAATTGTGAGCCTCATCCTCGAGCCGCAATGGATCTACAAGATCGATCTCTCTATCTCCGCCTCCATCTTCTATCAATCGGTTATCGTCGCCTTTCTAAGTTATTTTATCTGGTTCAAATTGATACATAACTATTCGGTGAGCAGGCTCTCCGTCTTTACCTTTTTTACCCCCATCTTTGGGGTCCTCTTCGGCACCTTCTTCCTCACTGAAGAATTCACCTATTCTTTGATGATCGGCCTTCCTATGGTCTGCACGGGGATCTTCTTTGTGAATTGGAAGACGGGTAAGGCAGGATAACGGCACTCATTTCCTCTCTCATGAATAATTGATACATCTTAAGCCTCCGGACTGATAACAAGGATGGAGAGAAAAGACTATTTTGTACTCACTGGAAGATATCTGCCATCCACCATCGCCGTCAGATCCGTAGGGTAGCCTCTCAGGGGATAATAGATGACCCCACTACGACGAGGAAAAGGTTCAAGCGGGACGACTAAATGACTGAAGAACCTCTCATTGCCAATAGAGGGTCTTCCATAAATCATCCTCTCTCCAACATTCTCTTATACCAGACAAACCAGGGGGTGTCCAAAAAACCGATGATATTCTTGCTCACGATCTGGCCTATGATGAGGGGGAGGATGGGCATGACCCCGTAGAAGGCCAGAGTCACAAAGATCAAGCTGTCCAGGGTCAGGTCCAGGACGTCACTGGTAATACTTCGGAGCCATATCCTATCCTCGTACCTCTTCTTTAACCAGGCAAAGACAAAGGCATCCAGGTTCTGGCAGAGGAGAAAAGCGATCCATGAGGCGGCTGTAATCCTTATTCCCCATTTGAATATCCCCTGCCAGGCCTCCTCAAAGGGGAAAAAAGGGGCAGGGGAGAGGCTGTTTACCATAAGGATAAACGTTACCAACAATACCTGGGTGATGAAGGCGATGATGATTGCCAGATGGGCCTTACTCCTTCCATAGGCCTCATTGATCATGTCTATTGCCTGGGCGATAAAGGGATAGATGAACACGGCTGCGGGGGCGAAAAAACGGTAAAACCCCAAATTGAATTCCACGATCCTGACCGCCATGATCTGGGAGGCACCCAGGTAAATGGTGTAAAAGGCCGTCAGCGCAGCAAATCCATGCTCGGGAAATCTCTTTACGATGGAGGTGCTGGCATAGGTGACGATGGTCAAACTGGCCACCCAGTAGATCCACACCGTGGGAATGGGCATTACGGACCCCCCGCCCGTCGTAATTTTATTTGAACCATGCTTGCAACATATCCTCCCGCCCTTTCCATGTCAACCTGGAAATTGGTACCGAGGGTTGACACCTCTAGACAAATTATTCCATAATTATGTCAAATTTTTTATGTGTAAGGGAAATGGGAAACAGATTAGCCTGGATAGGGTTGATCATTATTTGCATCTTAGCCGGTACGGCCCTCTTGGCTCCGTTCCTGGCTCCCTATGACCCGCTGGCCATCGACCTACCGGGTGAACTAGAGGGGCCGAGGGCGGGTCATCCCTTGGGGCAGGACAAGCTGGGCAGAGATATCCTCAGTCAGATCATCTACGGCTCGCGGGTCTCCCTCTTGGTGGGATTGGTAGTGGTGGGTATCTCCTTGGCCATAGGCGTATCTCTGGGGGCCTTAGCTGGTTATTTTGGGGGTGTACTCGATACCATACTGATGCGTCTAGTAGATATTCTCCTGGCCTTTCCGGGCATTCTGCTGGCCATCGCCCTGGCAGGGATCCTCGGCCCAAGTCTGAACAATATCATCCTCGCCCTGTGTGTCTTGGGTTGGGTGGGATATGCCAGGCTCGTGCGGGGCCAGGTCCTGGCAGAGAAGAACAGAGAATACGTCTTAGCGGCCAAGGCGCTGGGGGGAAGCCATCCCAGGATCATAGTCAGGCACATCCTGCCCAATGTGTTCGCACCGGTCATTGTGGAGGCTACCTTTGGGCTGGCAGGGGTGATCTTGGCCGAGTCAAGCCTCAGTTTTTTGGGTTTGGGTCCCCAAGATGTACCCACCTGGGGGAAGCTGCTGAATGAAGGGGCGCAATACCTCCTGTTTGCCCCTCATGTGGCTACCTTCCCGGGAATGGCTATCATGCTTACGGTCTTGGGGTTCAATCTCCTCGGGGACGGCCTCCGGAATAGATGGGATGTCAAAAGGTCGGCATGAAGGTCAAGAGGATACCCAGCCCTAACTTCTCAAGCCGGGGTGGCCAGGAGGTGGATATGATCGTCATCCATGCCATAAGCCTCCCGCCAGGGGTATTTGGCACGGGCGACGTACTCAACCTCTTTCTGAATAGGTTAGACCCCTCTGCTCACCCATACTTCCAAGAAATAGATGGTTTGAGGGCCTCCGCCCACTATTTTATCGATCGAAAGGGAGAGGTTTGCGAACTGGTTGACCCCGATCAAATGGCGTGGCACGCTGGCGAGAGCTCCTTTGAGGGGAGGGCGGGTTGCAACCCATTCTCCATCGGGATCGAACTGGAGGGGGATTCAGACCATCCCTTCACCGAAGGGCAATATCGTTCACTGATGGAGTTATGCTTGATCTTGATGGAGAGGTATCCCCTCATTACCCCGGAGAGGATAGTGGGCCACTGCGATATCGCTCCCGGGAGGAAGGACGATCCGGGCCCCTTCTTCCCATGGGGGAGGTTTAAGAGTGAATTGAGGAAGTTGAAGGGCAATGCCTATGGATAGAGTGCCAGGGAGTATCCGGGGCCAGGAGATTCTTAAAGGAGGTGATTGATGCCCATCATTGAGGCCTATGGCATGAGGGGTAACGTGGTCTTGGGGGGAGGGAAAAGGGAAACTGACTCCCTAGTCTTCATCCATGGAGCTGGGGGCAACTGTACTACCTGGTACCCGCAAAAGGAATACTTCAGCCGTGATTATAACGTCTATATCATTGAGCTCCCCGGACATGGGGCCGCCCATGGAGAAGGTGCCAACGAAATAAGGAGCTATGTCCTCTGGGTCAAGGGCGCCTTGATTGAACTGGAAATAGACACACCTTTCTTGATCGGGCACTCTATGGGAGGCGCCATCACCATGGACTTGGCGTTGAGGTTTCCGGCACTCCCCAAGGGTGTGGTCTTGGTGGGCACCGGGGCCAGACTGCGGGTGGATCCCCGCATCTTAAATGGAATCCAGGAGGACTTTCCATGGGCTGTGGAGTTTATCTGCCAGTTTGCCTTCGCTAAGGATGTCTCCCCGGAGATGATGAGGTTGGGGATAGAGGAGATGAGGAAGAACTCCCCCGATGTACTGCACGGCGACTTCACCGCGTGTGATCGGTTTGATATCATGGACGAGGTGAAGGGGATAAATACCTCCGCCCTGGTCATCTGCGGCGATCAAGATGTCCTAACTCCGGCCAAGTACTCCCGCTACCTGGCCGAGAAAATTCCTCAGGCTCAACTAGAAATCATTGGTGGAGCGGGGCATATGGTGATGTTGGAGCGCCCGGAAGAATTCAATAAAAAGCTGGAAGCCTTCTTCCGCTCTGTGGGCCGGGCAGATGCCTAGGCTATATGTTCCCAAAGAGAGGATAAAGGGCGAACAGATCTCCCTGCAGTCCAGGGAGGCGAGGTACATGCACAAGGTTCTGCGTCTCGGCCCTGGCGATGAGGTAACGGTGTTCGATGGGGAAGGGGGGGAATACCTTGCTGAGCTCAGTGAGGAATACCAGGGTGGGATTTATCTATCGATAAAGGAGGAATTGAGCCCTCAACGGGAGTCTCCCCTGAGGATAACCGTCGGTCAGGGGCTCCTAAAAGGGGAGAAGATGAAGCTCGTGATTCAGAAGGCCACGGAGCTGGGTGCCAATAGGATCGTCCCCATCGTCACATCGCGCTCCATCCCCATTTTAGAAGGGGAGAGGGAATCGCTTCGGGTACAGAGGTGGCGGAGGATCGCCGAGGAGGCGGCCAGACAGTGCGGCAGGACGGTGGTACCTCAGGTGGAGACGATCCATGCACTGGAGGATTTCCTCGTTCAGGGCCAAGGGGCCGCGTTGATCCTCTGGGAGGGGGAACCGACCCCCCTGCGGGAGGTATTGGGCAAGATCGATCCATCGCCGGGGCTCACCCTCCTCGTCGGACCTGAGGGAGGATTCTCCGAGGAAGAGGTCTTATCTGCCCAGAACCATGGGTTCCTTGTCGCCGGGTTGGGGCAAAGGGTCCTGCGGGCTGAGACTGCAGCCCTCGGCCTGCTGAGCATCGTGCAGTACGTCTTCGGCGATTTGGGGTAAGATAAGAAATTTTGTTGGTTGAAGAGTTACTCTGAAAGCACACGCCTTTGGTCAGTTGGGTTCCTTTTATCCTATGGTAATATACTTACCCTTTTTCATAATAAGCCCTTCGTCGCACAATTGCCTGAGGCTTTGCTTTACCATTTCATCATGGAGGTTTATCTTTTTCAATAGGGCAGTTTCGGATATCACGGGTTTGCTCACCAAGGCTTTCAGGATCATCCCTCTGATTTGTCTATTAGATCCTTCAAACGGGGACTGTTTCGTGTAGTGAGCACTTCTTCTGTTGACGCTATCGTGCCTTTCTTTTAAGGCCACCCCATAGTCCATGAGGGCATAATACCAAATACGGGGGTTTTTTGTATCGAGCGTCTTCTCTATGAGCGGAAGAATTTCAATATCTTTTACGTCATGTCTGTTTCTGAAAAAGTGGTCGATGAAGACGCTGCGGATATTCGTTTCAATGAATACCGCTGGTTGATTAAAGGCAAAGGCACAAATTGCACCAGCAGTAGCACTGCCGATTCCCGGCAAGGCCTTCAGGGCCTCCATAGTGGATGGAATTGTGCCATCATAGTGATCAACTATTATTTGAGCCAGTTTTTTCAACGCAAGAGCCCTCCGGTTATAACCCAATCCTTGCCATACTTTCAGGATGTCCCGTAATGGTGCTCGTGCCACGGATTCAATATCAGGAAATGTATGTATAAATTGTTCATATTTTTCAATTACTCTCACCACCTGGGTTTGTTGCAGCATAATTTCTGAGACAAGAATCTGGTAAGGATTTTCCGTTCTTCTCCAAGGAAGAATTCGTCCATGTTTTTTATAGTGGTCATAGATTTTCTTTTTGAACTGATGTATCTCCTGAGAGCTAAGTTTGGCCTGTTTTTTCATGCTCGATTTTTCCTTGTAGACATTCATCATCATATATGAGAGGATGCTTTCCCTATTCAAGTATTCAATAAATATATCATGGGGGAAGAGAAAGAAGCAATTGATGGCAGAAAACTTCTTCATCTACTCCTTTCTCTTTTTAAGACTCGGAAATCAAGAGAGGGACTAGAAAAAAGCTTTAT
>CP070817.1:209034-212266 GCA_020344255.1 Deltaproteobacteria bacterium | reverse complement strand
TCTTGGTCTTGCTCACCTTGCCCATCAGCATTCTGACCTTGGGGCTCTTCCTGCTGGTCATTAACGGGTTGATGCTCTGGTTGGTGGCGGCTCTGGTACAGGGGTTTCATGTCAATGGTTTTTTGGGAGCGGTGTTCGGCTCGATCTTGATCAGTATCGTGAGTTGGCTATTGTCCAGCGTAGTGCCTTCCTGAGGGATTTCAATCGTTTCCGTTGCTTATAAGATTAAGAAGGTATGCGGGGAGGCACCGCTGCGCTAAGCTAAAATGTATATAAAAGCGAAAATAGGTTAAGGGCAATGAAGACGGAGCTATGGAACGAAGGAATGGAGCTCTTGAGCCATACGGCCGCCGAAGAGATCCGGATAGAGAGGCTCAAGAAGCAACTGAGGCACTGCTATGAGAATTCGGACTATTATCGAAGAAAATTCGATGAAATCGGGGCAAGGCCCCAGGATATTAAGACCTGGGAGGACTTTCACCGGCTCCCCATCCTCATGACCAAAGAGGAGGAGAGGGCGAGCCAGCAGGAGTCTCTGGAGCGCCTCGGTCACCCCTTTGGGATGCATCTCTGCGTCCCCCCGGAGAAGATCATCGTGGCCAAGACCACAGGGGGGACGACAGGTGCCCCTACCTTCAGTTATTCCTTTACCCAACACGATCTTCAGCGGTGGAACGAGGGGCTTGCCAGGGGCTATTGGGTGGCCGGCCTGAGGCCGGGGGATAGGGTCTTATTCTGCTTCCCTCTCTGCGGTGGATGGGTTGGTTCGCAACTGAATACGGTACTCAGCTATATGGGGATCCTCTCACTGGATATGGGGGTGGAATTAGGGATGGAGAGGATCATCGAATTTACCAAATGGATCAGGCCCAATGTCCTCATGGCCACTCCCTCCTTTGCCGAGGCGTTCATTGAAAAGTATCAGGAGTTGACGGGGAAGGACATCAGGGAACTAGGTATAGAGAAACTCCTCTTAACCGGAGAAGCTGGCGTGGGAATTCCCTCCATCAGGGAGAAGATAGAGCGGGCCTACGGTGGTCGCTGGGCGGACTATATGGCTGTCTGCAGTGAGGCCTTCTCCGGTTCGTGTCTCACCGAGGAATATCAAGGGCTGCATGATGTGGCGATGGACCTGAGCATCTATTCTGATGACCTAGTAGACCCGGAGACCAAGGCCCCACTGGAGGTGAAAGATGGCGCCATTGGTGAAGGAGTCATCACATCCTTGGATCGCGAAGGTCTTCCCCTCATCAAATACGCCCTGGGTGACATCATCCAAATCTTTACCAGAAGATGTCCCTGCGGTTACCCAGGCCCCGGAAACAGGTTCAAGGTGATCGGCCGCTTTGAGGACCGGGTGATCATCGATAGGGTGACAGTCTACCCCATGGCCATCAGAGACGTTGTCACCTCCTTCTATCCGCGTGTAAAGGGAGCAATGAGGATCGTTCTCGCCGAGCCTCCTCCCCACGTTAAGCCCCCCCTCAGAATCAGGGTGGAGTATGGGCCGGGCGTGCAAGGGCACCAACTGGATGAGTTAGAGAGGGCCATCAGGGAGAAGATTTTTGGCATGTACCGTGTTCAATGCGTTCTCGAATTCCTGTCCCCGGAATCCCTGGGGAGGATGACCAAAAAGACCCCGCTATTTGAAAGGATCTATGAGAAATAGGACGGAGCATTAAAGCAGGTTGGAGCCATCTCAGCATTCTTGGATCCCCGAAAGGAAATCGAAGCCCTTCGTCTTCTGATTAAAATCACAGTGGCGGCTTTGAAAAAGGCGTATTCAGCATTTCCCAGCGAGTGGTAGACTTCTTAGGGGGGAAGTTTTTTACTGCAGATAATAAGGAGCCATCAATTCGTTGGGGTAATAGACCTTCGTGGCCTTATAGAAGATTTTTCCTTTGGAGGAGGGTTGATCAGTAGGGCCCTGGGACTCGATGGGTAAATCAGCGTTGTGGCCGCAAAAAACTACATCTATAGTTACAAAGCTACCCTGGCGATAATCCTTGATCGAGCTGAAAAAATCCTCTTCCTTTGGCGGTGGCCTCAATAACCTGTCGGGGACAAGGATTAGATTTTGAAACCTCGCCGGGCGAAAGTCAGGACCGGCCAGGTCTCTGATCTCCCCGTCAATCAACCAAATGGTATTTTGGTGTTTTGATGAGCTCAATTGATGGGTGATGATTCCCTCTACGCGATATACTCGCGATTCTCGTCGGAAATTGTGAGGGGGTTGGATCAGAGTAATGGTTGTTGATGTGGGCTGAACGCTGGTTTCCTCATCGATATATGCTGGTTCGAAGGGGGTGCTGTACAGGAAGTAAATGCCAAGACCCACTAATCCAACTGCAATAAGAAATATTCCGGCCTTATTTATGGACTTTGACATCCCCCCTTCCCTATCCATGTGAGGTGGTAGAACTATGACGGCAACCAGCTATCATGAATGCTTACACCTCGAATTCGGCCACCAAGATGGTATGGTCGGACGGTTTTTCCGCAAGTCTCGGGTTCATATCGATGTAGCAGTTTATTGACCTGTCAGCCAGGGGTGAGGCGGCCAAGATGTGATCCACCCTCCAGCCCAATCCCCTCTCCACAGACTTGGGGACTCTGTAGTCAAAAAAGGTGTATTGTTCTGGCTCAGCGGGGTGGTGCTTTCTAAAAACATCTGCCAATCCCCATGACTTCACCGAGGCAAAGGCCTCCCACACCTCCGGGGTAAAACAGACATGCCCCAGGAGCCTCTTTGGATTGTGGACATCTATCTGTTCCGGGGCTACATTGAGGTCGCCACACCAAAGCAGTGGTTCCTCAGGGGAGTAGTGTGTGGCAAAAAAGTCCTTCAGACGGTTGAACCATTGGAGCTTATATTGGAATTGAGGACTCTCCCTCTCATGCCCCTGGGGGACATAGGTATTGACCACTCGGATTCCGGAGAAGATTCCCCTTATCAGGCGATCTCCGTCGGTCGGACCCCCATCATCGAGCCCGAAAGAGATCTCCTGTGGCTCCTCTCGGGATGCCACTGCCACACTATTGTATCTCTTCTCTCCCCTAAAGACCACAGTGTACCCTGTAGCTTCAAACTCCTTGGATGGAAACTTGTCGTCCTCCACCTTGGTCTCCTGCATGCAGAAGACCGTAGGACGATTGCTCTGGAGCCATGGTATTATTATGTGGAGACGAGAGCGGATAGAGTTGACATTATAGGTAGCAATCTTAAAGACCC
>CP070817.1:203908-208934 GCA_020344255.1 Deltaproteobacteria bacterium | reverse complement strand
TCTCCCCTTCCATATGATATCGTTTGAATGCCGCCTTACTGAACAGAACAGGCGAGCCCTGGTAAATGAGAGGTGAGCCAAGAAGATAGGCGTCCTTGTAATTTACCTCCTTGTTTTCTGCATCCATAAAAACCAAGACGGCATCGTTGTCCGGTATCCCCTCCGCTGTAAGCTCTGAAGACACGAGAGAGCTTATGGCCATATTGATCCCTTTGCCGAGAATTGGCCTGTCCTTTTCTGCTTTGCTTATCTTTAAACTGTCTCTGAGATACTCGTAGAGTATCTCGCTCATCTCTGTATCAAAGTGGAGATGGCATATCTCAGGGATATCACCCTTTCTTAACGTGTCGGACAGGACATCCTTTACTGTATACAATAAACCTCTATTAGTCTTTGCAATCTTGAGATCTGACTGGTCGCTTACAATAATCTTCTTGATTCTGAATCGTTTCTTATCAACTCCCAGAAATATTTCTGTCAAGATATTGCTCATGGCCAATTGGATCACGGTAGAACGGAGTGCCTCTGGATCTTCGTTTCTGTCAGGGATTATGATCACTAATTCCTTGCCCTGAAGAGGATAGCCCCGCTCTTCGAGGTATTGTTTCGCGTACTCTACCGAAGGGATATCTACCTTGGAACTGAAGAAGCTCTCTTTAGCATATTCTTGAATATCCATCTCTTACCCCTTCCACATTGAAGGCATTAGCTAATCCCCTTTTATGACACAAGGGGTAGAAGCTTTACCTGTATAAACAAACTCATCCTCGTTAGCCATGAAATTTGATGATAACAGCATTTTTCTGTATTGAAACTCCTCATTCTATAGAAATTCAATGAAACCGCCTTTCTCAAAATCCGCCTCATTACTCATGAAAAGAACGAAAAAACCATACCCTGCTTCGATTCCGGGCGGTTATACTTGCAATCTGTCCAAATTACAGTTTAAAATATAAAAAGTCCTGAGTCAAGATTTGAGTACCCATTAGAAGACTGTGCTGCAATGAAACCTCAACCTATCATATTCACCGATTTGGATGGGACGCTCCTCGAGCATCAAACATACTCCTTCACGGCGGCCTTGCCTGCCCTAGAACTGGTCAAAAAAAGGGGAATCCCCCTGACGTTTTGTTCAAGCAAGACCGGGGCCGAAATTGAATACTGGAGGGAAAAAATTGGCAACCACTGCCCCTTTATATCGGAGAACGGAGGTGGAATTTTCATCCCTCAGTCTTATTTTGCTGCGGATGAACTTGACTCTGTTTGGGAAAAAACGAAAAAAAATGGTGAATATTTTGTCCTTATTTTAGGTACGACATATCATCGATTGTGCCAGGCCTTGGAGGAGCTGCGAAGGGATGGTATTGAAGTCAATGGGTTCGGTGATATGAATGTTGCAGAAGTAGCAGAGATCGCCGGGTTGAGCTTAGAGGAAGCTGAAATGGCCAAAAGGCGCGACTTCGATGAACCCTTCACCTTTTCGGGAGATCAGGCAAGGGTCCGTACGCTTTTGGCCGCCATAGAAGAGAAAGGCCTTCGATCTACTGTTGGAGGGAGGTTTTACCACCTCATGGGAGACAACGATAAGGGCAAGGCCGTAGACATACTCAAGAAGCTCTATCAGAAGAAATTCGGCGATATCGTCACCATCGCATTCGGTGATAGCCCCAACGACCTCCCCATGTTAGAAAGGGTAGACTACCCCATTCTGGTGCAAAACTACAAGGGGGAGCATGACCAAAGGATAACCATACCGAACCTCATCAGGGCTGAAGGTATCGGCCCTGAAGGATGGAACAGGGCCATGTTGAAGTTTATGCAGGACAAACACCTCTAGCGGTGGGATGCTCCAAAGACGAAAGTGGACAGCTATGAGCCATGAGATCTACCTGGGGGCTACGTATTCGGAAGAGGGTCGTTTCAAATTCCGTGTCTAGGCTTCTCTTGCTCAAAAAGTCGAGCTGCGTATGATTTCTCCTCAGGAATGGATCATCTTGTTAGAGAGAGACGAGCAAGGATACGATCCGCTGGCCTGGAGGGTGTAAGACCTGGAAACCTATACTTTTGCCGGGTGGACAGTCACAGACCAAATGGTTCACATATTCCACCCACCGGTCACCTCCAGAATGGCCCCGGTCATGTAGCTGGCATCATCAGAGGCGAGGAAGGCGACCACATTGGCGATATCCTCGGGTTTGCCCACCCGGCCCAAAGGGATCTCTTCGATCATCGGTTGGAGATACTTTTCCGGTATGCCCCTCAACAAGGGGGTGTCGACCAGCCCAGGCATGACGGCATTGACGTTGATCGTATACCTGGCCAGTTCCTTGGCCACGCTCTTGGTGAAGCCGACGATCCCCGCCTTCGAGGCTGCGTAGTTGGCGTCGCCTATTGCCCCTGTCCGGCCATAGATGGAGGAGATATTAATGATCTTGCCGTAGCGTTGCTTGATCATAGAAGGGGCTACTGCTTTGGTGCAATAAAAGATCCCCTTTAGGTTTACATCCAGAACCTCATCCCACTCCTTATCCTTTAACCTCAAAAGGACGGAGCTGCGAGCAATACCAGCATTGTTCACCAATATGTCCATCCCGCCCAATTCCCGCACCGCTGTCTTCACCAGCTCGTCTACCTCCTCCTTCTTGGAGACATCAGCTACTATTGCGATGGCCTTTCTCCCCAGTGCCTGGACCTCTTGAGCGGTCTGGGGAGCAGTTTGAGGATTTATGTCATCGATTATTAAATCCGCCCCCCTCTGGGCTAGCTTTAAGGCAATCTGTTTCCCTATCCCCTGCCCTGCTCCAGTAACGATGGCCCTCTTTCCTGTTAGATCCATCTGAATCCTCCTGTTGATTTAATCTGGGAGAATAATAGGGGATAGAGAGATAAGGTGTCAACTCATTCTCTCTTCCTGATGCGACAGAGGGATACCTTAAGGGCGCGGCAACTAGTGGCTAGGATGATCTCCCCTTACCTCATGCGGAAGATCATCTTCAAGATCCGGGGCAATACCGAGAGGGGACCTGACCGGAGCACACGACTCCGAAAGCTGCGCCCAGTGTCCCTGAACACCTCCCAGTGGAGGATTTCCAGGAGTTCGAGCTTAGGAGGGGGCGGCGGGGTCTCCGCAGGGTAGCCCACGGTGATAATTCCCACCACCTTCATCCCCTCAGGGATTCCCAGGATTTCTTTGATCCTGTCTTCATGAAAGGCCCCTATCCAACAGGTCCCCAGTCCCAAGGAGGTGGCCTCCATGATGATATTCGCCCCGGCCAAACTACAGTCCACCACATGAAAGGAGCTCTTGGTGTCCCCGCAAACTACAATGAGAAGGGGGGCCTCGGAGACATGGCGGGACTTGACGAAGAAGAATTTGGCCTCATCCCCTACCTCCCTGCGCAGATCCTCCCTGGTCACCACCACAAAGTGCCAAGGCTGGATGTTAGCACCCGAGGGCGACCACCTGGCCGCCTCAATCAGCCTTTCAATGACCTCCCTGGAGACCTCCTTCCGTTGGTAATGTCTGACGCTCCTGCGCGCCTTGAGGAGATCTAATATGTCCTCCATTCTCTCCACCAAAAACCTCCGTGCTCGCCATACCCATTGTAAAACCTCTCCCCCGAACGGTCAAACCAAAATGACCGAAGGATTTCGCGTTACTTTCCGGGACACATCGGAAACATCTGAGCTCTCTTCCCAGTATTTACCAGCTAGAGGCAAGGAGTTTATCCCTTCAACCCCTTATTGCTTGGATCTTTTCGCCCTGATCCGGATAATCACCAATACATAGATTGCGAGGTTCACCACCAAAAGAAAGACCCCGGCTTTGTAGTGGAAATGAGGTTCAACTTGGGGATAGATGAGGGGGATGATATAGTGGTCAACAAACCCACCTCGATACCCCTCCTCCCCTGCCTTTTGCAACAGCATCTGCTCCAGGGGGGTCAGGGGGCAGGGAACGTTGGAGAGGAACTCAATTGCCAAGGACCAAATGACTGAGGGAAGGTGGAGGAAGGCCAACCATGGCCACCGCCACACCAGGAAGGCCCCCAAGATCACGAAGATGATGAAGGCAAGGTGAAAGGAAAAGACCAGATTCGCCAGAATATTGTAGATCATCTCTTTGGGTCCATAGTCTCCTTACGCCGTTGGCGCATTCCAATAACAATGCATTCCCTTCCAAGAGGTATTAAACTTATTTCATTTTTTTGTCAATTTTTTGCTATTTCGGCAGGAAGGCAAAGATGCTATACTATTTAGAGACGATCGACAAAAGAGATGATCATTCACCCCAAGAAATACGATGTAATTGTAGTAGGCGGGGGGCATGCGGGTTGTGAAGCGGCTCTGGCTGCAGCCCGGCTCGGATGCCAGACCCTCCTGCTCACCATAAACATCGATACCGTCGGCCTCATGTCCTGTAACCCTGCCATCGGGGGATTGGCCAAGGGGCAGCTGGTCAAGGAGATCGATGCCTTAGGCGGGGAAATGGCCAAGAACACCGACGCTACAGCCATCCAGTTCCGGAGGCTGAATACCAAAAAGGGCCCTGCGGTGCAGTCCTCAAGGGCCCAGTCCGACCGGCAGTCTTACCGACTGCGCATGAAGTATATCATGGAAAATCAGTCTAATCTGGAGCTGAAACAGGCCCTGGTGGATAGGATCCTGGTGCGGGATGGAAGGGTCGAGGGAGTGGAAACGAGCATTCACGAGGTCTTTTCCGGCCAAACGGTGATCATCGCCCCGGGGACCTTCCTTAACGGCCTGATCCACATCGGCCTCACCCACTTCCCTGCTGGCAGGATGGGGGAACTTCCCTCCGTGCATCTCTCTGAGAGCTTGGGAGATATCGGTTTCGAGCTGGGGAGGCTCAAGACAGGCACCACCCCACGGCTGGACGGCAAGACCATCGACTTCTCCCATCTCGACACGCAAGAGAGCGATGACCCTCCTCGCCCTTTCTCCTTTTCCACTGCGGAATTGTCTCAAGAACTGCTCCCCTGTTATATCACCTACACGAACCCTA
>CP070817.1:201027-203808 GCA_020344255.1 Deltaproteobacteria bacterium | reverse complement strand
GTCCACCCTGCTGAATCTCCTTATAGGAGAGGTGAAGATGTTCTCCTTTGAGGGGATGGCAGGAGGTGCCTTGGGAACGGTCCTGGGAACCCTATTGGCGAAATATCTCAGTACGGTGGGGGCATCTCTGTTGGTTACCTTAGCGTTTATCGCATCGGTAATGCTAGCTACGGACATATCCCTGAAGGGTGGATTGGTGGGATCGGGAAGAATCGTAAGTGATGTATTCCATTGGATGGTGAAGATTAAGGATTTGATCCACGGGAAATGGACGAAGAAACAAAGGAAGAAGAAAGAGCCCAAAATTGCAGGGCTTAAACAGGCCTCTCCTCCTCCTATTATCGAATCCCCCATAGGGCAGAAACAGATTGATCTGAGACAGGAACCCCTCCCTTTTCCTGAGCCAGCCGAGGGAGGTTACCGACTCCCATCCCTAGCCCTCCTGGAAGGCGGTAAGGAGAAAGAGGTGACAGTGTCCGAGGAGGTCTTATGGGCCAACTCCCAGATCTTGGAGGGAAAACTCAGGGACTATGGCGTGGAGGGGAAGGTGATGGGGGTGAGGCCTGGCCCTATCGTGACCGTCTATGAATTTGAGCCCGCTCCGGGGGTAAAGGTCAACAGGATTCTGAACCTGGAGGATGACCTCGCCTTAGCCCTCAGTGCCCTCAGCGTTAGGATACAGGCCCCCATTCCCGGCAAACCGGTGGTTGGGATAGAGATACCGAATCCAATGCGGGAAACCGTCCACTTGAAAGATGTAGTGAGCTCCGAGCTCTTTCAGGGAGCCCAGTCGAAGTTGGCACTCGCCGTAGGTAAGGATATCTCTGGTAACACCTTTGTGATCGATCTAGCTCGCCTACCACACCTCTTGGTAGCCGGATCAACCGGTTCTGGGAAGAGCGTATCTATAAATTGTATGATATGTAGTATATTATTGAAGGCAACTCCTGATGATGTGAAGTTTCTCCTCATCGATCCCAAGATGCTGGAGCTTCCCTCCTATGAGGGGATTCCCCACTTGCTGTTGCCCGTCGTGACCGACCCAAAAGAGGCTTCCATTGCCCTCCGATGGGTGGTAGAGGAGATGGAGCGGAGATACTCCATGATGGCAGAGAAGGGGATCAGAAATATCGAAAACTACAACCAGAAGGTGAAAGAGGAGGGCCTTCCTCCTCTGGATCTGGAAGAGGGGGCGTTGCCACCCAAAAAGCTCCCCTACGTGGTGGTGGTAATCGATGAACTCGCAGACCTGATGATCGTATCAGGTAGGGAGGTGGAAGAGTCCATCATTCGCTTGGCGCAGATGGCACGGGCTGCAGGGATCCACTTGATCCTCGCCACTCAACGTCCCTCGGTCGACGTCTTGACGGGGTTGATCAAGGTAAATTTCCCGGCCCGGATCTCCTTCCAGGTGTCCACCAAAACTGACTCCAGAACCATCTTGGACGCCCATGGGGCCGAGCACCTGTTGGGATCGGGCGATATGCTGTTTCTGCCTCCTGGAAGTTCTAAGCTCCGCCGCGTGCATGGAGCATATGCCTCCGAGGGAGAGATCAGAAGGTTGGGGGAGTTCTGGCGCCAACAAGGTGAACCCAGCTATGATAGGAGCATACTGCGGGAGAGAAGGGAGCGAAAGAGTGCAGCGGATGAGGAGTACGATGAAAAGTACGATGAGGCCGTGGCCTTTGTGGCCCAGACCGGCCAGGCATCCATCTCCCTTATTCAAAGGAAGTTCAGAATAGGGTATAATCGGGCGGCCAGGATCATCGAGCGAATGGAGGAGGAGGGAATAGTAGGCGCGTCTGACGGCGTTAAACCAAGGGACGTCTTGATACATAAGATATAAGGGGAGGATTATGCTTACCCCCAGACTGCAAATTACCATAGAGACCACCAGAAAGCTACTCCGGATGCAGGCTATGGGGAAAGTTTCCAAGGTGATAGAGAAACTCCATCCTGCTGATCTGGCCCACATTCTTCAATACTTCAGCGAGGGGGAGCAAAGGACTGTCATAACTCTGGTTAATGATCCTGCTAAGACAGCTGAGGTTTTAAGCGAGCTCGATTGGGGCATGGGTGCCAACATCCTCCAGTCCATGGACAGTTCGAAGGTCATCCATATCCTCCAGAAAATGCCATCGGATGACGCTGCAGAGATCATTGGCAACTTACCGGAGGAGCTAGCGGAAGACCTACTTCAAGGGATGAAGAAAGAAGATCTGGAGGATCTTCTCAGCTATCCGGAGGAGACTGCCGGCCGGATCATGAACCCCGACTACTTCGCCCTCCACGAGGATACCACGGTAAGGGAGGCCACCAATGCAGTGCGGAAGGCCGCTGATGCAGAAATGGTCTTCTATATCTATGTGGTGGATGATCGAAACCATTTGGTAGGTGTGATTTCCCTGCGACAGCTTCTGCTGGTGCCACCACAAAAGCATTTGCGGGACCTCATGACCACAGAGGTCTTCAGTGTGCAGACCCATGAAGACCAAGAAGAGGTGGCCAGGGTGGTGGAGAAGTATAACATCTTGGCCGTACCTGTGGTGGACGAAGAGAATAAGCTGGTGGGGGTCATCACCGTAGATGATGTCATCGACATCCTGCGTGACGAGGCGACGGAGGACTTCTTGAAGATGGCCGGAACCAGAGAGGAGGAGTTCGTTTACGTGGATGATATTTTGAAGGTCTCCCGGCTGAGGTTTCCATGGCTGATCACCAACCTCTTGGGAGGGTTGATCACTGGGTATCTCCTGTGGCTCTTCAAGATAACCATCCGGG
>CP070817.1:197298-200927 GCA_020344255.1 Deltaproteobacteria bacterium | reverse complement strand
TGTTGATTGCGGTATTAGCGATCAAGAGGGGATACGACTAGCCCAGCAATTGGGGATGGATACCATTGTTGTGGACCACCATGAAGTCCCTGCTCAACTTCCCCCTGCGTATGCTATCCTCAATCCCTTACAACCAGATTGTCCTTTCCCATTCAAGGGGCTAGCCGGGGTTGGAGTGACTTTCAATCTCGTAGTGGCGCTACGGAGCAGGTTGCGGAATTTAGGCTCTTGGCGAGAGGAAGGCGAACCGAATTTACGTCGTTATCTAGACTTTGTCTCGTTGGGGACTATTGCGGATATAGTCCCCCTGGTGGATGTGAATAGGGTCCTGGTGAAATTTGGCCTCAAGGAACTTAAAGAGACTGTTAAACCTGGCATTTTGGCCCTCAAAGAAGTGAGTGGCATACGGAGAGGGGAGATCTCGACAGGGCAGGTAGCCTTCCGCCTTGCTCCCCGCCTCAATGCTGGAGGAAGGGTGGCCAGTGGGCAGAAGGGGGTGGGTCTCCTGCTGGAGAGAGAATATGCGCAGGCCCAGAAGATCGCTGAAGAACTAGATCAGGCCAATCGGGAAAGACAGTCCATTGAGGAGAGAATCTATAGAGAGGCTAAAGAGATCATCCAGCAAGAGGAGCTCGGGCGACAGAGGAGTTTGGTCTTGAGCTCTGATGGATGGCATCCAGGTGTAGTTGGGATCGTCGCCGCCAAACTCGCAGAAGAGTTCTGGCGACCTACGGTCTTGATCGCATTGGATGGCTATGAGGGCAAAGGGTCAGCGCGGAGTGTGGTGGGATTTCACCTCTATGAGGGCCTCAAGGAGTGTGAGAAGCACTTATTGGCGCTCGGAGGACATAAATATGCTGCTGGTCTGAAGATTAGTCGGGATAAACTCAGACCCTTTAGCGAAGGCTTTGAAAGGGTCGTAAACGAGAAAGCAAGAGATGAAGACCTCACCCCCACCATCTTTGTCGATGCAGAAGTGGACTTAGCGGAGATCACCGTTGAACTTTTGAACCATCTCTCTCTCCTTCCCCCCCATGGTCCTGCCAACCCTAAACCCCTGTTCTCGACAAGAAATAGGCTTCCTGTACACGATGTCAGGACAGTGGGGGAAGATAGCTTAAAATTCAAGATGCGGGAAAGAGGGGAAACTTATGAGATCATTGGCTTCGGGATGGGATATCTCAGTCCCACCCTCCCCTCAGAATTGAGGATAGCGTTTCACCCCCAGATGAATGAATGGGAAGGGCTCAAGAGGCTTCAATTGGAGCTGAGGGCTGTGGAAATAGACCATGAGGGTTGAGCTTTCGCCATTCTAGTATTTTGGACGTATCTCCTCAGCCCATGGAATATGGCGGTGGCCACTTCATCGAGATACCGTTCGCTCCTCAGCCTCCTTTCCTCCCTCAAATTGCTGATAAAAGATATCTCGATGAGAATAGAGGGCATTTTTGCCCCGAACAAGACCACGAAGGGTGCCTGCTTTACCCCGAGGTCATTCACCTTTCCATATTTCTTTTTCAGTTTGCTCGTCAAGTCTCGCTGTACACATTCCGCTAGCTGACTTGATTCGTTCACCTTTGCATTGAGCATGAGGTCATAGAGGATGAGTTGCAGGTCGCTTATCCTCTCGGGCGACACACCACTTTCCGCAGCCGCCAGGCGCAAAGCATCCTTATCAGTGGTGAAGTTGAGAAAATAGGTCTCTATTCCATGAAGCCTTCTGTTCTTGCTGGCGTTGGCATGAATGGAGAGAAAAAGGTCCCCTCCCTTTGTATTAGCGATGGCAGTCCTTTCCTCCAAAGGGATGAAGTGATCGTCTTGACGGGTCATGACAACTTCCCATCCCAACTCTCTTCTGAGTTTATTCCTCAACTTTTGGGCGACTGACAAGACCACATCCTTTTCCATGAGCCCTTTGGGTCCTATGGCACCTGGATCTTCACCACCATGGCCTGGATCAATCACCACTCTGATAGAACGGGGCCTCTGGAGCGAGGGGGGTTTGGGAACTCTCTTTTTTGCCTTTCCGGGCCTGCCCAGAATATCTACTACGATCCTGAAGGGATCGGCTAAGGTAAAGATTTTGTAATGGATGACGCTCTTTAAGTCAAGCACCACACGAACTATGGCAGGGGTGTACTGTCCTGCCATAGCCCTCTTGAGCAGGCCGTCCTCGATGGGGATGGGTTGCTTGAGAAGGGGGCTGAGTCTGGCGAGCTTAAGGTCTATATAGAGTCGCGGAGGTTTTTTAAGCACAGGATCTTCTCTCAGGAGATGGTCCTGGTAGGTTACCTCGCCGTCGAGATCGATGACTATGCGAGTGTAGGCGGCATTGGACCAATATCTGATTCCCTTGACCGAGGCAGTTTGAAGAGAACTGATAGGAGAGGACCCTTGTGACGCCCGGACAAGACCATCACCAAAAGAGAAGGGATGTGCAACTGTAATGCACATCAAAAAGGGAATGAATAGAAACCCTACGGCTTTTTTCAGCATTCCTCAGGATATCCGCAAAGACCTCACAGAAGGAGGCCTGAGAGAAAGGGATGGTTATTAGGGGGAAATGCTCTTGTTTAAGAAGCCACAAACCTCCTCGGTTGAAGGATACGGGGGGAGATAAAGATCAAGAGTTCTCTTTGGTCCTCATTCTTTGACTGCTTTTTGAACAACCATCCTAATAAGGGGATCTTATAAAAGAATGGGACCGCATCTATGCCAGTGCTCTTGTCATATGTATAGATCCCCCCGATTACCACTACCTCACCATCCTTGACCAAGACCTCTGTCTTGGCCTCTTTTTTGTCGATGGCTGGAACACCCTGAACTTGAATGGTGAAATCAGGAGTGTCTTTCGAGGCCTTGATCTCCATCTTTATGTGGCCATCGGCGGTTACATGGGGGGTGACAATCAACTTTAAGTTGGCTTCGATGAAATCGGTGGTTACCGTTCCCTCCTCTGTTATCTTCAGGTAGGGTATGCGCAGACCCTGTTCTACATATGCCTCAGTGTGATCCAGGGTGGTCACCCTGGGGCTGGAAATTATCCTTCCCTCTCCCGTTTCCTCCAAGGCAGAAAGTTTCACTCTCAGGAATTTGGTGTTGGGTATATTCCCTATCAGGAATTCCAAAGCGCCACCTGACCCGAGACCGACATCAGCGGGAATGTCTACCACAAAGTCTCCGCTGGCGGCCCCGGTAGCCTCCCAATGGACATTATCTGCTGTATGGTCTTCAGTAACACTGCCCCCCCAGGATATCCCCAACTCACGAGCGAAGCTAGTGTTGGCCTCGACAATCTTCGCCTGGATGAGCACCTGAGGAGTTTGGGCGTCCAATTTTTGTACCAAGTCCTTGGCCTTCTCTACATTTACCCCAATGTCTTTCACGATAAGGGTATTGGTGCGATCATCGACGGTCACACTCCCCCTGGCACTCAGGAGGTCCTTCACCTTCGTGGCAAGGTCCGCGCCCTTGCTGTAGCTCACCGGTATCAATTCGGTGACGAGTGGTTCTAGCTCTTCCTTAGCCTTGATGGCCTTTGCCCTTGCCTCCTTCTCCTTCCGCAACCTGTCCAGGGGGGCTATTCGGATGACGTTGCCAATCTTCTCCATCCCTAAGTTGTTCGCCTG
>CP070817.1:188057-197198 GCA_020344255.1 Deltaproteobacteria bacterium | reverse complement strand
TCATCATCATATTTTCCTAAATCTCCGGTATATAACCACCCATTTTTTAATGTCTTTGCTGTCTCGTCCGGGTTTTTATAGTCTTCCTTCATAACGCCATTGCCCATGACTATTATCTCCCCTACTTCTCCCGGCAGGACATCCTTGCCCTGCTCATTCACAATACGCGCTTCCCAATTGAAGCCAGGCCTCCCAATTAACCCTTCTTTCTTCCCAAACCCGACAATCCAAATACACCCAGGCCCCGTGGTCTCACTCAAACCATAAGTTTCAATATATGGCAAATTGGGGAATAGCCTCTCCCAGCGCTCAACCAAGTTTAAGGGTATTGTTTGAGCTCCCAAATGCATGAGGCGAAGGCAGCTTAGATCGTAATCCTGCTTCCTCAGCTCCCCCTTTTCCAACGCTAACAATAAGTCCAGAACCCACGGTACATACAACATCAGCTCAGTGATTCTTTCCTTATGAATGGTCTCCAGCAAATAGTGGGGGGTTATCTTCCTATCTGTGAGGAGCACACCTCGCCCGCCCATAATTAAATTCCCCAGCCAATGCCCCATAGATCCAGTGTGATATAACGGCCCTATGACAAGAGAGACGTCATCGTGGGTATCATTCCGACGAAACGCCGAACTAATAGCAGCTTGTTCTAAATTCTTGTGAATTATTACTATCGGCTTTGGAGTTCCGGTAGTGCCGGAGGTCAAGTAAAGAGCGCAAGCATCTCCATCTCTCAGCTCAACATCTGGCATATCAGAGGAATATGTATCTATCTCCTTTTCAAGGGGCTCCATATCTTGAGGCACATTCTGGCCAACAACGATGTAATCCTCAATGCTGCATAACTCTGGGCGAACAGTTTCTACCCTCTCCGCAAATTCGTCTCCCAAGATAAAGGACTTTGGTTCTGCTATATCAACACAAAATTTTATGTCCTGGCCGGTAAACCTAAAATTCAGGGGTACCACCCACGCCCCGGTTCCAAGGATTCCAAAATAGGCCACCAACAGGTCAATACAGTTTCTCATCATAAGTAAGACCTTGTCGTCTTTCTGTATGCCTCTATTTATAAGAAAATTTGTCACCATATTTGCTTTTTCATCAAACTCTTTCCAAGAGATCTGTTGCCTTATCTGTTGACTCGGGATGACATGAACTAATGCTATATCATTTGGATACATTCGAGCATTTCTGGCCAGCATCTCTCTTATGGTCATCCTCATACTCCTGTTGCCGCAACATTCCGTAACTTCAAACCTGTTTCAGCCAAGGTCTTGGTTATGGACAATTTTAAAAGTGCTAAGCTCCCCTTAGCTCCTTCTCCAAATGATCAACGTTTTGTTGTTTCTGTCACTCCCAAAAGGGCTACCAAACACTTTTAGCACATTCGACCTTCAATCATCAACTCTCTCAGTATAGTCTTTAAGCATTTTAACAGAAGGTGATGAGAAGATAGCTGTCATGTGCAGAGGGGGGCTCTACGATCTCGGTAAAGGGTTCACTTCCTTTCAGGAGATTCCTAAAGATCTCCCGTGAGTTCTCTATCAGTTCCTCTAAGCTTTCTGAGAAAAAAAGATGACTGGGACAGCGGCAGTCACCAGAGCCAAATCCTGTATGGGAGCCGAAGATTTCCTCCAATCTTTGGGCCAGCCGACATTCCAACCTCTCCTTTGTGGAGGCGTACACGAACCCCTTCACTCTCCCCTCCTTCAAAAGATAGTCGATGTGCCATCTTGTGCTCTTTGTCCTGCGCAGATGTCGATTCAACCTGGCTTGCAACCCTGCCCGGGCCGAGCCGGCATAGGCGTAAAACCCCCGGGGGAACTCCACTTCTCCCAGGGCACCTATCCTTATGCGGCGGACTCGGGGCATTTCAACCAGGAGAACATAACTCCCTCTTACCGACCTCCCTATACTTACCTTCATCTGTCAAATGAGAAAGTTTTAAGAAGAACTAACAGGAAGGGGAATCCCCTTTAGTCGTTTGATCACTTTCATCTGCGCCTTACGCAGGACGAAGTTACTCAGCAAAAAGTATCCCAAATGATGTCTCGGGCCGAGTAAAAGCCTCTTCAGGATTGAACGAGGTGCGCAACTGTATTTCTGGGCCCAGAGATATCCCTGTTGAAGTTGTTCAGGGGTCATCATTTTGGGCAGGAATACTACCCGGCTCATGTCATAATGGGACCAATCTCCGTCGAAGATCCTTCCCTCCCTGTTGAGGCGCTCCCAGAGAGGAGTCCCTGGAAAGGGGGTAAGGACAGAGTAGTTAGGTAGTTCAATCCTGGTTTTGTGGATGAATTCCACCGTACGCTCGAAAACCCCCGGATCGTCCTGGTCAAAGCCGAAGACGAAAGATCCTTGGGTCCCGATTCCATGATCGTGGATCCTCTCGACCAGCCCCTGCAGGTCCTTTACTCCTCGAAATTTCCGCTTGGGACCTTCCAAATTCTCCCTATTTAATGACTCGAACCCGATGAAGAGGGAAACGCAACCACTTTCTTGAGCACCTCTCAAGAGTTCCTCATCTTTAGCGATCTCTATAGTAGCGAAACCCATCCATCGCACTTTGAACCCCTTGAGGAGTTCAAAGAGGCCCTTGGCATGAGCCTTTTGGCCGATGACGTTGTCATCCACGATAAAGATATACTCCCCTCCCCTTTCCACAATGATCCTCAATTCCCTCTCGATATCCGACAAGGGCCTGGTGCGGTACCTGCGACCGGCGATCACCGGCACCGCGCAGAACTCACAGCGATTGGGACATCCCCTGGTGGTCTCGATGACCTTGAAGATGGGGCTGTATCCTTTGCCCAAAAGGTCCCGTCGGGGCATGGGAAGCCCTTCCAGGTCATGAACTCTCTCGGCGCGGTAGCTGGATTGGAGTTCCCCCCTTTCAAGATCCCCGATCAGCCGGGGCATGATCTCTTCTGCCTCCCCAAGAACCACGCTGTCGGCGTGATTCATGGCCTCGTGGGGCATGAAGGTTGCGTGTACCCCTCCCAGCACTACCTTGATACCTCTCTCCCGAAACCTATCAGCCACCTCATAGGCCCTTTTGGCCAGCGAGGTGAGGGTGGTAATGCCCACCAGATCGACATCCTCATTAAAATCGATCTCTTGGAGCAATTCATTGACAATTATCACCTCATACTCAGGGGGGAAAAGGGATGCCAAGAGGGTGAGTCCCAACATAGGGAAGGGATAGGGAGTGTCACTAGACATGGAGATGTCTTTTGGGCGGGGGTAGATCAAGAGGACCCGTTTCATCCTTCTTCTCCCTAGGACAGGCTGGACTCCTCAAGGGTGCGGTATCCTGGTTGATGCCACTCACGGCCGGTGGCATTCTCCCAGACATATCTCATGATGAGCCTGTAAGCCATCTTCTTGAAAGGGTTTCTGTTTAAGAGAGCCCCCAGCAAGATCCGGGGCTGGGTGTAATATTTACGCAGGTATTTCTGCTGCAGCCCCCACTCCTCTTCCATGGTCAGATACTGAGTGGGGATAATGGTGTGCAGGAAATCGTATTTCCCATAATCACTCTCCTGAATAAGCCCCTTCCGCTCCATCTCTTCGTAATAGCCGGTGCCGGGCAGCGGAGTAGTAATGGTCAGTACGAAGAAATCCCCCTGTTTTTTCACGAAGTCAAATACCTCCTGCAACGTATCCCCCGAATCGTACCAATCGCCGAACATCACATTGGTCATCACCATGATCCCGCTGCGTTTCAGGATGTCGATGGCCTCTTGGGCCATCTCCCTGTCCTGTCTCTTCTGGTAGTGATCCAGCACCCGAGGGTTGATGCTCTCTACCCCCAGCATCACCTCATACAGACCTAGCCGTTTAAATTCCGGCATGAGGTCACCATCCCTGATGATATCCTTCACCCGAGACTGAAACCAGAAATCCACCTTCATCCCTGAACGCCCCAGCGCCTGGAGGAACTCCTCTACCCGGGCCCTGCTCCAGTTGAAGCTGTTCTCATTGAAGACGAAGAGGGACTTGCCATACCTTCTGTTCAGATATTTCATCTCCTCCACCACCATGGCCCCACTCCTGCCTCGCCAAACCCCTTCCCAGAACTCCGATTCAGAACAATAAGCACATCTATCCCCACAACCCCTACTGGTGGAGATGCCAAAGGCCCTCTTACCCATACCATGCCAATAATAGGCCTCGGCTTCCATATCCAAGAGGTGGTAGGCAGGTATAGGGAGAGAATCGAGATCCTGGATCAGGTCCCTCGTTCCAGTAAAGCCGATGCCCCCATCACGGCGATAGGCTAAGCCAGGAATATCCTCTATTCCCCCTCCCCCTTCTGCCAAAAGCGAGGCAAGTTCGAAGAAGGTGACCTCCCCTTCTCCCATGACGATATAGTCCAAAGCCTCCACCTCACGCAGGACCTCTTCGGTCACAAGGCTAAAGTGCCCGCCACCGGCCACGACCACGGACTGGGGAGAAAGCCGCTTGGCGAGCCTAATGGTCTGCAAGGCCTCGGGCGAGAGACAGGTAGCTGAACAAGTCACGCCAATGAGTTGGGGTTTAGAATCGGAGATCCTCTGGGCCAGCTCACCCCAAGGATCGGAGAAGGTGGTGCAATCGAGGATCTCCACTGGAAATCCTCCCTTTTCCTGCAGATAGGCCGCGATGCTCAACAGCCCAAAAGAGGGTGTCCACATCCTGAGCCCGGGGAAAAGCTTATGCGGGGGATCTACGAGAAAGATGCTCATCCTTAAATCCCCAAGTAGGCCATCATCTCCTCAAGTCTCTTCTTCACCTCTGGAGGTACTTGATAGAGCATAGTACCCTGCAGGTCGGTGAGGACATGAGTGGTGCCTCCCTCAGCCAGGACCTCCCCATCTCGGATTACCTTGTAGAGGAACATCAACTTGGCAGTCTCAGACCTCTGCATGGTGGTCTGGATGACGACCTCGTCATTGAATGCAGCCGGGAGCTTAAACTTGCAGTGCAGATCTACCACCGGGGCCATTAAATTCATCTCTCTCAGTTCCTCTGGGCCCAGCCCGAAGAGGGATGCAAGCTCGTTTCTGGCCTCCTCGAACCAGGAGATATAGTGACCATGCCACACTACACGATAGAGGTCTACCTCGCAGAAACGCACCCGCAATTTAATCTCATGCGACATCTCTCACTCCATAGGATACAGCTTTAACATCACTGTCCATCCAACGGATCAGCTTGGTGAGGGTATCGCTTAATCCTACCTCTACAAAGCGGGTGACCCCCTGGGCAAGGAGGGTTCTCACGCACCTCTCCCAATCCACAGGTCTGCATAACTCCTCTACTAGGAACTCCCTGATCTCATGGGGATCGTTCAACGCCTTTCCACCCCAATGGCTCACCAGGAGGGTCTTAGGGGCGCTTATGTGCAAGCCATTGAGAAGCTGCCTAACCTTTTCTCTTATCGGCTCCAACAAGGGGGAGTGAAGGGGGGTGTTGAAAGTGAGGCGTTGGACAGATATGGCCCCCCTTTGTAAAGCCAACTCCATGCCTTTTTCCAGGGAGTTTACCTCCCCGGAGATGACGAAATGCCGAGAGGCATTCAAATTGGCCACATAGAGGCCATCATCTACATCGTTACATATTCCCTCTATCTCCGCTCTGCCAAGACCTATCACCGCGGCCATTCCGCCCTGCCGCTCCCTCCCCATCTCTTCTAAGAAGAGACCTATCCCCTTGACTATCTCCAAGCCGTCATCAAAGGTCACGGCCTCCGCAGCCGCCAAGGCAGCATAGATACCCATGCTGTGTTCGGTGATGAGATCCCACTTTCCTCCCTCGCGGCGATATCGGTCAAAAGAGACCATACTTAACACATAGCTGGCAACCTGTAATTTAAGATTAAAACACTCATTCTCCTTCCCTTTTTGAAAAGAGAAGGAGGGCAGGTGAAATCCGATCTTCTCCCGGGTCCTTTCAAAAAAAGGGTGGGGGAGACAATAATCTCCCCCGTTTTGTCCATTTAATGCCTCGGGCGCCCTCTGAAGCTGGCCCGGGAAACAGAGGGCCACCCGCTCCTTATGACAGTGAACCATCAGCTGTTGATAGCTCCCCCCCCTGATTCTCCACAATGTAGTGGGCAATGGTCCTGACCGATTGAAAGACCTTCCTACCCACCTCAGCGTCGGGGATGCTTACTCCGTACTCCTTTTCCAGACCGATAACCAGTTCCAGGGCATCGATGGAGTCGAGCCCCAACCCTTCGCCGAATAGAGGAGCGTCGGTATCGATGTCCTCTATCGCAATCTCCTCCAACTTAAGCCTCTCAATGATCAGCCTCTTCACCTGCTTAATCAGTTTCTCAGTAACCTCTAGCATCTTCCTAATCTCTGCCTCCCTCCAATCACCACTGACTCTATCAAAATAGCAAAAAAATAGGGATCATTTCAAGGGGTTTTACCGCAAACTCCTTGTTCTTATCGGATATTCACGATAGAAGAAACCTCCCTCTTAATCCATGACCAATTCATTCAGCAGTAAAAAATAATCTTCCATCTTCGATAATCTATCTTGCGTGTCCTGATATGTAGGAACGTCTTCGCGGAGGGAAAAAGTATGACCCGTTGGCCTTACCAACAAAAGGTGGGTTCTTCCTTCCCCTGAAACATTTGATACAGGCATAGAGGGACTTAGGGAGTATGTTCCCTCACATCCACCGAGAGCCCCATTTCTTTGAGTTGCGAGGTTAATTGGGAAATATCCTCGGCATCCAGGTGAAGAATAAAGTCGTTCTTTTCGGTCCCTGGGGACTGTAAGGAACAGAAAGTCTTTACTTTGATGCCAGACTTCCGGACGGCTTCCATCACTTTTTGCGTCTGCTCTGGTTCACCAGCTCCATGGACAAGTATCCGCTTGCCGCTTTCACTGATCCCCAAGAGAGGATTCACTATTTTATAGAAGATATCATTAGTAGTTAATATCCCTACAACCCTATCTCCTTCCAAGACCGGTACACAACCAACTTTGTGTTGCTGGGCTATCGCCGTAGCCTGCTCTATCGTAATGTCTGGCGATACCGTCACCACCTTCTTCTTCATAATATCCTTAACGGTCAGCTTTGACAGAAGATATTGAAGCTCTCCTCGACTCAAAGAGGTAGCTGAAGAGGGCGAGGCTCTGAGGAGGGTGTCTTTGGTCACCAATCCCACCAATTTCCCCTTGTCAACCACTGGCAAACGTTCAAATTTGTGAAACTCCAACATTCGCTCAGCTTCTAAGACTGGTGTATCGCTGGGGATGGTAATAACATTTGAGGTCATCACATCACGAACTAACATTGTCCACCTCCTCCATGATATAAATTGATTCTTGTTTACCAAATGTTTGAGTGGGTGTCAATGAAAATCGTCGATACCTCTCGTGGATGGCGAGAGATGTCCTTTGTCAACATATCCCAGATATACTGGGTTGACATCCATAAAAGGAGGTGTATCTTTGAGGTCAAAATGCTACTTCGATACTTTTGAAGACAAAGGGGAGATTATGAAAGGAGACTTCATAAGTCAAGCCGATATTGAACATCTCCAGGAGATAGTGGGAGAGGAACGGGTTTCACAGGGAACCTCTCAGCGTGAACTCCATTCCCATGATGAGTCTTTCCACCTCCCTCGCCTCCCTGAGGTAGTGATTTGGCCCCATAGCACCGAAGAGGTGAGCAAGATCATAAAATGGGTCCACAAAAAGGAGGTCCCCATCACCCCGTGGGGTGCAGGCACCAGTTTGGAAGGAAATCCCATCCCCGCCAGCGGGGGCATGGTTATGGACCTGCAGGAGATGAACAGAATACTGGAGATCAGGGAAGAGGACCTCCAAGTGGATGTGCAGGCCGGCGTGGTCTATAAGGAGTTGAACAAAACCCTCGGTAACTATGGCCTCTTCTTTCCCCCTGATCCTGGGGCAGCAGCTACCATTGGGGGGATGGTTGCCAACAACGCCAGCGGTGTGCGCACAGTGAAGTACGGGGCAACCAAGGACTTCGTCCTGAAACTAGTGGTGGTTTTGCCTGCAGGAGAGGTCATAACGATCGGCTCTCATTCGGCTAAGAGCTCCTCAGGATATGACCTGTGCCGCCTCTTTACTGGGTCTGAAGGGACCTTGGGGGTTATTACGGAGGTTACCCTTCGATTGGTAGGCCTGCCGGAAAGGTTCATGGCCGTGAGGACTACCTTCAACACCACCCATGATGCCACTGCCACTGTCTTTCAGGTCATGTCTTCCGGCCTGTCCCCTGCGGCCATGGAGTTCTTGGACGAAAAGGTCATCGAGGCCATCAACCACTACAAAAGCATGGAATTGGAGGAAAAGCCCACCCTTTTTATGGAATTTCATGGCTTTAGCGAGGCAGGATTACAGGAGGAGATGGGCTTTGTGGAGGATATCTGCCAGGGTAACCGTTGTAGTTCCTTTGCCTCTGGCATCGGCTTGGACGAGAGGAATACACTCTGGGAGGCAAGATACGATGCCTTTGAGGCTGTCAAGAGGACTGCGACAGGACTCTCCCCTTTGATTATCGACGCATCCGTCCCCATTTCACGATATACGGCGTTAGTGGAGTTTGCCAAGGAGGCGACGGAAAAACTTCGGGCTTATATCTTCGGTCATGCGGGCAACGGAAACATCCATGTGGTCATAATGGGAGATCCACAGGATCAAAAAGAATGGTCCCAAATCGAAGAGGCCAATGAGGTGATCGTCCTGAAGGCCTTGGAATTCGAGGGGACCTGCACCGGTGAACATGGGGTGGGGATCGGGAAAAGGAGGTTCATGCCTTTGGAGCATGGAAATAGTCTGGCGGTTATGCTCAAGATCAAGGAGGCGTTGGACCCAAAGGGAACGATGAACCCCGGAAAGGTCTTTCCCTAAGACAGCAGGCAGTCATTACGTTCTTTCTTAAGCGGAATTCAGCCAGACGAACTTTCTCGCCAGTCTCAGATAGTATTGCTGCAGGCATTCTCCAGAAACTCACTGGTGTTGATGTACCCCAGCTCCGTTCGTTAGTGAAACTTCTTACCCAAAATGGTCTTTCCAACACCCTTACCCCGATGAGTATCAAGTTCACACTGTTGTCCTTCCAGCTTCTGACAGAAAAAGAAGAGTGTAATTTGTCCCTATAAGAGCCCC
>CP070817.1:185115-187957 GCA_020344255.1 Deltaproteobacteria bacterium | reverse complement strand
GGGGAGTGGTGCGCGATCTCCCGCAATCCTCTGATGGCCTCCTTATCCGGCACAGCGACCCGGACGAGCTCACATCCGGCCCTGGTCAACCGCTCGATCTCTTCTATGGTGGAATCCATATCGAGGGGATGGGTAGTGGTCATGGACTGCACCACCACTGGGGCCCCTCCACCAATCAGGACTCCGCCCACGGAGATCTGTCGGGTCTTTTTTCTTGGGATCATCTCTGACGAAGACAGGAGAGATTAGCTTTTTTGCCCTCTTTTCTGTTGGGCAAACTTCTCCCTCAGCTTCTGGGCCACATTTTTCGGTACCAATCCCTCCACCGATCCTCCAAGGCTGGCCACTTCCTTGATGGTCCTGGAGCTGACGAAGAAGTAGTCCTTGCCCGTTACCATGAAGAGGGTATCGATCTCTTGGTTGAGGCTGCGGTTCATGGAGGCCATATGATACTCGTATTCGAAGTCCGAGGTGGCCCTCAGACCCCGCAATACCACCCTGGCGTTGGTCCCCTTCATATATTCCATCAGGAGCCCCTCGAAGCTCTCCACGGTGACATTGGGGTGGCCCTTCAACGCATCTTGGATCATCTCCACCCTCTCGGTGTGGGTGAAGAGGGACTTCTTGTCATAGTTATGGGCTACGGCCACGATGACTTTGTCGAAGATCTTGAGCGCACGCTTGATGATATCGAGATGACCGTAGGTTATTGGGTCAAAAGAACCGGGGTAAACAGCGACCTTCTCTTCCATACTCCTCCTCAATATCAATCCCTAAAAGAGTCTAAGGACTCGAAGAATCAGGGATCAAGTAAAATCATTATAGAAACATACTCCCACGGTGTCAAACCATCCCTTGGCCTTACTGCACAGAAAGAATTAAGGGGGATATTTCTCCTTAACGAATTTCAAGGCCTCCTGCGTGTCCTTCAGCTCCCCTGCAATCTGCCGCCTCCTCACCTCTTTGAGGATGTCACCCATCTGAAGACCTGGGGAATAGCCCAGCGCCAAAAGATCATTTCCCTTCAGCAAGGGCAAGGGGTCGATGAGGTCCTCCGTTTGGTATAGATCCCATATTCGTCGACAGAGCTCTAAAAACCGTTTCTCTTCCTTTTCATCTCTGTCCCTTTTGGCCTCTATCTCGGCCACACCCAGCAGCATCAACGATCCGATCCCTGCTCCCATGGCGTTAATGAGCTTTCGCAAGGCCTTATCACTAGGTGCCCCTGCTGAGAGGGTGAGGATGCGCATGTGGTTCTCCACCAACAGGACGACCTCTTCCCTCAATCTGTTGGAGAATTTCAGCCGCCTCATAATCCCCTGGGCCAGTCGGGAGGAGTGCTGGGAGTGACCATAAAAATGTACCTCACCCCGTTCATCTATCGCTTTGGTGGCGGGCTTGCCGAGGTCATGGAACAGGGCTCCATATCCCAGGGTTAGGCGCTCCTCCCTGGAAGGCTGAAAAGGGAAAGGAGGGCCCTCTCTGATTATCTCAGCTATCTTTTCCACCACCTCTATAGTATGGGTGATGGCATCGGTGGTGTGATGGCGCCCCTGGGGGAGGCCTTTTAGAGGGACCATCTCCGGAAAGACCTGGGTGAGGAGCTCGAGGTCATACATCAACTGCAGGCCTTGGGCAGGGTAAGGAGAGAGGATGATCTCGTCCATCTCACCTCTGATCCTCTCTGGGGCCACGCCTTTCAGTAATCGCTTGTGGCGCCTGATCTCCTCCTGCAACCCTTCGGTAAGATCGAAATCAGGCAAAGTACATCGGTAGCGGACTGCTCTGAGCATACGCAGCGGGTCCATCTCCAACGCCTGGGGGGAGAGGAGATCAATCCTCCCCTCTTTCAGGTCCGTCATGGCCCGGGTTGGAGCAAAAAACCGTCGTTCTTTGAAAGAATAGGCGATAGCGTTGATGCTGAAATCCCTCCTCATCAGGTCTTTGTCGATTCTATCACCTGCCATCACGGTGAAGTCGAGGGTCTTCTCCTCCTTGACCAGACGGTAAACCCGCTCCTGCTTCCCCTTCCCCATGGAGAAATACGCTGCCTCAAAGAGATCTCCCAACTGATCGAGAAAGGAGACATCCATCCCCTCCATGACAAAATCGTAATCCTTCGCCTCCTTGTCCAGGATGAAGTCACGGATAACGCCCCCTACCAGATAGAGGTGTACCCCTCTCTGGCGGGCAAACTCCACCACCCGCTGAATGATGGGATCATCCAAGATCTCCCTCTCCACCCGGCCCAGATCCTCTATCTCACTGCTCATGGCCTCATTCCTCTGCCAGGTTATGGCAAAAGATGTCAAGAGGAATCTTTCAGGGCGTTGAATATCCCCCCTGGAAGGCCAGCAAAGTATCCACTGCTCATCACCACGACGACATCTCCCGATCTCACCCCTTCGGCACAATGGGCGACGATCTCCTCAGGATCTTCCATATAGATGGCATCGGACCCCTTCGCCCCCCTGATATCGTGCACCAATCTGTGAGGATCCAGTCCCGTACCCCCGACAGGAGGGGAGGGGATTTTGCCGATCACCACATGGTCGGCCTCTCCCAGCGCCAAGGCAAGCTCTCTCTGGAGAAACCCTCTGCGCACGGTCTGGGTGCGGGGTTCAAAAATGGCCCAGAGGCGCCCACCGGTGAAACGAGACCTTATCGCCTCCAGTGTGGCACGAACGGCAGTGGGATGGTGGGCGAAGTCGTCTATTACCGTTATTCCCCGAACCTCCCCAACCACCTCCGTCCGGCGCCTGACACCCTGAAATGCCCGCAACCCCTCCCCTATATCCGACAAAGACAGCCCCAGGTGAAACGCGGCTACCACAGCCCCCAT
>CP070817.1:179700-185015 GCA_020344255.1 Deltaproteobacteria bacterium | reverse complement strand
TGAAGAAGCCATCGAAGAGGCCGTTCCCCGTGAAGAAGCCGTGAAAGAGGAGGAGGAAGAGGTATTGGAGCTGGAAGAGGTAGTGGAGGAGCCTGCTGCCGCAGCACTACCTCCTAGCGAGGAAAAGAAGGAAGAAGAGTTTGTCTTGGAGACCCCCCTGAGGGACCTGGAGGCAGAACTAAAAGAGGAGTTTCCCGAGCAGAAAGTGGGGGAGAAGGAGGAACCCTTGACTTTGGATCTCCCCATGGAAGAAATGGAGCCCGAGCCTGTAACGAGGGGTGCCGAGGCACCAGATCTGTTCGAAGAGTTAGAGGTGGAGGAGGCAAGAGAAGAGATCAGGCCTGAGAAGATGGAGGCCATCCTCGATGAGAGCGCAGCGGAACTGGAGAGAATAGAAGGCCTGGCTCCGAAGAAAGAGGAGAAGCTTGAAGGGGTCATAAAAGAGGCCATGGAAGGACTCGCTGAGAGATTGGCTGCAGCGCTGAGCCATGAATTGAGGGAGATCGTCGAAGAGACACTCAAGGAGACAGTCCCCAAATTGGTGCGTCAGGAGATGGAGAAACCGAAAGAAGGGTAAGGAGGAGGATGCAAGACTATTATCATGGCCGAGATTTGGGAGAAGGTCTATGATCCGAAAAAGGTAGAGGAGAAGTGGTATAGATTTTGGTTGGAGAAGGGTTACTTTCGGGCGGAGGTGAATTCCCCCAAAGAACCCTTTTCCATTGTCATCCCGCCGCCGAACATCACCGGTTCCCTCCACATGGGCCATGCCCTTAACAACACTGTGCAGGACATCCTTGTGCGCTACAAGAGGATGAAGGGCCACAACTGTCTCTGGATGCCCGGCACAGACCATGCAGGCATCGCCACCCAGAATGTGGTGGAGAGGGAGTTGGCCAAAGAGGGTTTGAACCGTGACCAAGTGGGTAGGGAGGAGTTCATCAGACGGGTCTGGAAATGGAAGGAGAAATATGGTGGGGTGATCATAACCCAATTGAAGAAATTGGGCTCTTCGTGTGACTGGAGCAGGGAACGTTTTACCATGGATGAGGGTCTCTCCCAGGCGGTGAGGGAGGTATTTGTGCGCCTATACGAAGAGGGACTCATTTATCGGGGGGACTATATTATCAATTGGTGCCCAAGGTGTCGTACCGCCCTCTCCGATCTGGAGGTCGACCATCATGAAATACCCGCCCATCTCTATCACCTGCGCTACCCCTTGGAGGAGGGGGGATCTATCGTGGTGGTCACCACCCGTCCCGAGACCATGTTGGGGGATACGGCGGTGGCCGTAAACTCCCAGGATAGACGCTACGGAAACCTCATTGGTAAGTGTGCGATCCTGCCGGTGGTAAACAGGCGGATCCCCATCATAGCCGACGACTATGTCGATCCTGAGTTCGGCTCCGGAGCCTTGAAGATCACCCCAGCCCATGACCCCTACGACTTTGAGATCGGCCAAAAGCACAACCTGGGGGCGGTGAAGGTCATCGACGAGGAGGGGAGGATGACCACTGAGGCCGGCCCCTACGAAGGCCTGGATAGGTTCCAATGTCGAGAGAGAATCGTCGAAGACTTCCAGAAGGATGGGACCCTTTTGAAGACGGAGGACTACCATCACAGTGTAGGACACTGTTACCGCTGCAGGACTATGGTGGAACCCTTTCTCTCCAAACAGTGGTTTGTCCGTACCCAGCCCCTGGCCGACCTTGCTATCACGGCCGTTGAGGAAGAAAAGACCAGGATCATCCCGTCTATGTGGGAGCGGACCTATTTCGATTGGATGCGCAACATCCGCGATTGGTGTATCTCCCGACAAATATGGTGGGGACACCGGATCCCTGCCTGGTATTGTAAGGACTGTGGAGAGATCACGGTGGCCAGGGATGAGCCAAAGAAATGTTCCCACTGCGGTTCCTCTGCGCTCAGGCAAGAGACCGATGTTCTAGACACCTGGTTCAGTTCAGCCCTGTGGCCCTTCTCCACCATGGGGTGGCCGGATGAGACGGGTGAATTAAAGCTCTTTTACCCCACCTCCGTCTTGGTCACCGGTTTTGATATCCTCTTCTTCTGGGTGGCACGGATGATGATGATGGGACTCAAATTCATGTCCGATGTCCCGTTCCGAGATGTCTATATCCATGCCTTGGTAAGGGACATTGAAGGACAAAAAATGAGCAAGACCAGGGGAAACGTCATCGACCCCCTGGTGATGATCGAAAAATATGGCACCGATGCCTTTCGCTTCAGCCTCGCCGCCTTCGCCGCCCAGGGAAGGGACATGCGCCTCTCCGAGGAAAGGATTGAGGGGTACAGGAACTTCGCCAATAAGATCTGGAATGCGGCGAGGTTCTCCACGATGAATTTGAAGGATTATCAAGATGACCATGAAGGAATAGACCTTGGAGTTTGTAGCACCCCTGACAAATGGATCTTGGCCAGGCTCAACCGGGCTATCGCCGAGGTCACCCGTGCCCTTGAGGAATATAGATTCAACGAAGGGGCACAGGTCCTCTACCACTTCATCTGGCATGAGTTGTGTGATTGGTACCTTGAGCTGATCAAACCCTACCTCTATCAAGAAGGCAATGGTAGCCGCAAGGCCATCACCCAGAAGACCCTGGTCTATGTCCTTGATAAGACGCTCAAGTTACTCCATCCCTATATGCCGTTTATCACCGAGGAGATCTGGCAAAGGCTGCCCCATGAGGGTGAGAGCATCATGGTGGCCGGTCACCCTGAGGTGAGGCGGGAGCTGGAGGATGAAGGAGCGGTTAGGGAAATGGAGCGCATCAAGGGAGTTATCACAGGGGTGCGAAATATCCGGGGTGAGATGGGAATACTCCCCCTCACCTTCGTGGATGTGATACTCATCACGGAAGATGAAGAAATCGGCTCTAGTCTCAGGGAGCACCTGGGTTTTATCAAAGAGCTGGCCAGGGTCAGAGAGGTGACGATCCTGGTAAGAGGCGAGCGTCCGCGCGCGGCAGCCACTGCCTTGGCAGACGGGGTTGAGGTCTTTGTCCCTCTCCAAGGGGTTGTCGAAGATCCCCGGAAGGAGCAGAAGAGGCTCACCAAGGAGTTGAACAGACTCCTTGCCGATCTAGAGCTCACCCAGAGAAAACTGGCCAATCAATCATTCCTCACAAAAGCCCCTCCTGAGGTGGTGAACAACGAGCAGGAAAAGCTTCATGAGTTTTCCTCCCTCAAGGAGAAGCTGGAGAAGAGGTTGGGTATATTCAAGGAGTTGACGGAGGGCGGCTGAAACCGCGGTATGGGCAAGGAGATAATCGGGAAATTCGCCCAAGAGTATCGCCCCGCCATCTCACCTTGGCCGAGAGGTACGATCTCCTGCAGGGGCTCCAGCAGAGGGTGTCTGAGGAGATCAGACTGATAGAAGAATATCAAACAAAATATCACAAAAAGTTAGCTATGATTACCTCCGCCGGGACCTCGGGCAGTCTAAAGGAGCTGCACCAGGACCTCTTAAGCGTGGGGATGGAGGTGGGGGGAATAGATAAGGAGGAGTTGTTGCCGAAATATAACACCCATGCCAAGGAGATCATGATCAGGCAGGTGATCACCGTCGATCCCTCTTTCACCAGAGAGGAAGCAGCTAAGAAGATGGTGGATCATGACATAAACATGCTTCCAGTAGTCCAGGACGATCAAGTTGTCGGGATTCTAACCCGAGGGGATATCGTCAAGGCCCTGGCTGCGGAGTGTATGTGAGGGGACATATGAAGATAGAGATAGGAGAAGTCGAATATGTGGGGCGGCTGGCGAGGTTGAAACTCTCTGAAGAGGAAAAGGAACTCTTCACCGTCCAGTTGAACGCTATCTTAGACTATATGGAAAAGCTCAATGAACTGGACACCAGTGCAGTAGAGCCCACCTTTCACGTGGTTTCTCACCGCAACACCGTGCGGGAGGACGAGATGCGGAAGTCCTACCCTCAAGAAGCCTCCCTGGAGAATGCGCCTGACAAGGCCAAGGGATGCTTCAGGGTGCCCAAGATCATCTAAAAGTCGGCTGAATCTTTTGCGGGAGGGCGGAAATTGTATCGTCATACCATCCATGAGCTCCATGAGAAACTGAGCAGAGGAGAGGTCTCCTCCCAAGAGGTCACTGCTGTCCTCTTGGAGCGGATCCGAAAGATCGATCCACAGATAAAAGCCTACCTTACGGTGGCGCAGCGCGAGGCGATGAGGGAGGCCCAAGAGGCTGATCGCAGGATAGCCGCGGGGAGGATTTCCCCACTGACTGGTGTCCCGCTAGCCATAAAGGACAACTTCTGCACCCAGGGGATCAAGACCACCTGTGCCTCGAAAATATTGGAAGATTTCGTTCCCCCCTACGATGCCACGGTCGTCAGAAGGCTCAAAGGGGAGGGAGGGGTTACCCTCGGCAAGGCGAATATGGACGAGTTTGCCATGGGGTCCTCCACGGAGAACTCCAGATTCATCATCACCCGCAATCCCTGGAACTTAGATACCATCCCCGGGGGGTCCAGTGGTGGCTCGGCCGCCGCCGTAGCCGCCGATGAGTGTATCGCTTCTCTGGGATCCGACACCGGAGGTTCCATCCGGCAGCCCGCCGCCTGTTGCGGGGTAGTGGGGATGAAGCCGACATATGGAAGGGTCTCCCGCTATGGTCTGGTGGCCTTTGCCTCCTCTCTGGATCAGATAGGCCCCATCACCAAGGACGTAGAAGACTGCGCCATCTTGCTGAGTGCCATTGCCGTATACGATCCCTTTGATTCCACCTCGGTTGCTCTACCCACTCCTGACTACAGAAAGGCCTTGGTGAATGATGTGGAGGGATGGGTCTTGGGCATCCCCAAGGAGTTCTTCGTAGAGGGGATGGATCCAGAGGTAGAGGAAAGTGTAATGGAAGGAATCAAAGTCTTGGAGGGTCGAGGGGCGGTCGCAAAGGAAATATCCCTCGCCCACACCCCCTACGCTGTTGCCACCTACTACGTCATCTGCACCGCGGAGGCCAGCTCCAACCTGGCTCGATATGACGGGGTGAAATATGGCTTCCGTGCCCCGAAGGCCAGGGACCTCATGGAGATGTACCTGGAGACGCGTTCTCAGGGCTTCGGATCCGAGGTGAAGAGGAGGATTATGTTGGGGACCTATGCCCTTTCTTCAGGATATTATGATGCCTACTACCGAAAGGCATCCCAGGTAAGGACGCTCATCAAGGGTGACTTTGAGGATGCGTTTCAGAAGTGCGATGTAATCATTACCCCCACTTCCCCCACCCCTGCCTTCCGCATAGGGGAAAAGGTGCAGGATCCTCTCCAGATGTAC
>CP070817.1:165776-179600 GCA_020344255.1 Deltaproteobacteria bacterium | reverse complement strand
TACCTCTCCGTATGCGGCAATGGGGACTTGACACCCCCCATGCAGCCGTCGCAGAAAGGCTCTCTCACCCTTCACAGCCATGGCGCTTTCAGGGTGATGGAGAAAGGAGAGTAACTCGTTTACCTGAGTATATTTCCGGCACTCAATCCCCAAGGCCCCCTGGGCGACAGCAGGAAGCATCACTTCCAGGGACAGGTATTCGGTGATGCTCCCCTCCAGTCCCATCCTGCGAACCCCAGCGGCAGCCAAGATCACGGCGTCGAGGCCCTCGGTCTTTAGCTTCCGTATCCTGGTGTCCAGGTTTCCCCGCAGGGGTACTATCTCCCAACGGGGGTTAACCCCTAAAAGCTGGGCCCTTCTGCGCAGGGAGGAGGTCCCGATCCTGCTCCCCCGGGGGAGCTCTTCCAGCCTACGCCCATCCCTGGAGACCAGCACATCCCTGGGATCCTCGCGCTCGGTGATGGCGCCTAGGTGAAGGCCTGGCGGAAGCTCGGTGGTGACGTCCTTCATGCTGTGCACAGCCAGATCGATCTCCCGGCTCAGGAGGGCCTCTTCTATTTCCTTGACAAAGAGCCCCTTTCCCCCTACCTTGGCTAACGGCACATCGGTGATCTTGTCGCCAGTGGTCCGGATCCGAATCACCTTCAGGGGAAGTTCTGGGTACCTCGCGGCGATCCTGTCCTGCACCCATGCGGTCTGCTGCAGGGCGAGCTTGCTCCCTCGGGTGCCGATCCGCATCCCTTTCTTCACAACCCAGACGCCAGGGGCCTTCCCCTTTCTTTGAGGTACTCTTCGAAGGTCTGGTATGTCTCCTGCACCCACATGGGGGAGCCGAAGACCTCGTGTTTGAAGGCGGTGACCCCTATCTTCAGGAAGTGCCGATGTTGGTGCTTGATGATGGGCCTGCGGGAAAAGAAGGTCTTCCAGAGCTCCCGGGGATGCCAGTAGTACCTGCGCATCAAGGAGATATGGGCCTCGGTGATCTCCTCCGCCGTGTTGTACCGAGTGTCCATCACCGCCTCTATCTGGTCATATTTAGACCAGTCTTTGGTCTTGAGCCTTCCCAGCCTCTCCATCTCCTCGTAGAACTTGGTCCCGGGATAAGGGGTGATCACGTTGAGGCCGAAGTGATCCACATAGGGGTGGACAAACTTCAGGAGCTCCCGGCGGTCGTCCTCGGTCTCGTCCCAGAAGCCCATCATCAGGGTGGCCATCATCATCATCCCATGCCTCCTCACGATCTCCATGGCCCTCTTGTTCTGCTCCATACGGATGCGTTTTTGCACCTCGTCGAGGAACTTCTGGCCGGCGTGCTCCACCCCGATCATGACCTGATAGACCCCTGCCTCTCGCAATCCGGCCATAAGGTCTTCATCCCTGATGACCAGGTCCGCCCTGGACTGGATCCACAGGTGCTGTCCTGTCTTACGCCTGGTCATCTCCTCGACGAACCCCTCGGCCTTCTCACGGGTGAGATTGAAGATGTTATCCCCCACATAGAAGATCTGGCGGTTATACTCCTCCTTGAGCAGCTCCAGCTCTTCGCCGATGAGCTTGGGGCTGCGGGTCCGGTAGCTCCTGCGCCAAAAGACCGATTCCGAGCAGAAGGTGCAAGCGAAGTTGCAGCCACGGGCGAAGTTCACCAATAGGGAGCGATCTCCCTCAGAGGGGAGTCCCACGTAAGGGTGTTCCATATTGTAGAGATGATAGGCCGGCATGGGGAGCTCATCCAGGTCCTCGATAAAGGGGCGATGTCCGCTGAAGATGAAGTTGCCCTGATCATCCAGATAAGCGAGACCCAAGATATGGGAGAAGTCCTCCTCCTTGTGCTCCACCGCACTGAGAAACTCATGCATGGTGAGTTCCCCCTCCCCCACACAGATAAAGTCGATGGCCCGGCACTCCCGCAGGGTTTCCTCAGGGATGTGAGATGGATGGGCTCCTCCCACGATGACGATCGAATTGGGACTGACTTCTTTGACCAGGCGGGCAGCGTTCATGGCATCGTAGATAAAATATGTACAGGCGACGCTGATCCCCACCACCTCGGGCCGCAGGTATCGCACCCGCTCCTCTAACGATCTCCATGGGTGGTCCTGAATGGTGCAGTCGAGAAACTCCAGATCAAAATCCCTCTCTAGATATGCCGCGAGTTGCAGACAGCCTGGGCTGGGGACCCACGCCCGGAGGAATTCCCAGATCTTATGCGGTGGGTCAACTAACAGGAACTTCATTGCCCTTCTATTGCCCAAATGCTCGTAATTCAGTTTCTGTACTAAAACACAAGAACCCCGTCTTGTCAAAAGGAAAATGTGAGAGCGGGAAGGAGGTTTTGCCGCGGCTACATCGCCCGATCCCTCACCATATTCTCCAACAACTCCTCGGGGCCGAAGGGGAGGGGGGCAAAGAGGATTTGTTCCAATTTTTTTATCTTTTCATAAAGAAAGTTAAGGCGATCCGACCTGCTTCCATCCACCCCATACCTCTGGATTATGTCCTCGAACCTCGCCCTGAGGCTCACCACCTTTGTTTCCATCACCCTCTTGTCCGCATAATTGACCACCGCTACCTCCGAGATCTTCATCGCCTCATCGGGGAGGTGGACGTGATAACGGACGATATCGGCCACCTTATAAAGTCCTCTCTCCCTGAGCCACTCTCCCCCTAAACCGGCGTGGTCCTCGCCGCTCTCGAGGCTGTGGGCCTTGGCGACATCATGCAGAATGGCCCCGGCCTCGATCAAGGAAAGATCCAAGGCACAACCCACCTTCCTGAGTTCATAGGTTAGGAAACAGGCCACCTCGGCCACACGTTTGCTATGTTCGATCACATGAGGAGGGACGCCGAACTCCTGCAAGAGCTCCCAGGCCTCTTGCGGGGTGAGTCCACCTCTTTCATTAGGGATTCCCGTATATAGCTCCATCTCGGCTCCGCTTCCCTCCACATCTATATACCTACTTCGTCTTTTTTTGTCAAGATTTATTATCTTAAATGTATAGAATTCAATATATATATGCCTTGCTCGCTTTTTGGCGCCAATTTTGATAGTATTCACCAAGCATCCACGGAGGCGAGAAGATGAATGGTGGGATAAGATTGGAACTTATTAGCCCGGCAGTAGAGGACAATGCCCCCATTCCTAACCTTTCGCTTGCCACGGTGGCAGCCCTCACCCCGCCCGAGATGAGGGTCTCTTTTACCGATGACCTCATCAACCCTGTAGACCTAAATGGTGATCTGAAGGACGTGGACTTGGTGGGGATTACCTGTTCCACCAAGACTGCACCTCGGGCCTACGAGATAGCCAAGGCCTATCGCGAAAGGGGTATTCCCGTAGTCCTTGGTGGTATCCACCCTACAGGCGTGCCGGAAGAGGCCCTGGAGCACTGTGATGCCGTGGTGGTTGGGGAGGCGGAGGAAATCTGGCCTCATTTGATAGAGGACTTCCAAAGGGGGAACCTGGAGCGAATTTATCAGCGGGAGGGATTCACCCCTCCGAAACAGATCCCCCAGGCCCGCCTCGACATCTATAACCCCAAGGATTACTTCCCCCTGGACCCCTTGCAGGCCACCCGTGGGTGCCCCTATTTATGCGACTTCTGCTCGGTGAGGAGGTTTTTCGGGGGGACCTACCGTTACCGCCCGGTAGAGGATGTGGTAGGGGAGGTCCGCTCCCTTCGGCATAAGGTGATCATGTTTGCCGATGATAACATCGTGGGACACCCCCGTTACTCCCGGCAGTTACTGGAAGCCCTCACCCCTCTACGGAAGTGGTGGATCGGCCAGGCTTCACTGGCTGGCTTGGAGGATGAGGAAATGATCAAGCTCATGGCGAGGAGCGGCTGTGTGGGGCTTCTCATTGGCTTTGAGTCCATCTCCGACCAGAATATCAAGTTATCGAGGAAGTATCAGAACCGACCCGCTGAGTATCAGCAGATCATCCACAACCTGCACCGCCATGGCATCGCCATCTGGGCCTCGTTCTTATTTGGCTTTGACCACGATGACAAGGGCATCTTTGAACGGACGGTGCGTTTCGCCATAGAGGCCAAGTTCTTCTCCGTGGTCTTCGCCATCCTTACCCCCTACCCTGGCACTGCCCTCTACCAGCGCCTGAAGGAGGAGGGGAGGCTGACCGATGAGAGGTGGTGGCTCCTCGGTGATCAGGAGGCCTGCGCCCCCCATTTCCATCCTCGAAAAATGACCAGAGAGGAGCTTCGAGAGGGCTGGGAGTGGGCCTGGCGGAAATATTACTCCTACTCCTCCATCCTGAAGAGGTTTCAGTGGGAGTATTCCCCCACCTTAGTTAACAAAATAATCTATTTCCCCTTCAACATCTTTCAGCGTCGCTTCATCCGAAAAAAGAACCTCAAAGGGGAGAGGCTCAGGTGGACCAAATTACCCTGGACGATGAGGGCGGCTAAATAAGTGAGCTAGCCTGGGGCTCTGCGGCGAACCCCTCTAAGGATTGGTGGCCAAAGAGCGGCCGGCAGTTCCCATCCCTGATAGACTGGGCGAGGTCCTTCTCATCCCTAATGGGATTGGAAAAGTACGTGACACACTTCCCCACCTGATCTATGTCGTGGCTGTCGCTGCCGCCAATCCCTACCAGCTGAAGACTTTGCTGGAGCAGGAGGGCCTTCTGGTTCTCGTGGTTCGAGTGCTGGGGAGTCAATATTTCTACGGCGTCAAAGGGGGCAAAGAGATCCCTCAGTTCTTCGAGGGATAGATCCAAAAGACGGCCGTAGCGAAAGGGATGGGCCAGGATAACGACCCCTCCCTCATGGGTTACCTCGTCTATTACCTCCTTTATAGGGGTGTTGCGCCCAATATCGTGGGGATAATTAAAGATCAAGAGGTGTCTCCACTCACTCTCTATCTCCGTTCCCCGAAGCAGGATAAAATCATCAACCCCCGTCTCCTCCTTGAGTTTTGCCAGCTCCTGCAGGGACCAGCAGCGGTCGTGTTCGGTAATTGCCAGGCCGTCCAGGCCGATCTCTTTGGCCCGCAGAACTAAGTCCCTAGGGTTCAGGATGCTACACCGAGAATATCGGACCGTGTGTATGTGAAGATCAAATAGCATGGCCCGAGGTTATCAAGTTTGGACGGGAAAGTCAAAGAAAAGAAAAAATAGTGAGCTGTCGAACATACGGTTTTTCAATCCCTTTCATAGATGATGAAACCAGCCCCCGAAAGGGACCTCTTTATTGCCTCAGTGTGGTTACTATGGTAAAAATAGATTCTCATGTATTCGAAAAAATTCTCATAGTAACTGGAACTATAATTATTACAACGGGAGGCAATATGTCTGGACATAAGAGAAAGATGGTTTTCATTGTTTGGGCCTTCTGTGTCGTTGCGTTGCTGAGTGGATGCAAGACGCTCACAACCACAGCGTTCACTTATGGACAACCTAAAGCAGACCCAGACCTCTCTGTTGATATTTATAAACCATATAAGGCGTACAACGGCACCACATTATTCGCAGACTACCACAAACCTCACAGACCGAGAATCATAGAGGTAAACATGCGAGGGGAAATAGTGTGGGAATATGTGCTCCCTGGATATTTGAGGGAGTATATTCATCCTGGATTTGATGTCGAATTGCTGCCGAACAATAACATATTATTTGTAGCACCCCGGAAGGGTGTTTATGAGGTCAATCGCAACGGCAAGATTGTCTGGTCATACGAGGATAGGAAGGTTTCCCATGACGCAGATCGTTTGCCCAATGGCAATACGCTCGTCGTATGGTGTTGTAGCAATGACAAGAGTGAAGCCGTGGTGAAGGAAATCAATCCAAGAGGAGGTATCGTCTGGTCCTGGTCGGCAAAGAAATATTTTAACAAACCGCCTTATAACGATATCTCTTTCCAGGGGTGGACCCATGCGAACGCAGTAACAAGGCTGCCCAACGGCAACACCATTATCAGCCTGAGAAATTTCGATCTCACCGTCGAAGTGGACCCTCAGGGAGCGGTCGTCTGGTCCTTCGATTGTGGGTCTCTCGGTACATACCCGCATGAACCTGAAATCCTCCCAAACGACAACATGCTTGTGGCCATTCATTGCCCGCCGCCTGGCTGCTGGGACCAGGTCGTCGAAATAAAGCGGCCCACAAAGGAAACTGTGTGGCACTTTACAACACGTGGCATGAAAGTAACCAGAGATGCGGACAGGCTGCCGAATGGCAATACGTTGATTGTGGAAAGGATAAAGATATTTGAGGTCACGCCGGACGGGGAAATTGTCTGGCGACTGAGGGTCAGAGGCGTGAGCGGGACGAAGCGGGATTTTGAGAAATTCTTCTACAAAGCACAACGGATTCCCCCTCATTGATCCAGGTGTTATTGATATACCAAAGCCACACTGGATAACCTCCTGCGCTATGATAAGGCTTGACTTCGCAAAGGGTGGTATGTTAGCAATGGCAAAATTGTGAGCGGAAGGATGAGCGTGAGGAAGAAATTTTGGGGCGCTCTTTTCTCTCTCCTCTTGATTGCAGGATGTAAGGGAGGAGGAGACAGAGGGTTGACGTGGCTGCTCCCCTCCTCAGGTGATGTGGCAGGGATCAAGAAGGAGGGGCAGACCCAGGTCTATGAGGGGAAGAAGCTCTTCGATTATATGGACGGGGGAGCAGAACTGTTCCTTGAATACCACTTTGAGCGGGCGGGTGTGCAGAGGTATCAAACTCCCCAAGGAGAAGTGACAGTGGAGATTTACCAGATGGACCTCCCTGCCCATGCCTTCGGTATCTATAGCTTCGATACCCAGGGGGAGCACCTCTCTGTGGGACAGGATGCCACCTATGAGAGGGGGCTTTTGACCTTCTGGAAGAGTAATTACTTCATACGGATCTTTTCCCAGAACGAGGGCCTCAAGGAGACCCTCCTGGCCCTGGGACGGGCCATCGCCCAAAAGATCCCCCAGGGAGGAGAGAGATCTGATATCCTTCTATCTCTCCCTCCCCACGGGGTGATGCAGGATTCACTCCTCTATTTCCGCGGAATGATCGCCCTGAACAACGCCTACTTCCTTTCCCACCAGAACGTCCTATCACTAAGAGGGGATGGCGAAGGTATTACCTTTAAATATACAATCGCTGATGGACCATTTAGGGTCATTATGGTGCGCTATGGGGATCCACCCAGGGCCACGGAGGCCTTCGAGCATTTCTGTGCATCTGGGGTCATCAAGAAGGGGGCCCAAAAAGAGGGGATCTTTCTGGGCAAGAGCAGGAGGGGATATGGAGGGACCAAAGTGACGGGTGATCTCATGGTCTTGGTCCTTGATGGGAAAGATCCAGCGACCATAAAAAGGGTCATGAGGTCCCTGCCGCATGAAGGGGATGGCGGATGAAGAGGGTAGCTGCGGCTGTCTTTTTGGGGGCGGCAGCCAGTGCGGTCGGGGTCTTTGTATATGATCTGACCGACCAACGGATCTGGGGATGGCTGACCATCGGTGTCCTCCTGGGGATCGCCTCCCAGTTCCGCCACCTCACCGGAGGGAGGTGGTTCTGGTGGGGCCTTTTAGGGGGCGGCACCATCTTGGCCGGCTGGTACCTGGGCAGGGAAATGAGGTATCCTATGTTTGCCTGGCCTCTCTTGGGCGCGGTATTCGGCGCCCTCTGCTCCCGCAATGGGCTGACAAAAAGAATTGGCGGTGGTGGGATCGGTTTCATGGGGGGATTTGTGGGAATACACATCCTGCCGCTTCTTACCATGTTCCTCCTGCCAATCCTGGAGCTTCCTACCACCTTTGACTATGACATTGAGGGGCTGGGGTTGATAGTGGCCGGGGCCTTTATTGGAGGGACCACCACCTGGCTGAGGGGGAGATGATAAGGAGGGGAGAGCTTTCATGGTTCTAACTACAAAAAGACAGTTGAACCCTGTAGAATTACATTATTCACAGGGTGAACCCTTGTGGGAAGTTGTTGGCGTGAAGATCCGAAAAAGGAGTTAAGCCTAGTGAAAAAGAGAGATAAAACGGAGTTATCTCGCCGTGATTTCATAAAGATGGTCATGGGGGGAGCTGCAACCCTGTCGGCCTGGAGTGCGGGGTGTGCTACAAGAGCTAGACTGCCCCGATCAGGGATCTCCAATCCCTTTATAGAGGGTGGCAAGCCCCTTTTGGTCTCTGTCCAGGGGAAGGATCCGGAGCGGATGCTCCGCGCCGCCATGGAGGCCCTAGGTGGCCTCAAGCCGCTGGTGGGGGATGGGAAGGGTGCCCTCATTAAGCCCAATTTCGTCTTCCCCCAAAGGTTCCCTGTGACTACTGATCCCGAGATGATCTTCCTGATGGGCGGCCTTCTACGGGAAGCCGGGGCCTCAGCTGTGGAGGTTTTCGACGCCCCTGGGACCTACCTGGTGGCGAGCGAGCGGGAGACCTTTGACTTCTATGATCTCATAGACGAGGGAAAGAAAAGAGGCATCAAAGTATCCTATGGCGATGCTGGGCGGAGGAGGGAATATGTGAAGACCAGAAAGGAGGGGTGGCGTGCTTACCCCGACATCATTGTGCATAAAAAGGTCCACCAGGCCCCGGTAATCGTCAATATGCCCTGTCTGAAGAGGCATCATACCTCTTATCTCACCTGTTCCCTAAAAAACCACTTTGGGGCAATCTATGGGGCCCAACGCTGGGATGCCCACATCCGGGGAGAGGGCTTACAAAAAGGGATCAAGAATTCTGAGGAGAGGGCAAAGGCCCCTTTCCGAGATGAAACGCACTTCATGACCGCCCTGGCTGAGTTCGCCGATGCAGTGCGACCTGAGCTCTCCATGGTTGATGCCAGAGTCATCCTCATAAAGGGAGGCCCTACTAAGGGGAAGGGGAAACTCAGGACTGGGCTCAATAAATTCATCCTGAGCGGCGATATGGTAGCCTTGGATGCCTACTGCTCGCGAATTATGGAGGAGCACGACGAATCTTATACCACCGAGATGATCATCCCCTACTTGAGGGCGGCGGAGAGGTTGGGGCTGGGGACCATGGACTTAAAAAAGGTGAAGATCATCGAGCTCAGGGTATGACAATGGGAGCAAAAGTCGCCCTCAACACTCACTTCTTCGCGTCAGGACTCGTTAATAGGTCCTCCTGGAACTTACAGGGACACAGTTATAACCCCGGGGCCAATGCGGCGGTCGTGGGGGGGCAGGATCCAAGAAGCCTGGAGATAAACAATCTAAGAGGCATTCCATAGACATGGACATGGCTTAGCTCCCCCTCCAAAATACTAAATATCAGGAGACAGCTCTTTGAATTTGTTCCTAATCTCCTCCCATAGCTCATCCACTGGATCATAAGTCTCCTCGGTTAAGCTCTGAAGGGAAACATCTATCATCTCTCTTTTCGCTCTCCTGACTATTGTGTCCCAGACACTTGAAACGAGTCCTTAGAACTCCTAACATCAGTTACTGGGATCACGAGCCCTCCTGAAGGGAAGATAGCAACGTCAGCATCAGGGTATGCCTCACCAAGCTGACCCAACCCCTCTTCAACAGAAGACACATATTCAAAACCCATTAGTGAAGCCTCTTCTTGCGAGACTTTTTGGGAGACCAAGAAGACCTTTTGTTCTGCAGTCCTTCTCACCGTACTAATTATGGCCATATTAAAATCCACGGCCCTGTCAGGCAAAACTGGCTCCCCCCTGGATAGAGCCGCTTTCGCGTACTCAAGAGGATTATTGTTGGATTTTTCTCTTATCTCCAAAAAGGCATCAAGAAATCCAGAAGGGAGAGGTTCCGGAAGAGGTGCCACCAGCATGATAGCCCCTCGTTCCCTCGTAACAATGGACGGTGGGGCCAGCGCCTTTATCATTTGGGGTCCATGCACGAAGGGGAAGGTGCAGCTTATGGAGACATCAACTTTTCTATCAAATCTATACCCCAGGTTAGAAAGGGATAACTCTACCCCTTTGGTGAAAGCTGACTCAAACTCACCTGCTACCACATCCACCACCCCTCCTTCGTGATTAAAAATGCAACGGATTATGAAATCGAGGCCCACCATTCTCGTCACTTTTAGAATTTCTTCATAAAAAGGGTTGCCATTAATATTCCCTAGGGTAGAGAGAGGATGAACCATGTGAGTTATGTGGTGCTCCTTTATAGACTCGAAATCGGCCACTCCTGGCATGATCATCTTCGCTCCCCCAAAACCGGCCATCGAGTGGGGCAAAATAGAACCAAGGGAGATCTTCAGGTCTGCTTTGGCAACGGCGGGGTTGATCTTTACTGCCCGCCCGCTGCTCAATGTAGCTGCCGGCAAGAGATCAGGCCCCCAGCACTCGTGCTGGATCACCTGCGAGGACGAGATGATCGCTTTCCCTACCTTCTGTTCAAGCTGATCAAGATTCATGGGAGCGTGGCTTCCTAGGGCCACCACAAACGTGAGATCCTCTAAAGAAAGACCTCCTTCCTCAAGGTAGGGTATCAAAATTTCACATATTTCTGCCGTAGGGGTTGGGCGTGTTACATCGTCCACAATGATAACGGCCTTCTTTGCCTTTGAAGCCAACTCGCTCAAGGACTGAGCGTTCGTGGGTTGCGAAAGGGCCTTCTGTAAAAGTTCGTTGAGGGAAGTTGCAGATTTGCTCTCTTTTTCCGATTGAATGAACTGTACGGATTTCCAACCCTTAGGCAAAGAGAAGTATATTCTTTCCCCGCCACCAAAGTCCAAATAATATTGCTGCGCCAATTTCTAGAGCCCTCCATGTTTTACTACATTTACGGTTTCACTTTTGGCCTACACTTCCTCCCGAGGTAGTCATTTTCATTTTATTCAGCTAATACATCGAACAACCCTGTCTTTGCTTAAAAACCCGTATCCTCTCGTGATGGAGTACCAAGGAGTTCATAAACCAAATTTTTCTATGCCTAAACGGCACCTCCTCCTAAGGAAACAGAGCCAAACAGAGCGGGGTTACCTCGCCGTAACCAATGACCAAGACTATATTGCTGTTTTTTCCCCTTTGAACTATTTGTGTATTTGCAGTCAAATAAAAGGCTGAAGGAGGTAATACACCGCCCATTACAATGGATGCGGTTAGGTGGCTGCCTCATTAAGCACATATCTAGTCATCAAAATCCATATCCGGAATAACATTTTGGCCCTACGAACTTCTCCGGGCAGCTCGTGTCAATGGTGAAGATTCGACCATAGGGGGGAACTTCCGGAAAACCCTCACCAGGGCTTATCAGACAATTAAAAAATCCGAGGTATCCATTTTCTCTGATTTGACGCCGCAAAGATGGCTGAGACTTCCTCGGAAGTCCACAGTAACCATCAGTATAGGTTCCCTTTAAAGCTCTCTATCTACTTGTTTGTCTCCCTGATCTTTCTGAACGCTCGTGACACCTCTTCGGTATCCACGATCATGCTGACGATCCCTACCTCTTGCTCATAGATCTCTTCAGGGACGGATTCCTTGACTTCCGGCTCCAGGATGTGATATACGGGGAGTCCCAACGAGACTCCTGCCAATGGACCCGCAAAACTCGGATCGCCCACCGTTAACGTCTCCGCCGCAATCTCAGCCCCTTCAATATCACTCGCCCCCAGCACCACCATGATATTATCGCTTCCGAAATCATCAGCGATCCTCTTGATTTGGGCCTGACTCTCCGGGTCCATGGTCCCCGCCGCCGTTCAGACAAAACACTCCGTCGTTTTGTACAGGATATTGGCACCCGCTGCCTGCAAACACTTCGCAATAGCAGGACCAGGCACCCCATCCCGCTCTCCAACCACGATGACATTCTTGCCCTTAAACATCCGCATCCCTCCTTTGTGCTGTAGTGATTCTTTATATCTAACCATTACGCCTCGGATTTCTCTCCAGCAAAAACGATAACCCATCTGAGAGCTGGGACATCCGCCCCAGAAAGAGGCTCCCTTTCGCCACAAACATGGTGTTTTGCATCCTGCCCTGCTGCATCGCCTCCAGGGCATGGCCGAGAAAGGGCACTGCTGCCGGAATGTGCCCCTGAGTGGGGGAAAAACCCGGCATGCCCCGCTCCCTCACAAAGGTATCAATCTGATCCCTGCCGATCTCCCCTCGGAGGGCTGCCAACGCCCCCATGATCTTATAGTTCGTCAGCGGGGTGTTGCCACTGCCTGCCGGCAACGTCACCTCCGGGTTGTGCAACTCCGTTGCATACTTATCAATGGCCATCATCTTCACCCCAATCCTCTCTAAGGGCTTGACGATGAGCGATGTCATGATCTCCTGCTGGCTGGAGCCGGCACCCACATCATGCTTCCCAATGCTGTCCAGCCGCACAATCGGACTTACCCCATCATCAGGGGTGAGCAAAAACGCAAACCCAGCCAGCACATCCTCCAGTACAGGCATGTCATGCTTTAAGTGCCCCACATACTTCATCCCAATCTTCGCCAAACACCCTCCCCCCACCACCACGACTCGCTCGAATACGCCCGCCTGGACCAAAGAGGCCGCATCCATAATGGCATGAATCGGAGCCGCACAAAAGGCCTTGATATCATGACCCGTTGCATTCACACAGCGACACATCTCCCCAATGGCCTTCGAAAGACTCCCACCGCCCCGATTATACCGATCCCCGACCGCCTCCTCAGAACAACTCAGGATAAAATCCACTTGCTGTGGCTCAATCCCCGCCCTATTGAACAGATGATGCATCGCAAGAGCTCCCGAGGCCTTGGCCATCAAATTTTCCATTAGGACCTGGGCCTTGAGGGTATCGTCCACCTCATGATCCCTGCGGATGGAACCCACAAGCGACCCATCGTAATACAGGGGCAGGGCATCATCCCGCTCGATCTTATCCCTGATCTTATTAATGGCCACCCCATTCCCCAACTTCCCAATGTCCTCCTCCTCCAAAAACGGATGGCCCGATACCACATCCCTGATCTGAGCGATGAAGGCAGGGGTCAGCCACACTAAGTTAAAATCGTCGGCAATCTTCAGCCATCCATACCACTCCTCTTCCGGCAGTATCTCACCAAATTTTCCGTGTCTCTTTGCCCCAGCAACGGGATGCTCAAACCATGGCTGCGGGGTAGTATGCAAGTCATCCGGGTGCATATTGCCAATATAGACCTGGTTGGGGGGATAGGCCACTGCCTCATCATAACTGCGAACGTGCTCGTAAATCCTCCTCTCTAATGCTCCACCAGGACCACCATTGATAGGAATATCCCGGGCGGGCTTTGAACCATAACGGACAAAATCCGGGACATGAACCAGAATATAGGAACACTCTCGTATCACCACTGCCATAACCTTTACCCCCTGATCCCAAGCATCTGCTTGATCGACTCCTCTATGGATTCGATGGTGACGGTGCCGGTAAGCCGATGGCATTCCTTGCCGTCTTTGTAAAACAGATACGTCGGCAAGGACAGAACCTTCAACTCCAAACAGAGACGGCGGTTCTTGGGCGCCTCCAATTTGACCATCTTTACCCTGTCTCCGTACTTCTCCGCCAGCGCCTCCACCGCTGGCATTAACGCCAAACAGGGACCACACTGAGGGCCCCAAAAATCAACCACTACCGGCCTGTCTGATTGAATCACCTCTTGATCAAAAGTATCCTTCATTACCTCTTCCATGAAGGGGTACCTCCCTTTTTCTTTGAGTCGGTTCGACAGGCATTTACTGTTGAAAAATCAATGAGCCAGAAGGTATACAAATCCCCCATTGCCGCAACATTTGTAAAATTGATGCATCGATTTACACCATGCAATGTCCCAGAATGAAAAGCAGTAAGCAACCCCGCTTCAGTTGACCTGAAAATATTCTCTATCATATCATGTCCATCATATTAT
>CP070817.1:160829-165676 GCA_020344255.1 Deltaproteobacteria bacterium | reverse complement strand
GTGGTGATGAAAGGGTATTACAACCTCCCCCAGGAGACCCTACAGTCTTTGCGAGACGGGTGGCTCCACACAGGCGATATAGGGTATCAGGACGAGGAGTGATACCTCTATATCACCGAGAGAAAGAAGGATATCATCATTAAGGGAGGATTTAACATCTCCCCAGCCGAGATAGAAGAGCTTTTGTGCGCCCACCCCAAGGTAAAGTATGCAGCGGTGGTGGGTCAGAGGGAGAAGGGGGGGAGGGAAGAGGCTGTAAAGGCCTTTATAGTCCCTGCTGAAGGTGAAAGAATAACCCCTTCGGAGCTCATCGGATACTGCAGGATGAGACTGGCCCCCTATAAGGTGCCTGATGAAATAGAGTTTAGGGAAGGCCTTCCCAAGAGTGCAACCGGCAAGGTTTTGAGAAAGGAGCTTCGGGAGGGGTATAAGGACTTACGGGTGATGGAGAAGCAATGAACTTAGGGAGGCTTTTAGAGGAACAAGCCAGAGAGCATCCGAAAAAGGGCGCCCTCCTCTATGAGGGGAAGGCCATAAGCTTTGAGGAGCTCAACAAGAACGTCAATAGGCTTGCCAACGGCCTGAACGGCCTCGGCATAGAGAACGGCGACAGGGTAGCCATCATGCTGCCCAACATACCGGAGTTTGTCTATTCCTTCTTCGCCTGCCAGAAGCTAGGTGTGGCAGCGGTCCCCTTCAATACGATGTATAAAGGTGGTGAGATACTTTACATTCTGAGAGATTGCGGGGCAAAGGCAATCATCACCTTGGACAGTGCAGTCCCCCTCATCAACGAGATCAAACCTGAACTTCCCCACCTTCAGTATATCATCACCACCGGGGAGCGCACCCTCATCTTTGCCGATCCTGAATCCACCATCTTTCTCCAGGCGGTGGTGTCCAAGAATATCTTTAAGAACCTAGATAATGCCTATAGGAAGATAGGGGATAGCTTAGTCCAGGGATTTGGGGAATTGGGTTTAAAGGATACATGGTATAAGCACAGAGGAGGCCTGCGCACCGGAGGGGGGAAACTTGCCGGCTTTTACTTCTCCGAAATCGAAGACTTCTATATCTTAAATATAGTCTGCTTTCTCGCCCCTTTTGACCCCTCGGATTTCTTCTCCGCCATCTGGGTCCCACCTGAGGTAAAAGACAAGGTCCTAGAACCTTTGACCTCCATCCAAGAGGAGCTGGGGAAGCGCCCCACCGATAGAGAAGTTAAGGAGGCGATCCTCGGGGCCTTGGAGAAGCAATTGAGGATTACATTAACAGAGGGTACCTTAACAAGAGATGAAAAATTGGGTTACGAAAAATATAAAGCTATGGCCAAGAGGAGGTAAAAAAGTCTCTCACGCTATCGGTCCTTTCGCATGACCTCTTCTTTAAGGGGGAACTTACCACAGCTAAACTTTCCCTCCGGGCAATACCCCAGACGTTCACACTTCGCCCCCCCATTCTCAAATACAGGGGGCAACTCCTTGCGGCATATCTCCAACATCTCGCTCGCCAATGCCCTTATCTCCCACTGTGCCCGCTGGCAGCACCTCTGGGCAAAGAAGTGCAATAATTCTCTACAATTCATGGTGACTACGATCTTGCTCTCCACGGCCTGGGGAAGGACGAATCTCGCATCTTCGTATGCCTTCTCCCCAACAATTCCCTTTTCTCTGAACCGAGCCACCAAGTTGAGATAACCATGTTGGACTTCATCCATGAGGCGCACAAATTCCTTTCGCAGAATGTCATCCCCTTTGATGGAAGGAGGGACAATGTAGTTAAGGTGCTCCATATTCACATACCGTTGACTCTGCTGCGAATATGAAGCTATCCTATACCTCACTAATTGGTGGGTCAATGCCCTGGAGACCCCCTCGATGGCAAAGGTGAATTTCACATGTTCTAATGGACTATCATGGCCGGATCTCATCATCTCCCTGATAAAAGCGGCCTTTCGCTCATCACTTACATTCTCCTCCCACATATCCCCAGCCCAGCGAGAGGAATAACACTGGCGGTAAGCCACATGGAGCAAAGAGAGAGGGGACTCACTCATTTCCAAAAGTCTCACCTTTAATCCCACTGGAGGCATCTTTCTGCTCCCTTTAAACACTATTTTATCCTAATTATTGGGTCACTGCAAAGGTTTTTAGGACTTGCATACCCAACTTAAAACTTGTATGGTTTGGGGAAATGAAACGTGTCGTGGTTACGGGCATAGGGGTTATCAGTCCTATCGGGATGGGCACAGAGGAGTTCTGGCGGTGCTGTACGGAAGGCCGATCGGGTATTCGCCCCATCCAAAGCTTTACAGTGGGGCACCTCCGATCCAAGCTAGGGGGACAAGCGAAGGATCCAGATTACAAGAAATACATAAAATTAGGCAACCTTCGCCGTATGGACCGCATCAGCCGCATGGTGGTTGCCTCAGTGAAGCTCGCCATTGAAGGCGCAGGCATATTGATGCATGACGAAGACCCCGAACGGGTGGGGATCATGATCGGGACCGGTCTAGGGAGCTCTAAAACGGTGGACCTCTTCTTCCGGGACCTGGTGCGGGATGGCCCTCATGAAGTCGCCCCCCTCTTATTCCAGACGTCGGTCCCCAACGCCATCTGCAGCCATGCCTCCATCGAGTTTGGGATCAAGGGGATCAACTCTACCTTCTCCCACAAAGAGACCTCAGCGGAGAGTGCTATCGTCCATGCCTTCGAAGCCCTGCGCCGCGGAAAGGCAGAGGTGATCTTTGCTGGGGGGGCGGATGAGATCAGTGAACCTCTCTATAATGTATACGCCACCTTGGGAAGCCTCTCCCCCCAAAGGACTCAATATCCCGAGGGGATTAGGCCCTTTGATCGTACCAGAAACGGGATCGTTCTGGGGGAGGGAAGTGGTATACTAGTTATGGAAACCCTCGAACACGCACGCCGACGCGGGGCCTCTATTTATGCGGAGATGGTGGGATATGGGATGACCGCAGGCAACTACGGCATCTTGAGCTATGACAGAGATGGTCACTCCATAGCTAAAGCAATTATGCAGGCAGTGGAAGACCTCCCCCAAGTCGATTATGTTTGCGCCGCCGCCAATTCCACCCAGGTATTGGATCGGGCCGAGACCATTGCCATCAGAGAGGTATTTGGGAAGAGGGCAGAGGGCATATCCATCAGTGCCATCAAGTCGATGATCGGAGAGTTTGACGCCTCAGGGGGTATACGGGGATGTGCCGCGGTCCTGGGGATCAAGGAGGGGATCGCTCCCCCTACCATCAATTACCGAGAACCAGACCCGGAATGCGACCTAGATTATACAGTCCGGGGAGCTAGGAGGAGAGAAATAGAGTTCGCCCTGCTCAACGGATTTGCCAACGGTGGAGCCAACATCTCCATCCTTTTCAAGAGATTCTCCTAGAGCCTGCTCGTGAAAAATCATGATCGCCTTTTTGATCAACTTGAGTTGGACTGAGGGGCTTATGATAGGCATGGGTGATAAAGATCCCTCCTGTGGGCCCCTTTTTGATATAGACCAAACCTGATACCTCTAATTCTCGAATCGCTTCTCGGATCACAGAGCGGCTGACTTGAAACTCCTCCGCAAGCTCCCTCTCTGTGGGAAGTTTATTCCCCTTTTCAGATTTTTCTTTGAGGATTTTTTCCTGTATCAGCTGAGCTACCTGCTCAGAATACCTTCTCTTCTCTAATGGCCTAAACATCTTCTTCATCTCCAAATGGTCTTCAGCCCCTCGAAGAGCTATAGTTCAGTACAGAAGTACAGTTCAATTTATGCTTACCTGACTTAAATAACTTGTCACACTTCTCTTCCCTTGGAGTAGTCTATCCACGAGGGTACCCTCCCTGGATGCCACTTCCTCCCGTATATTATATTATCGAAACAGGGAAAGACCGCCCGGGCAAGGGGTGATCTGGCCACCATCCATCTGGTCAGGCGATGAAAGGATCGGTTGGGTCGGCTGTAGGGACATATCCCCATACAGATGTTGCAGTCGGTTCCTATCTTCGCCCAGTAATCAAAACACCCCTCCTCATCCATCTTCCATTTTTCTACTCCATTGTGAACCACCTTTCCACCATTCGGGATAGAGCCAGAGGGGCAGGTATCGGCACACTTCAGACATCTGGCACAAAAATCCTGCACCCCTAAATCCACCGGTTTGTCGGGCACCAACGGCAACGATGTTGTCACAGCGGCCAGGCGAACTCGAGGGCCAAATTCTGCAGTGATGAGATAACCCATTCGGCTCAGTTCCCCCAACCCCGCATCGACTGCTACGGGCACGAGCACTACATCATAGTGTCGGAAGTGGTGGGCCACAGCAGGATAACCCAGCTGGGCGATGAAATTCGCGAGGATGGTGCTAATATAGGCTCCCTTGGCGTAATTCACCCCGCTCTCCACCACCGAAGGGGTATGTGGAGCACCCCTCACCAGTGCCTCATTCATCTCCACAGCCATGACGACTGCAAAGGGGAAAGGAGCTGGTATCTCCTTTCCCCACTCATCCCAGTTGTTATAGAAGATCTCCCCCCGATGGGAGTAAGCCCAACGAGGGTCCAAACGACAAACCCCTACCAGGTCAGCCCCCAGATGTTGTGCAAACCCCTTTATCCTTTCGGTGGCCTCCTGTGGGTTCATGGGGAATGGAGAAGGCTCTTGAGATGGCTCTACTTTCTCCTTTTGGCCTAGATAAAGGGGCAAATGAAAGGTCCCTTTGAGCATACCAACAGTTGGCCGAAACTCCCCATCAATGGAACCAGGTCTTCCTAAGGGGCTGCCAGCAGCCCTGCGTCTTGCATCCCTTTCCTCTCTCTCTGGGTGCATTTCGTAAT
>CP070817.1:158081-160729 GCA_020344255.1 Deltaproteobacteria bacterium | reverse complement strand
AGAGGTATCCATCCCCATAATATGGTGAATGGCCCCGGAAAGCCCTACGGCAAAGTAGAGCTTGGGCGAAACGGTCTTACCACTCTTGCCCACCTGGTCATCATGGGACTTCCAGCCGCTGTCCACCACTGCCCTGCTGGCACCTACGGTGGCCGCCAGGGCATCAGCCAGGTCCTCCAATAACTGGAAGTTCTCCGGTCCTTTTATCCCCCTTCCTCCCGTGACGATGATCTCTGCTTCGGTGAGGTCTAACCTCGGTTTGGAAGCCCTAACCACCTCCAATACCTCCAACTTGATCTGCTCCGGATCGACCTCAACCCCTACCTTACACACTTCCCCTTTCTCGGTAACCGGCGCAGCGGGGACGGGAAAAATATTGGGCCTCACCAGGGCGATCTGGGGCTTTCCCTTCCGGCATACCACTTCGGCCAAGGCCTTTCCCCCGAAGACGGGCCTTCTGGCAATGAGGAGGTCGTGGTCTCCGAGTTCGAGGTTTAAACAATCCATAGCAATACCAGTTCGCAACCTTCCTGCTAAACGGGGAAAGAAATCTTTGCCCAAAAAAGTCGATCCAGCCAAGAGGATTTGCGGGGCCTCCCTCTCTACGAGATCGGAGATGACCCGAAGATAGACATCGCTGTTGTATTCCTTTATAAGAGGGTCGTCGCATTGATATATCTTATCTACATATGAGACTAACTCTTTGGCTAACGCATCCACCCCTGAACCGAGTAACAGAGCATCCAGCTCTACCCCCAGTCTCTCAGCCAACTCCCTTCCTTTGCCCAATAGCTCCAAGGCAACCTTCCTGAGCCTGCCATCCTGATGCTCCGCAAATACCCATACCCCTCCTGACATCTCATGTCTCCTATATCGCCTTGGCCTCTTCTTTGAGAAGCTTTACCAGCTGCCTCACCGCATCAGGTGCCTCCCCCTCTATCATCGTAACCGCAGGCCTCTCGGGAGGTCGATAGTAGCGTAATGTCTCCTCCTTGGCCCCCACACGGCCTACGTCATCGAGGGAAAGATTAAGGGAAGCCAAATCTAGCGTCTTGATCTCTGCTCTCATTGCCTTCATCACCCCGGTTACAGGCGGCACTCGGGGTTCATTGAGCCCCTTCTGGGCCGAGATAAGGACGGGCAGGGGTGCCTTGATGATCTCTCTGCCTCCCTCTATCTCTCTCTCCACGACAACCGTCCGCTCATCAGGGGAAACTTGCACTTTGACAACAACCGTCACATGGGGGATTCCCAAGAACTCCGCTACCAGGGGACCTACTGCCCCAGAGGAATCATCAAAGGCCTCTCTACCGCATAAAATCAAATCATAATCCATATCCCTCATTGTTCGGGCCAAAACCCTCGCCGTGGCGTATTCGTCACCACCCTCAAAGGCCTGATCCTGCAACAAGATAGCTTCATCAGCCCCCATGGCCACTCCTGTCCGCAAGGCCTCAACGGATTTCTTAGTCCCGAGGGTAACAACCGTCACCTTACCAACTCCTACCTGTTCCTTGATCCGAAGAGCCTCTTCGACCGCCAGTGAATCGAAGAAGTTCAGATTATATTTATCCTCCACCTCGATAGCTGACCCATCGGCCTTTACCTGAACCATCGCCTCGCTGTCCGGCACCTGCTTCACCAGAACTACGATATTCACACCTTGGCCTCCTCTTTGTACTTCTCTCAGTTAGTTCAAACCTTCCCGATGATCTCTCTTCCCAGGAAATTTTTCAGGATTTCCTGCGTTCCCCCACCATAGAGGACAAATCGGGCATTTCGGAAATGTCTCTGTGGGGCATATTCATAGGCAAAGGCATTGGCTCCATAGATTCTCGTAGCTTCGTCAACTACCTTTTGGCAAGCTTCAGTGGCAAAGAGCTTTGCCATGGCAGCCTCCTTCCGCGCAGAGAGCCCCTGATCCAACAGCCAGGCAGCATGATATGTCAACAGTCTCGCAGCATGCATCTCCGTAGCCATATCAGCAAACTTCGCGCGAATTAACTGGTAGTTGCCGATAGCCTTGCCAAAGGCCACCCGCTTCCGAGAAAACTCCAGCGCCTCATCATAGGCTGCGCGGGCAATACCGAGGGCCATCGCTGCAGTCATAACCCTGACCTCTTCAAGGATCTCTCCCACGTAGAACACTCCTTTCCCTAACTCCTCACCCAGAAAGTTCTCCGCGGGAACACGCACGTTGTCAAAGACGAGCTCACCGGTTATCGTCCCTCGGCACCCAAGTTTGTTCAGGGTCTGCCCACTCGAAAATCCGGGAGTCCCTTTCTCCACCAAAAAGAAATTGAGTCCCTTGAGACCCTTGCCTGGATCTGTGGTGCAAAGCACAGTGCAGAAATCACAGATGGCCCCATTGGTAATCCACATCTTAGTCCCGTTTATTACCCATTCATCGCCATCTTTAACCGCGGTAGTCCTCGTCGCTCCTAGATCAGACCCAGATTGGTCTTCTGTGAAACAGATAGTGGCAATTTTCTCTCCTCGGATAGCCGGAACCATACACCTCTGCTTCATCTCCTCGGTGCCGAAACGATAAATGAAATAGGTGCTCATCAGCATATTCATGATCACAGTCTGGGCAAAGCCCACGGACCCCCTGGTGATCTCCTCATAGAAGATCATTTGGGTGACTT
>CP070817.1:155325-157981 GCA_020344255.1 Deltaproteobacteria bacterium | reverse complement strand
TCAATGACGATCACATCCACTGCTCCGCTCCGTACCAAGACCTCCGCGATCTCAAGGGCCTGCTCCCCGGTGTCGGGCTGCGAGAGCAGGAGATCCTCCACCTTTACTCCCAGCCTCTGTGCATAGTTTAGATCAAGGGCATGTTCGGCATCAATAAAGGCTGCTATCCCATCCTTCTGGGCTTCAGCCACCACATGGAGGCCCAAGGTGGTTTTCCCCGAGGCTTCGGGGCCGAAGATCTCCACTACCCTCCCCCGCGGCAGTCCCCCTACTCCCATTGCAAGATCCAGGCCAAGGGAACCAGTGGAGACGGTTTGGACCTCTGCTGGCCGCACTTCAGAACCAAGGCGCATGATGGCCCCTTTGCCAAACTGTCTCTCAATTTGGGTGACGGCCGCGTTGACCGCCTTCTCCTTCTCTTTGTCCAGTTCCATGTTAATCCTCCTCTGAACCCTATGAGGGTTTTCAGTCTTCCCCCGCCCCTGAAAAGGGCTTTGTTCTTCCTTGAAACGTCCCGTTGAAGGATCTCCCCGCCAGCTACCCCAATAGGTTCTCAACCTGTGTCAGCGGGGGGCTTCAGGTGGTGAAAACCCCGGAAGTAACGGTGGAAAAACTCTGCAACGGAACGACCCATTTCAGTGCCAATTTTACTGTGAGATGTTTCACCGTAATTTATGCCCCTCTTTTTACGGGATCTTGAAAGGGACGGTCCTCAATTTCGTATACTCCGCCCCCGTGGGTTTCAATTCGCTCCGGAAGAGAGTGATTTCTCTAACTTCCATGGTTCCCAGGTCGCTATCTCCCATATCCTCCAGTGCCTGGGTGAAAGCACCTTTCCCCTTCACTGAACGGACACGCCCCAACGTAAGGTGAGGGGTGTAATTCCTCTCCTCCCTCTTGAAACCCAGCTCTTCCAACCCTGTTTCTAGCCTCGTCTGCAATTGTCTGAGGAAGCCGCTCTGGTCCTCCACCCCTATCCAGATGACCCGTGGGTTCTTAACGTTCGGGAACCCACCACCCCCCGTGATCCTTATCGTGAAAGGGCCTACACCTTCTACGGCCTCCCCCGCCTTGCGAACAATTTCCTCGATGCGGTCGGGATCTACCTCACCGAGGAATTTGAGGGTGAGATGGATGCCCGCCGGCCGCACCCAGCGAACCCCTTCGGCTTTGCGCTTTAACTGCTCTTGGATTTTGCTAATTCCGCCCTCTATCTCTTTGCTTAGCTCTACGGCGAAAAAAGACCTCCAGCCCGGCACTTTTGACCCCCTTCTATCTCATCAACGACTCTGTCTTCTTTTCGCTCACAGCCACCTCCTTCTTTCTGTACCAGCCCAGCAAGGCACTGGACGGCCCCAACATGAGATAGAGAGCGGCGAGGATAAAAATCATGACCTCCGGTTCCGCCATCACCACCACGATGGCTAAGATCATGCCAACTAGTGTGCTAAAACGCTTCTTCTTAAGGAGGTTCAGATCCTTGAAGCTGTGGTAACGGATGTTGCTTACCATGAGGAAGGCGAGCAAGTAGATCAAGAGAAGAAGGAACAAATGTTTGGTCTCCCCTACTTCTCCCAAGCGATGGAGGAAGAGGACGGTGGCTGCAATGAGACTTGCGGCCGCCGGAATGGGGAGTCCCCGGAAATATCGTGACTCAACCGTATCTATCTGTACGTTAAACCTAGCTAATCTGAGGGCCCCACAAGCCACATAGAGAAAAGCGGCCAACCATCCAAGTCTCCCATAAGGTCGCAGGGCCCAAGAGAAGACCAGGATAGCTGGAGCCACACCGAAGGCCACCAGATCAGAAAGGGAGTCGAACTCCACCCCAAAACGGCTGGTGGAGCGGGTCAGACGGGCTATCTTTCCGTCGATTCCGTCAAAGAGGACGGAGGCCAAGATGGCTATTGCTGCGTAGAGGTACTTCCCGTTGAAGGAGGCGATAATGGCATAAAACCCGAAAAAGAGGCTCCCAGAGGTGAGCAGATTGGGCAATATATATATACCCTTCTTCACTCCCTCCCCCTTCTTCTTTTTTGATGTATCCTTCCTCATGTGATCACTCCCAGTACGCTTTGGCCCCCTTTTACCCTCTCTCCCCTGCGGACCGTTACTTCCAGCTCTTGGGGAAGGTAGACATCCAGTCTAGAGCCAAACAGGATCGCCCCGAAGATCTCCCCCCTCTGCAGCCGGTCACCCCTGCCCACATAGCATACTATCCTCCGAGCCACAATACCGGCCACCTGAACAAAGGCTAGCTTGACACCCTCGGCGTTCCGTAGCAGGAGGGTGTTCTGCTCATTTTGTCGCGAGGCCTCTCCCCTGTTGGCCGGCAGAAACCTCCCCCTCTGGTACCTAACGTCCTCTACCCTTCCCCGGGTAGGTACCCGGTTGACATGGACATTGAAGAGGGACATAAATATGCTCACCTTGGTGGCCTTGCCCCCCACCAGGGGAATCTCCACCCCCTTCTCCACAATCACGATACGCCCATCAGCGGGGGAGAGGATAAGGCCTTCGTCATCAGGTATTTGCCGAGAGGGGTTCCGAAAAAAGGACAGGCCAAAGAGGGTCAGCAGCAGAAAGGTGACAAAAAGGTAGATCTTCCCCCAGAAGCCAAATATGACAGTAATCACGGCGAAGGGGATAATATACG
>CP070817.1:148352-155225 GCA_020344255.1 Deltaproteobacteria bacterium | reverse complement strand
CTCAGATTCCCTTGAGAAGCCCTCGACATTAATGTCTTCCTTCTACATCCTTCAGGCTGCTTCAGAGGCCTCGGAAGATCTATATGCCTCGTTCAACAAGATGATCGGGTGTACCCCCCTTATCCCCGTACCAGCCTCTATCTGCAGGTTGCAGCCACCACACTCCGTGACCACCCTATCCTCCTCAGTGGATTTCACTTCTTCCCAGACCTTTCGCGCGATCTCAACCGAAAGAGCGTAGTTATCCTTCTTCATGCCATAGGAGCCGCCCATTCCGCAGCAACTGGTGTTAACTCCGCTTACCTCAAGGCCAGGTATCAACTTGAGTAACGCCACTGGCTCCTTCGTTATATTCTGCACTTTCAAATGGCAGGGGTTATGGTAAAAAACCTTCAACGGTGTCTCCCGAAAATGAGTATCTAACCTGCTCTGATTGTGCAAGCGCAAGAGATATTCACCGGCATCGTAAACATGGCTGGAGACAAAGCTTGCCTCCTCACTATCGAAGAAAGGGAGACCTTCCTTTCTGAGCATCAGATTACAGCTCGGGCAGGTGGTGATGATATCGTAGCCCGGTGAAGCTGCCCGAGCAAGTGATTTAACATTGTAGTTAAAGTTCTTCGCTGCTCCTTTGACATTACTGTTGGCCATCATGGGCATGCCGCAGCATTTCTGTTCAGGCACCAAGACCTCGATTCCGTTCCTCTCCATGACCTCAATGAGGGCTTTGCCGATCTCCGGATCATAGTAATTGGCAAAACAGCCCGCAAAATATATTATTTTCTCAGCCACGGCTACCTCCCTTGATCAATTTCCTCAATGTCTGGCGATGAAAAGCCGGTAACTGAGCCTTCCGGTGGAGACCCACAAGTGTCTCCATGATTGGCTTTAAAAGTGAGTTGTCCTTGGCCCAGTTAGAAAGCGGGGCCGTCAACGAACCAAGTTTGGCCAACAGTTCAGGATTGTCGAGAAGTCTCTTCTTCCAAGTCCGACCATGCCGCACATAATGTTCAAGTTGGGCTCTCCATATCAAAGTCGGGATATCGATATCAACGGGGCATTCTACCTGGCAGCGACCACAATGAAAGCAAGCTTCCGTTGGGGGAAGCCACCCTTGTAGGAATCCAAAGAGGTAATTCTTGGGGCTATACACCCACCCCTTCTTGACTAGATGCAGCCCAATGGGACACTGGCGAGCGCAGGCTCGGCAATCAATGCATAAGAAGAGGTCTTGATAACCGCCGCTGACCAGTCCACCTCGACCATTATCCAGAATAAGGACATGAAGTTCCCTGTCCTGACCCCCTGCGAGTATTGGGAGGCTCTCAAAATCATACCCTTCTATCTCTTTAGGACCGAGGTCAAGAAGGACGCTCTCCAGGCCGAAAATCCCCATCGATCTGGTCTGAAAAGAAGCGGCTTCTCTGTCTTGCACTACCTTTTCCAGGCTGACCACCAGTACTATCTTCCTCGCCTGCTGCAAATCCTTTGAAATATTGGACATGTGCTGCAAGAAGAACGCAAAACCATCTTCAGCAGAGATTGCGTTCACACCCAATATAGCCAGGTAATCTCGTACCTCTGAGGAATTCAGCTGGGTTACCGTTTTGGCGATGTCGAACGATTCGACGAGGCCTCTTTCGTGTAGTCCGGGGAGTGCCCAGTAATCTTCTACCTTTCTCTCAAACTTATCAATATTCTTGAATTCTGTGAAGTAACGAATATACGTTTTAAAACCAGAGGCCTCCAGCTCCGGCCGGATTTCATTGATCACCACATTTGATTTATTTATCGACGCCAGGTCTGTCCCCCCAGCAATTTCTTTGATATAAGATGCAGCTTGTTTGACATCTGAGGCAATGGCCAGTTTCAGTCCTGCATATTGACCGAGACTTCTCTGAAGCTCCTCCAGCAGAACGCTGTGATTATCGCGAGAATGATGGCGTATTTCCTTGAGATGTGTCTTGATGGATTCTAGATCAGGCTGGAACTCTTTTCGAACCTCAACCCCTGCAGCTCGACGCTTCCTTTGCTCTGCTGCGGGCTCAAGAACCAATATGCTGGGAATCTCAGCCACTACTTCTTTCGGCCTCTCTTTGCCCATAATGTCCTAGTTCATCATTATGAACTAATTGCGCTCCAAAATAATAGCAACATCGCGCCATATTTGTCAAGAGGAAAATTATATTTTTCACAATTCAAAAATATTCTAATAATTTTCGATAAATTTCTATCTTGACAAAACACATAAATGAGATATAATTAAACAATAACGGGTTCATTATGGTGAACAATGGCTGAGAAATATTTGGCACCGTCAGTAACGAAGGCCTTTCAGATATTGAGCTTAATTGCCGACAGCGAGCGTGGGTTGGGAATCAGTCAATTGTCGAAAAGGCTGGGCATAAGCAAAAGTACTGTTCATGGGATAAGCGCTGTTTTAGAGGAAATCGGGGCGATTTCCAGGAACCCCCATACCAAGAGATACAAACTCGGCTATACTATTTTTGAGTTGGGCAAAAGGGGACTCTCGAGAATCCCCCTGCGAGAGGTGGCCCGAAGGCATATGGAGAGGTTGATGGAGGAAACAGGGGAGACCGTCTTTTTAGGCACCCCCAACAATCTTCACATCCTCATTCTTGATGTGGTAGAAAGCAATAAGGAGATAAAGATTACCTCTCCAAGTGGGACAAGGATCCCCCTATCTGCGGGGGCCACCGGCAAGGTCCTCCTGGCCTATATGGACGAGGAAAAGGTCCATCAGTATCTCACCACCAAGGGTCTGGTTAGATATACGGAAAATACCGTTACTGACCTGGATAGGTACCTGTGCGAAATACAAGCGGTAAGGGAGAAGGGGTTTGCCATAGACCGTGAAGAATATCTCCAAGGGGTCAGGGCAGTGGCAGCCCCTATCAATACCGAGGGACCCCTCTTGGCCGCCATTTGGGTGGTGGGTTTCTCATCCTCTCTCACAGACGAAAAAATAGAACAGGTGATACGGAGTACGCTTCACACTGCAGATGCCATTTCGAGGGAGTTGAAAGGGAAAATAGAGGGTTAATTTAGCTTACTTGGCAAGCCTTACGATATCTCCTGCTGCTACCTCTCCTCCACTGGTAACGTCTGCTTCCGAGACATCAAATCCAAAGAAACGGGCTATCTTTATCTTTCCCTTCATTTTGCCGGGTATCCGCCCCAGTGAGACCTTAGTGACGGGGTGTTCTATCTCTTTGCCAGGACCAAACGCCTCCAATACATCGCCGACCTTCAGACCTGAGGATTTCCCCGCATTGAGGTATACCTTATCACCCTCTACGGAGGCCACACTCGTGGACCACTCAAGGCCAGCCAAACCCCTAATGATTCCCTCCTTGATCCCTTGGAGGGCGAAATTTATGGCCTTAATGAGGGCCTTGTCACGACTAAATTCCCCTACGGCAAGGGATGTAAAGATCGGATTCTCCCCTTTTACGGATCTGATGATATTGCCCGTCTCCGTATCCAGCAATTTGGCTTCTATCTTGGTGACGGCCAGGGCCTCTCCCCCCTTCTGCTTTTCCCCGGTCCCTACCATTACATCCTTTATCGATCCTATCACCAGTCCGTGGACACCCAACAGGGTCTTCAATTTCCAGAGGGAAGTGGGATCCTTCAGTAACTGAAGGTCCCAACTTCCCAGACTCTTTTTTACCACCTCCATATCCACCAACACCACCATCCCACTCTGCTCCAGTTGTTTGGCCAGCTCCTGGGACACTATTGAGCCCAGTCCCCTTCTGTCTCCTTTGGTCTCGTCCTGAAACTCCACCATCACCACCTTGTATTTCAGCCTTCCGATAAGATATGGGGTTATGATGGGTTTGGAGGGGGCGACCTCTTCTTCACCCTCCTTTGCCCCATAAGGCCTCTTGGAATAGGTAACCGCCTTTTTCTCTTCACCATAAGGGGAAGGTCGTCTCTCACTGTAGACCCATCTCCCCTCTTTCCCCTCTTTATAGAGCTTTTCTTCATCTTTTTTCTTCCCCCAGGGGAGACAAGAGGAGGCAAGAAGTAATAAAGTAAAGACCGCCACCAGCCACCATATTTTCCTTGCCTTCACCGGTATTCTCCTTTTCTCGCTAAAGTTGCGTCGGAGTATAATTTCTCTATCTCGAGGGTATGTTTCCCCTTATCAGAATATATAAATAGCGGTGGTAATACCTCCACCCCTTCCCTTCCCCCCTTGTGCGCCTCCGCCAAAATAAACTTCGCCTCTTCCCCTTCCCGAGAATAAACCCATCGAAGCTTCTTTGGCTCCAGAGTGGCATCTCGCAAAAGACTAAGGAGAGTAACGGAGCGGTGGGCGGGAAAAATGGCAAAGATCCTCCCTCCTTCTTTTAAGAGATAACGGGCCACCTGAAGCAGATCGTCCATGGTACATGTCACCTCATGTCGGGCGATGGCCTTCTGGGAAAGAGGGTTGATCCTCCCACTAGAAACCCGGTAATAGGGTGGATTAGTCACCACGACATCAAAGGAATTAGGGGGAAAAACATCATTCAGACCTATGATATCTCTCTGGTAGATAGTTATGAGATCTTCAAGCCTATTGAGGAGGGCGTTCCTTTTGGCCAGCCCGGCCAACTTGTCTTGGATCTCCACACCTACGATCTCTTCAACACCCTCCCCCCGTGTGCCCAAAATGAGGGGGATTATCCCCACCCCAGTCCCCAGGTCAATAACCCTCTCTCCCTTTCTCATCCAGATAAAACCTGCCAGTAAAAGGGCATCGAGAGAGAAGCGATACCCATCCCTCTCTTGTATCACCTTTATTTTACCGCCAAAGAGGGAATCTAAAGTCTCTTTGGCGCTCGAAAATGATGAAAGGTCAAGCATCAAATCCATTCTACCTCTTCATTGGGAACGATTTTGTTGATCGCCAAACCGGTGGCCACTTTGGGGTAAAAATATGTCGACTTGCGCGGCATTACTTCCCCAACATCGGCAACCTTCTTTACCTGTTGGATGGTGGGTGGGTTCATCAGGAAAACCATTGTGTACCTGCCATTATGGACTTCTTCCAGGGTCTCATCCCTATCCTTTGTCAATCCTATATCCTCCTCCTCGACCTGTAATACTTCCTTCAAGAGAAACTTGTCCAGAAGGACTACATCTAATTCCCGTAACACCTCGGGATATCCCCGGAGGAGTCCTCCTACTTTTACGCCGTCCTTCAGGGTCAAGAGAAGATATCTCCTCTCCCCCCCAATATAAAGGCCGAAAGTATACCTATCCCCTCTTTTTCCATCCAAAATCCTAAAAAAGGACTCTCGGGCCCATTTTTCACCACCGGGGTCCTCAAAGTTGAAGGCTTGCAAGGAGAAATACTCCCTCAGATGGTCAAGAAATGCACCGAAATCAAAGGAACCCTTGAGGGGAATCAGTCGATGGGTGGGGAGTATGAGAAGCCCTTCTCTTTCCAGAGGGGTCAGATACATCATGGTACACTCAAAAGGAGATCTTTCGGTATAGGAGGGATATTTCTCCCTCATCCTGTCACGGTAGATAAGGGCACTGCTGTATCGATGATGACCGTCTGCAATAAGGATGGTCTTGCCCACCATCTTTTTCCCTATTTCCAAGATGATTTCTTGGTCATCCGACTGCCAGAGGCGGTGGAATACCCCATCATCATCCCTAAACTCGTATCGAGGAGTGCCGGTCCTGACCTCCGCCAAAATTTCCTCGATCTCTCCCGCCGGATCGGAATACATGGAAAATACTTGACTGAGATGGGCCCCACAGGCCTCCATCAATTGGAGCCGATCTTCCACCGGTTTAGGGGTTGTCCGCTCGTGAGGAATAATCTTACCCTCTCCCCATGGTTCGATTCTGATTAAGGACACGAACCCGTCTCTCTTTTTTATCTCACCCGATACTGAGGCAAAGATCTGCTGATAGAGGTAGAAAGACGGCTTTTCATCCCTTATTAGGATACCTTTCCTCTCCCATTCGTGCAAGTAGTTTGAAGCCTCTGTATACTTGTTCTCCCTGCTCCCCTCCGGTAGGATTATACGTATGATGTTGTAAGGATGTCTCTGCCGATAGCTTTCCTCATCCTCCGGCGGTATGACGTCATAAGGTGGAGTGACAACCAGAGATATGTCTGCAATCGTTTGAGGGTTATAATAGAGCCCACGGAAAGGGGCAATTTTCGCCATCTCATGCTCCCCTATTCTGATTGCCAAGGGATTAACACGAAACTTATCCCTTGTCAACAAAGAGGCTCCTCTGCGCTAAAAATCTTGTTGAGCTTCATGAAAAAATCGATTAGATTTGATGGTATCTTTGAAATAGGGCGAAATAGCTCGGCAAATTATCAGTTTTTTCGGACAAACCTTCGAGTACTTATGGGAGATAAAAAGATGGGACAGAGAAAGAAGATCGACCTGAACTCTGATGTTGGGGAGAGCTTTGGGGTCTATAAAATCGGTCTCGATGAGGAGGTGATTCCCCTGATCACCTCAGCCAATATCGCGTGCGGGTTTCATGCCGGAGATCCTGCCGTGATGAGGCGCACCATCGCCTTGGCCAAAAAACATGGGGTAGCATTGGGCGCCCACCCCGGGTTCCCCGATTTGCTCGGATTTGGCAGGAGGTATATAGACGCCACCTTGGAGGAGATCCGGGATTATGTCGCTTATCAGATAGGAGCCCTCCAGGCCTTCGCTACCTTACAAGGGCTGAAATTGCAACATGTCAAGGCCCATGGAGGGCTGTACAACATGGCTGTTCAGGATGTGCGGATCTGGGAGGCAATGGCAGAGGTGCTCTCCAGTTTAGACAAGGATCTCATCCTCGTCGTCCTGGCCGGATCCAAGAGGGAGGAGG
>CP070817.1:144918-148252 GCA_020344255.1 Deltaproteobacteria bacterium | reverse complement strand
AGTTCGTCGAGGCCGCCACTCCCTTCACCCTGGAGAGATACACGGCTAATGAAGGGGGCGCCACCTATGGCCTCGCCCCCACGCCGCGGCAATTTGGCAGGGGGAGACCGGCCAACAAAACCCCTATCAAGGGGCTTTACTTGGCAGGTCACTATACCCGCCCCTCTCATGGGATCGTGGGGGCAGCCATATCGGGGAGCTTTGCCGCTGAGATGATAATCAGAGAGCAAGGGAGATAAAGGGTGGACGTCCTCTTTGTTCATGTTCCCAAATTCAAAAATTACTATCGTCCTATTGGTGAGTATATCTGGATAAATTATATGCCCATGGGACTACTAGCCCTGGCCGACCTCCTCGATCGCGAAGGTTATGACACTGAAATCATCCATCTATCGGTGGAGTGGATGGAGGATAGGTCCTTTTCTCTCATCGATTATATTGCCAAAAAGGCGCCAAAGGTCGTCGCACTTCCCCTCCATTGGCACCACCAAGCCTACGAGGTAATGGAATATAGCCGAAGGATCAAGGATACCTTCCCAGAGGTCTTTCTCCTTTTGGGAGGTCTTACCGCCAGCTTTTTTTACCGCGAGATCATGCGGGATTTCCCTTGGGTGGACGCGATCATCAGGGGGGAAGGGGAAGTTCCCCTTTTACAGTTGGCCGATGCAATCATGATTAGGGGTGACCTCGCAAAGGTACCCAACGTGCTCTGGAGGAAGGGGGAGGTGGTTATAGAAAATCCCTTGGATTATGTAGCCTCACAGGAGATCCTGGATGGGCTCTGCTTCACCAACTTTTCCCTCCTCAAAAATCACCAGACCTACATAAACTGGATCCTCCTCCCCTTCTATGTTAAGGGAGTCTCCAAGGAAAAGAATCGCCTCTTCTACTCCCTCAAGACCCCCCTATTTCACCTGCCAGTAGGCAGGGGTTGCCCGGTCAATTGCACCTGGTGCGCAGGAGGAATGGCTGCCCAAAGGCTTATTACCGGCCGCCAGACGGTGATCTTTCGAGACATAGAGAAGGTGATGGTCTCCATAAGGGAGGCACTGGACTGGGGATATGAGACTATGCATGTCGCTTTTGACCCCTACCCCCACAGTCCAGACTACTATCTAAAACTCTTCGCTCGGATCAGGGAGGAGAGGGTGAAGGTGGAGTTCTTTTTTGAGTCCTTTGGGCTCCCTTCTGAGAAGTTCATCGATGCATTTGCCCAGACATTCGGCTCCCGGTCTCTTCTAGCTCTGTCCCCAGAGAGCGGGTCAGAGGAGGTGCGCCGACGCAATAAGGGTTACTCCTACACCAACCAGGAACTGTGGGAATGTTTGGAATACACTGGTAAAAAGGGGGTGAACGTAGATCTCTTTTTCAGCCTGGGCCTCCCCTATGAAAGGGAGGAGGACCTTGAGGAGACCTCCCGGTTAATTGCCCGCATCAGGAGACAGTTCTCCCATGTCCAGGGGATTAGGACCTTCACCATCGAGATGGAGCCTGGGGCGCCCTGGCACCTCAAGCCCGAAAAATTTGGGGTGAGGACAAAACTGCTGACCTTCTCCGATTTTTACAACTACCACAAGGTGGAAGAAGAAGGATTTGGTGCCTTCGGCTACCACATTCCTGGTTTCTTCCCCGATCTGGGGGAAGATACCGGAGGTGAGTTTCAGAGGAGGTTGCAGCGGATAAAATGCCGCCGCTTTTGCTTCATCCATCCCAATGCTCGAAAGAGCAGTTCCCCCTTTTGGGGGAGGATGTTGTGCCGGACTTCAGTCATGATAAGGAAATTAGCCCAGTGGTGGACGGGCAGAAAGAGATCTGAAATTGATTTCTTTCTCCCATAAGGAACGGATTGCCATAAAATCAAGATGGAAAAGATCATTCTCCTTGTGGGGGTGATTTGCTTTTTGTCTCAGGGAGTACTACATTCATAATAATGAGAGGCCATGCATTTGGACCAAAAAAGAAGGAGGTCAATCATGTGTCAGTCTACCGCATATATCCTTAAAGATGGAAAGGAAGAGGAGCTCCTGGCCGATATCGCTACCATCATCCCTGAGGGGAACAAGTTACGCCTTATCAGCCTCTTCGGCGAAGAGGAGGTGGTGGAGGCTTCCATCCAAGAAATCAACCTCTTAGACCACAAGATCCTCCTGAAGCCGGAGTAAGGTCGCTCACCATGAGGCTAAGTAAGTGGTGAGGATCTTTGCTACGGCAGGAGCGACGAAGGAGGAATGAAGCTTTGCCGAAGAATGGTTATCCTTTAGCGTAAAATACACCTATAAAATTACCTGGAGGAGAGAATGCCAAAATATTGTCGGATATGTGGGAGGCCGATGAAGGGTGAGGGAGATTTCTGCGAGGCCTGTCAGGAGAGCATTAGGGCGGAGGCGATGGGAAAGCACAGGAAGGTCGCCAAAGAAGCCCAAAAGGGGTTGGATAGGGTAGGTGTTCGTGAGAGAAAGGGTGCCGAGGGCAAGGAGGATCGTCGAGCACCTCAAGGGGAAGAGGAAGAGAAAAAGCCTCATCACTTCAAGAGCATGGCAGAATATCTGGAATATTTGAAGGGAAAAGGGAGGTGAGGGGCTATTTAATCCTATATTCAAGATTTATCATGTCACCTCTGGTAAACCCAATGGCCTTGAAAAAGCACATCAGATCCCAGTCCTCCCACCTAACCAAGGTATAGATATTTTCTACCCCATCTTTTTTGAACTCATCTAAAATCGCCTTGAATAAAGTGATGGCCACACCCTTTTTTTGATAGTCTGGGTCGACCCCGATAGTATCTATCCAGCCGATGGTATTAGGGACGCCGAACTCCCAGCCGCTGACTGTTCCCATAATGAATCCCACTACCGTTCCATCGTGCTCAGCCACGAAAGACTTAGAAGGATGTTCGTTCGTCATATCCTCAATCTTCTGGTGCCAATAACTAGGCCGCCTCGTCCCCAATACCTTATAGTCTATCTCCACTATGGCATCCAGGTCGTCGAGTTCAAGTCCCCTGATTGTTATCTTCTGCAATAAATCACCATTCATCAATCCTGTCCTCCATCAAGACGAAATTTTGCTAAAAAATTCACTAACATAATAGAAAAGTCTTGTCAATACGTAGATCCACATATCTCTATTATCTATTTTCCATGTAAAATTTTGTTTTTCTATAGATTAGATATTGAGGGATAGCTTTGTACCACTTCTTTCGGAGGGCAAAAGTTACGGAGACACGGGAGACGCCTAAACCTCATAGGCCAGTGCCATGGCCATTATGATCTCGGAGGCCACAGAAATATAAGGATTTCTGATAAGGCATAAATCTTCGTAGCCATGCTAATTT
>CP070817.1:139553-144818 GCA_020344255.1 Deltaproteobacteria bacterium | reverse complement strand
GTCTAGCTTCAATAGAATGCTGTGCTTGTGATAATGAGAGCAAATTGATCCCCAGGGAGGAGATGTCATGTTAAAAAAGCAACTTTTTTCACCAGGACCCACTCCCGTCCCTGAAAGGGTCTTGCTCGCCATGGCAGGACCGGTCATTCATCATCGGGATCCCGCCTATGAGGAGCTCTTTGAAGAGGTACGCGAAGGATTGAAATACGTCTTCCAGACCAAAAATGAGGTGCTCTTATTTGCTTCCTCAGGAACGGGGGCCATGGAGGGAGCGGTGTGTAACACCCTCTCCCTTGGAGATGAGGCCCTGGTGGTGAGAGGAGGGAAATTCGGCGAGAGGTGGGGGGAGATCTGTGAGGTCTATGGTGTGGATTTCACCGCCATCGATGTACCCTGGGGTGAAGCGGTGGATCCCGTCTTAATCGAGAGAGCTTTAGATGCAAACCCGTCCATTAGGGCGGTCTTCGTCCAAGCAATCGAGACCTCCACCGGAGTAATGCACCCCATCAAGGAGATCGCCGACATCGTAAACGGACGTGATGACACCATCCTAGTGGTAGATGCCATCTCCGCCTTAGGGGTGTCCGATCTCCCCATGGATAAATGGGGTCTTGACGTTGTAGTCAGCGGGTCTCAGAAGGCCTTCATGCTCCCACCTGGCCTATCCTTTGTGGCCCTGAGCGACAAGGCGTGGGATTTTGCGGAAAGATCAACCCTCCCCAAATATTACTTCAACTTCAAGAAGGAACTTGCCTCTGCTCAAAAAAATCAAAGTCAGTTTACCCCAGCCATATCCTTGGTGGTGGGGCTTCACGAGTCGCTCAAGATGCTCAAAGAAGAGGGTCTGGAGAACGTCTTCAAGAGGCACCAGAAACTTGCCCTGGCAACCAGGGAGGCGGTCAAGGCCCTGGGTCTGGAGCTCCTCGCACAAAATGCCCCGAGCAATGCCCTCACAGCCATCAAGGTCCCGGCAGGAATCGATGGGAAAAAACTAAAATCGGACTTTGAGGAGAGGTTCGGCCTCATCGTCGCCGGAGGGCAGTCCCAACTAAAAGGGAAGATAATCCGCATCGCCCACTTGGGCTATTTTCAACAAATGGACATCATCCAGGCGGTCAGCTCCCTGGAGCTTCTCCTGAGGGATATGGGCTATCCCGTGGAGCTGGGGAGAGGAATAAGGGCAGCCGAGGAGGTATTAGGCTCTGCGTAGAGGCTATGGTCATGAAGGTATTGGTGAGCGACAGCCTCTCCCCTCAAGGGATGGAAATCTTACAGGGGGCCAAGGGGATCGAGGTCGAGGTCAAGACAGGCCTCTCACCAGAGCAGTTGCAGACCATCATCGGGGAATATCACGGCCTGGTGGTGCGCAGTGCCACCACAGTGACCGCAGACAGCATTGAGGCAGCCCACAACCTCAAGTTGATCGGCAGGGCGGGCGTAGGGGTGGACAACATCGATGTGGAGGCAGCAACAAAAAAGGGGATCGTGGTCATGAACACCCCCGGTGGAAACTCCATGGCCGCTGCTGAGCACACCATCGCCCTGATACTGGCCATCGCCAGAAACATCCCTCAGGCCGTGGCCTCTATGCGGGAGAAGCGATGGGAGAAGAAACGTTTCATGGGGATGGAGGTCTTCGGCAAGACCTTAGGGGTCGTCGGACTGGGGAACATAGGGATCATTGTGGCCGAGCGGGGTCTGGGGCTCAAGATGAAGATCATCGCCCACGACCCCTATATCTCCCCTGACCTCGCCACACAAAAGGGGATAGAGCTGGTCCCCTTGGATGAGCTCTTCACCCGTTCTGACATCATCACCATCCATGTCCCCAAGACCAAAGAGACGGAGAACTTAATAGACACCAAGGCCATCAGCAAGATGAAAGACGGGGTGATGCTGATAAACTGCGCCAGAGGAGGTATCGTCGATGAAGAGGCCCTGGCAGAGGCCTGCCGCAGCGGCAAGGTAAGGGCGGCGGCAGTGGACGTCTTTGCCCAGGAACCCACACCCTCAAATAACCCCCTGTTGGAGGTGGAGAACATAGCATGCACCCCCCATCTCGGTGCCTCCACGAGCGAGGCGCAAGAGAATGTGGCCATCGCCATCGCCCAACAGATGGTCGCCTATTTGACCGAGGGCACCATCAGAAACGCCGTCAACGTCCCCTCTGTGGACGCCCAAGTCCTGACTACCCTGGGTCCCTACCTCAACCTCGGCCAGAAGATGGGGGGATTCTTCGCCCAGACATGCCCCTTCCCCCTCAAAAACCTCATCATCGAGTATCAGGGGGAGGTTACCAAATACAATGTGGCTCCCATCTCCTCGACCATCCTGGTGGGGATCCTCTCCTCCTATATGGAAGGTGAACTTGTCAATGAGGTAAATGCCCCCTTCATTGCCAAAGAACGAGGTATTAACGTTCGGGAGTCCAAGATAACTGAGGAGGCCGACTTCACCAGCCTCATAACCCTCAGGGCCAAGGCGGCTGGGGAAAGCCATACCGTGGCCGGTACCCTCTTCGGCAAGAAAGAACCCAGGCTGGTGGTGGTGAATGAGTATCTAATAGAAGCCGTACCAGAGGGAAATATCCTATTTGTCGAAAACCTCGACAAACCAGGGGTGATCGGCAACATAGGGAAGACTCTGGCGGAAAAGAATATAAATATCGGCAACATGCACTGTGGCAGAGACGAGATGGCCGGCAAATCCGTAAACATTTTCAACCTGGATACTATTCCCTCTGCAGACATCATGGAAAAGCTCGCCCATCTCCCTAATGTGAACTCCGTAAGGTTGATCCAGCTTTAAAAGTTAAGGATATGGCGCAGGTAATAGTGGCAGGAACTCAATGGGGCGATGAGGGAAAAGGGAAGATCATCGACCTGCTGGCCGAGTTCGCCGATGTAATCGTCCGTTTCCAGGGGGGGAGTAATGCCGGCCATACGCTGGTAGTAGGGGGCGAAAAATTCATTTTCCATCTCATCCCCTCGGGCATCCTCCGTAAAGCGAAAAGGTGTGTCATCAGCAGCGGGGTAGTGGTTGATCCGGATGTCCTCATAGAGGAAATCGATAGCTTGAAAGAAAGGGGCTATCTGCAGGACGACTCTCAGCTCCTCCTCAGCGAAGAGGCCCACGTGATCTTTCCTTACCACAAGATGATCGACATGGGGAGGGAGCGAATCCGCTCAGGGGGCAAGATCGGAACCACCGGGAGGGGAATAGGACCTGCCTATGAGGACAAGGCCGCCAGATGTGGGATCCGGGTCATCGACCTTCTCCAAGGGGACGTCTTTCACAGAAAATTGGAGGAAAATCTGGCCAATAAAAATTACTACCTCACCCATGTATTGCAAGAGGAAGGTTTTGAGCTAGAGCCCCTTTTCCAAGAATACATGGGTTATAAGGAGAAGCTCCAACGGTATGTCACCAACACGTCCCTCTTTTTGTCTCAACAGATTAAGGAGGGAAACAACATCCTCTTTGAGGGTGCACAGGGAACCCTCTTAGATGTGGATCACGGCACCTTTCCTTTTGTCACTTCCTCAAGTACCGTGGCAGGTAACGCCTGTGCTGGTTCTGGCATTGGGCCTACCCAGATCGACTTTGTCCTCGGGGTAACCAAGGCCTATACCACCAGAGTAGGTAGCGGTCCCTTTCCCACCGAGCTCAGCGATGAGATCGGTGAAATGCTCAGGGAACGGGGTGGGGAATATGGAGCTACCACCGGGAGGCCGCGGAGGTGCGGTTGGTTCGATGCCGTCGTGGTGAGGCATGCTGTGAGGCTGAACGGCCTGAGCGGAGTGGCCATCACCAAGTTAGATACCCTTACCGGGTTGAACACTATCAAGGTCTGTACCGCCTATCAGGTGGGGGAGGATTTGATCAACGAGTTCCCTGCTAGCTCTGAGATGGCGGTGCGATGTGAACCCATATATGAGGAACTCCAAGGATGGAAGGAGGAGATCAGCGGGGCCAGAGAGATCTCCCAACTTCCGCGAGCTGCCCAAAGGTACCTGGAGAGAATAGAGGAGCTGATTCAAACCCCCATACATATCATCTCGGTAGGGGCACAACGCCACGAAACCATTATCCGCCACAACCCCCTCTTGACTTGATCCACGATTCATCTCTCCTTGCCGTATGAGCTGACTATCCCTAGCAAGTTGAATGGATAGTTTCTGGCACCGACTATGAGGCCCAAGGCTTGATGCCTATTGACAAATGGGCCAGGGAGGAGCATCCTTAAAGCAGAGGGAAAAGGAGATGTCTGGAGGGGTAAAGGTGGACTGCTATTCCGGTTACAAGGTCAATCAGAGGCCTTTGGCCTTCTTTCTGGGCAAAAAGAGGCTGAACGTAAAAGAGATCATCGATCAATGGTATGGCCCTGACCACGTCTACTTCAAGATCTTGGCTGAGGATGAAAATATCTACATCTTGAGGTACAGTGAGATAAATGATCACTGGGCGTTGGTATTTTTCAAAGAGAGCAGCTGTGACCTCGAGATCTCTCCCGGTATATGGAAAAACGCTACCTCTTCTTGATTGACAACTCTAACAGCACTTTCAAGGTGCCCCACAAACCCTTCCCTGGAAAAGAAAAATCTTCATTAACTTTCTTGAACTGCTAACACAGAGATGATCTTTTCCCGTATTCCATTAGCGCTGTTTTTTTAAATAAAGGATCTGAGCCATGAGAAAGGATGTCAAAGTCTTAGCCATGGTGCTTGCCGGGGGAAAGGGGGAACGTCTCCACCCCTTGACCGAACACCGCGCCAAACCCGCTGTTCCTTTCGGGTGTCTCTATCGCCTGATCGACTTCGTCCTCAGCAACCTGGTTAATTCTGGGATACATCAGATCTATGTCCTGACCCAGTACAAGGCCCAATCCTTGTTGCGACATTTGCAGCAAGGATGGGTGGGGACCTATCCGATGAACGGCCTTTTCATCCTCCCTGTCCCCGCGCAGATGCGTGTGGGTGAGGGCTGGTATCTAGGGACGGCTGACGCGATCTATCAAAATATCTATCTTATCCAACAGATAAAGCCTGATTTGGTCCTAGTTTTTGGGGCTGACCACGTCTATTTCATGGATGTGGGCCGGATGATCCATTACCACCTGGAAAAGGGGGCGGAGGTCACCGTCTCCATGATCCCTTGCCCCATTACCGAATGTCATCAATTCGGGGTGGCAGTGGTAGATGAGGCATGGCGGATCAAGAGCTTCCAGGAAAAAGTGTCTCATCCCACTCCCATCCCCGGCCACCC
>CP070817.1:134914-139453 GCA_020344255.1 Deltaproteobacteria bacterium | reverse complement strand
CCGGGGACACCCGGGTGTTGAAAGGGCAAAAAAATACAAGTTGACTGAAAGGATAGCAGGAAACATAAAAGTTTTGGCTGACCAAGCTGTTAAGCAGTGGGCAATGCAAATTATACAGAGAGAAAAGATAGTGAACGCATAACGAAATGAGAATTCGTGATTTAATCATTCATTTGCACTCATCCGCACCCTATGCGCACCCGCACCGAAAAAAGGATTAGGCCAAAAACCTAACCCCTTAAAATCATTGGCACGCCTGGCAGGATTCGAACCTGCGACCTACGGATTAGAAGTCCGTTGCTCTATCCATCTGAGCTACAGGCGCCCCTTCAATACTCTATCACCACGGTTGGTGGTTGTAAAGAGGAGCCTCCTTTTCCCTTCACTTGGTCGGGGCGAGAGGATTTGAACCTCCGACCCCCTGCTCCCAAGGCAGGTGCGCTTCCCGGCTGCGCTACGCCCCGTGTGCTGGAAGAGGACTATACCTCTCTTCCTTAAAATTGCAATCCTTAAAGATTATGGGAGAAAGTCTCTTAAGACCTTTTTCAGGGCGGCCAGGGCCTTGCCCCTATGACTTACTCTGTTCTTTTCCCTTAAGGGGAGCTCGGCCAGGGTTTTGCCAAGCTCAGGGATGAGGAAGAGGGGATCGTAGCCAAACCCATTCTCTCCTCTTTCTCTCTCCCCGATCACCCCCCGGCACGTTCCCTCGACCCATGTCTCCCTCCCCTGGGGATCGACCACGGCTATCACGCATCGAAATGAGGCCCCCCTCTGAGAAGGCGGTACGCTTTCTAAAAGCTGGAGGAGCTTCCGGTTGTTATCCTCATCCGAGGCCCCCTCACCCGCAAACCTGGCAGAACGCACCCCTGGGTCTCCCTGTAGAAAATCTACTTCGAGACCGGAGTCATCAGCGATGGTCACCCTATCGGTTTGATGCGCCACAATCCTGGCCTTTTTCAGGGCATTTTCCCAAAAGGACCCTTCTTCTTCCTCTATGGGGGGCAGATGGGGAAAGTCCTTGAGGGATAAAACCGTTACCTCCATTTCTCGCAGTGACTCCTCAATCTCCCGGAGTTTGCCCGGATTTTTTGTGGCGATGACTATCTCCTTCAAACCTCCCCTGGTCCCAGGACCTCCCTTTGAATTTTGCTCAACTCCCGAATCCCCTTTATCGCCAAGGATATCATCTTATCCAGTTCATCTTTGGAAAAGGGTGACTCCTCTGCCGTCCCTTGAACCTCGACGAACTCCCCCTTGCTCGTCATTACCAGGTTCATATCCACCTGTGCACTGGAGTCCTCGCTATAGTCAAGATCGAGCAGCATCTCCCCGTCTACTATCCCCACGCTGACGGCCGCTACGGAGTCCTTGATGGGGATTTGCCCGGTCTCACCCCTCTTTTTGAGCCAGCGAAAGGCATCCACCAGGGCCACGTAAGCCCCCGTAATAGAGGCCGTCCTGGTTCCGCCATCAGCCTGACTCACATCACAATCCAATAGGATGGTCCTCTCCCCGAAGCCGGTCAGGTCGGTAACCGATCGCAGGGAGCGGCCGATCAGTCGCTGGATCTCTTGGGTCCGCCCCCCCACCTTGCCCCGCACCGATTCCCGAGGTGCCCTTATGTCGGTAGAACGGGGGATCATGGAGTACTCGGCGCTAACCCAGCCGGTCCCCGTATCCTTTAAAAAAGGAGGGACACCTTCCTCTACCGTGGCGGTACAGATCACCTTTGTATCGCCCACTTCGATCAAGACGGATCCCTCGGCATGTTTGATGTAATGGCGGGTGATTTTTACCTCTCTTAAGTCATCCCACCGGCGTCGTTTGTCTCTGGCCATTTTCGTGAGCAAAAATTATTGGTGGAGGCGGCGGGAATCGAACCCGCGTCCGAAAGCAGATCCATAAGGGTATCTACATGCTTAGTCTGGATTTTTCTTTCACCTCTTGGGGCTCCTCCAGGCAGGATCCCCAAGGGCTAGCTTATGGAAATTCGCCCCACCCTTATAAGCATCAGGCGGGGCTAGCCTGCATCTCTGACGCCCTTCCCATGCCTACAGGCGAACTTGAGAGGACGTTAACCGCACTTTAGGCGGCTAAGGCGTAGTTGTAATTGGCAGTTATCTTAGTTCCCATTTTTTTACGAGGGTTGGGACCTCGGCATGCACCCTTATCTCACTACCCTCGTCGAACCCATTTCGCCCCCACGTGGTCTTTTGCTACCTTTTCATCTAACTATAAGAGCGTTCCACCTCCCTTTCCATGGCTTTCCTTTTTAAAGTCTCCCTTTTATCATACAACTTTTTCCCCTTGGCGAGGGCCAACTCTACCTTGGCCCGGCCATGAGAGAAGTAGATGGTCAGAGGGATGAGGGAAAAGCCCCTTTCTTGCACCTTTCCCATGAGTCGATGGATCTCGTTTTTGTGCATGAGGAGCTTTCTCGGCCTCAGCGGATCGTGGTTAAAACGGTTGCCAAAGGCATAGGGACTGATGTGGACCTCCAGCAAGAAGATCTCTCCATCCCTGATCTTTGCATATCCATCCTTTATATTGACTCTCCCCTCGCGTAAGGCCTTCACCTCCGTTCCCTTTAAGACCATTCCGGCCTCATAGCTCTCCTCGATAAAGTAATCATGTCGGGCCTTGCGATTTTGGGCTACTAATTTTTTTCCTTTTTCCTGTCCCATCTCTCCAACCTTCAAAAAGGTTAACATCTTTCGGGAGATTTTTCAAGGAGATAAAGACTTTTTAAGTTCTTAAGGGTAGGTCGATGATGAATCTGGTTCCCTTGGGCTGGTTGTCCCTCACCCTGATATAGCCGTTGTGATCAGAGACGATGGTATTGACGATGGCCAAACCCAATCCTGTTCCCACCTTCTTGGTAGAAAAGTAGGGTTCAAATAGCTTGGGCTTATCCTCATCGGGGATCCCACAACCGTTGTCCCGCACCTCTATGGTGACCATCTGGAGGGAGGGATCATATTTGACCTCGATCTCTATTACCCCGCCGCCGTCCATAGCAGCTACGGCGTTGTCCAATAGGTTGATGATCACCCTCCTCATCTGCTCGGGATCCACCTTGAAGGTGGGGAGCTCGTGGTCGGGATAGAACTGGAAGCGGACCTCACGGTGGGCCTCCTTATAGAGGACAAGGCTCTTGTTGATTATCTCATTGAGGTCATTGAGGATAAGGTTCACCGCGGGCATCCGGGCAAAGTTGGAGAATTCGTTGACCAAGTTCTTCAGCTCGTTTACTTGGTGGATGATGGTATTGTTACATTCCTCGAAAACCCCGGCGTCACCTTCTATTTTATCCCGATATTTCTTGTAGATCCTCTGCGCGGAGAGCTGAATGGGTGTCAGTGGATTCTTAATTTCATGGGCTATCCTTCTAGCTACCTCTCTCCAGGCGGCTAGGCGCTGCATCTTGATAAGTTGGGTGAGGTCATCGAATACTGCCACCATCCCCAGGTACTCTCCTTTCTCGTCTCGCAGGATATTAACACTTGCCAAGAAGGTGAGGACCTTGTCTTTCAGGGTGATCTCCATTTGTTTCTCGATGCTCTCACTCCGGGATGCATTTATCTCCTTGATCAACTCCCGGGCCATTTTCCTGTATTCTGGTCGCAAGACCTTGCGATAGTTTTGCCCCAGGACGTTTGCGGCCTGGAGATCCAGCATTCTCTCAGCGGATTTGTTTACCGTAGTAATCCTTCCCTCTTTATCGAAAGAGACTACCCCGGCTGCTACATTCTCCAGGACGATCTCCATATATTTGCGCCGTTGCTCCAACTCTAGGTTGGTGTGTTGGAGGGCCACGTTGCTCTCCTCCACCTGGATTTTGCTGGTCTTAAGATCATAGGTCATCTTATTAAAGGCCTCTACCAAGGTACCAATCTCATCCTTGGCTTCCAAATTGAGGCGGAAATCGAGGTTGCCGCTGGCTACCTGCCGAGTTCCCTCGGCCAGTTCCTTTATGGGGACAGTCAATTCCTTGGCGAAACGGAAGCCGAACCAGGTGGCGGAGAAGATGATCAGGAGGGTGATCAGCAGGAGGATCATAATGTAGTTGGTGGTCAGGGGCTTTTGTAAGATCTTTGATTGCTTGTAATCGACAAAGCCTTGGGATATCTCCCCCATCTTGGCCACTAAGTTTTGGGGGATGTAGTAGCCGGCCACCACCCCCCCAGCAACCCGCTTGCCGGCATAAAGGGGGCTCCCTCCCCAGATTATCTCCCCTCCACCCGCTAACTGGGAAATCTTGGAGATCTCTTTGCCCTTCAGAACTTCATTTACCAGTTCCTCGGGAAGCCCCCCCCTGTAGGGAAGAGGAGGATCTGTGGCCTCGGCCACTATCTTGCCTTTAGGGGACAATATCGTAATCCATCCCAGATTGTACTCCTTTTTCTTTTGCTCTAACAACTGCTTTAAGGGGGTCAACCCTGTCCCCCCGGAGGCGGCCTTGCTTATCTCCTTACTATAATGGATCGTATTCTTGGCGAAGTCTCTGTAGTAGGTTTGTGCCACCTCTAAGGAGCCCTG
>CP070817.1:121267-134814 GCA_020344255.1 Deltaproteobacteria bacterium | reverse complement strand
TTCATCGGCTTCCTTTCAAATCCAGGTCCCTGGGAGTGATCGTCAGCCATGGCTCCATGCACCACTGGCGCAGATTAGATATCGCCCTCTCAGAGGTCAAGCAGGTCTTGGCTGAAAACGGGTTTATCTATATAAGCGATCTGAGACGGGATGCCCCCCAAGCAGTAGTCAAGGGGATCACTGACTTATTGAATGAAAGACAGGCTCGGGCCTTTTTACATTCAGTACGAGCGGCCTATACCATGGAGGAACTTTCAACATTGGTGCAGGAGGCTGGTTTGGCCCATATACGAGTGGAGCCGGAAAACTTCTCCCGCAGGACAATCATGCGAAATATGCAGGAATTGAGGAGATCCCCTATGAGGGGTATCCGCCAGGTCTCCCTCAACCTCCGGCTGGTTGGGGGCGGTGGGTAGAGAGATGGAGGTAAGATGAGATACTCCGAGGGAAAGATCGGGAAGGTGTTTGTGCTCCGATTGGACGATGGTGACAGAGTTCCTGAGAGCGTTGAGTCCTTTGCGCAAAACAAGGGCATTTCCCATGCCATGTGCATCTTAGTGGGAGGGGTTAGGGAGGGGGGGAATATCGTCGTCGGGCCTGAGGATAGTGAATCAATGCCTCCTGTGCCGATGTTCTTTGAACTGAAGGGCGTCCATGAGATCCTCGCCCTCGGAACCATTTTCCCAAATCACGAGGGGAAACCGAGAGTCCATATGCACGCTGCCTTGGGGCGCCAGGGGGAAGCACGGATGGGATGTACACGGCCGGGGATTGAGGTCTGGAAGCTAGGGGAAATCATCATCGTGGAGATTACAGACAGCAGCGCCCGCCGCATGCTGGATCCTGCCACTGGTTTTGAAATGCTGGAACCTTAGAGCGTATGAAAGCAAGGGAAGAGAAGGCACATTCCGCCGCGCACAAGGCGCGTATAAGGGAGGAGACCTGGGAGTTGATGCAAACTAGGGGGCTTTCACCAGCTCCCCAGGGCTCCATCCCCACCTTTCCGGGTCAAAACAAAGCAGCTGAGAGACTGAGGGGTTTGGGCGTCTACAGAAAGGCCAGGACGGTCATGGTTCCCCCCGATCAGGCCCAACTGCAAGTCCGGGTCAATGCCCTGTTGGATGGCAAGAGGTTGATCATGGCTACCCCAGGCCTCAGAGATGGCTTTTACCTGCTGGAGAAAGACAGGATCAGAATCAAGGATCTGGTGAGGGCAGTCCGCAGTTCCGGGGTGCGGAGGTTCGGCAAGAGGTTGTTTACTTCCCGAAAGGAGATCGGCGAGGTGGACTTATTAGTTACTGGCGCCGTGGCAGTGGGGCTTCAGGGTGGCAGGATCGGGAAGGGAAGTGGGTACTTCGATCTTGAATATATGATATTGCGGCAGATCGGCTCCGTGAAGGAAAGGACTCTCATCGTCGCGCTGGTGGATGATCTGCAGGTTCGTGAGGATATCCCCATGGAGGAGAAGGACGTTGCGGTGGATTTCATCGTTACCCCTACACAGGTCATTAAGGTCGAGGCTGCTGCTCAGCGGCCCCCAAGGGTCCTCAGATACCTTCTCGATGTTCAGGGCATAAAGAGAATGCGCCCCATTAGGGAATTAGGGCAAACGGATGGGGGCAAGATTTAAGATCCACGGCCCCATCGGGATCGCTGTCTTTGTCGTGGCCATCGTCATGATGCGCCAGGGACAAGAACCCTTTACTACCTACTTCTACTGTTTTGCCTGGTGGTCCTATATCCTGGTCGCCGACGCCCTGGTCTATTGGATGAGGGGGGAATCCCTTCTTGTCAGCAAGACCCGCGTCTTTCTCCTGATGATCCCTTTGTCTGTCTTCGTCTGGTGTATCTACGAGGGTTTCAATTTTCGCTTGGAAAACTGGCAGTACGTCAATGTCCCACATGAAGCCTGGAAGAGGTGGGTCGGCTATGCCGCGGCCTATGGGACGGTCCTCCCCGGTTTGTGCGAGACAAGTCATCTGTTGAGAGGACTGGGGATGTTTCAGGGTGTTATATGGAAGGGAATGAAACCCTCTCCCAGATTTTTGAGGGCCTTGATCTTTGTGGGAGGGGTCTCCTTGCTCGGCGCCCTCCTCCTCCCCCGCTACTGCTTCCCCCTGGTATGGATAGGCTTTGCCTTGCTCTTGGAACCTTTTCATTACCGTTATGGCGGCGACTCCATCCTGGAGGATATCGAGAAAGGTGAACTAAGAGGGCTGTTGACCCTCCTTATAGCAGGATTGGTCTGCGGCTTTCTGTGGGAGTTTTGGAACTTCTGGGCTCCGACCAAGTGGGTGTACACCGTCCCCTTCTTCGAGGAAGGAAAGTTGTTCGAGATGCCCCTGTTGGGATATCTGGGGTTCCCCCCCTTCAGCGTGAGCGCATACGGTATATACCGCTTCCTCCTCTTGTTGAGGCAGAAGGGCGGTATCTGGGTTAGAGGTACCATTTGGGTCCTTTTGCCCCTGTTCTGCTTTCTCATCTTCGTCGGGATAGATCGCTATACTGTGGCCTCCCACATTCCTATAATCAGAGACCTGACTGGGGTGCAGGGGGAATGGAAGGAACGTCTACGTGCATCAGGGATGAAAAAGATCCACGATCTTCTCCGGAGGGGAGAAAAAGACCTGGTTGATATCGATATCTCCCCACCAAAGGCACAGGAACTGGTGCAGAAGGCGGAGTTAATCGCCTTGAAAGGGATGGGGATGGAGAACTACCGACTCCTCCGGAACCTCGGTGTGGGGAGCGTCGGTGAGCTCGCTCAACAAGACCCTTCTGGTCTCTATCTGAGGTTGAAAGAGATAGCTCAGCCTCGGAGAAAATCTCATCGAATGTTTACCCCCGCCATGGTGAGGCTCTGGGTGAGGGAGGCGAAAAGGAGGACGGAATGAAATACGGGGCCATGAATTTCCCTATCAAACCGCTGCTGCAGGAGATAGAGGACATTGGGGAGCTCGGTTTCGACTATCTGGAGCTGACGATGGACCCTCCAGAGGCAACGCCGGACAAAATCAGAGGGCAGAAGGAGGAGATATTAAGAGCCCTGGATCGTTATGGAATGGATTTGGTGGGGCATCTTCCCACTTTCGTCTTGACCTCCGACCTCTATGAGAGCCTCCGCCAGATTTCTCTCCATGAGACCATTGCGGCCATGGAGGCGGGGATCGAGCTCGGAATTGAGAAGATGGTGCTACACCCCAGCTATCTGACAGGGCTGGCTGTCTTCGTCAGGGATAGGGCGAAGAGGTATGCTATGGAGAGTCTGCAGGCCATCTCTGACAGAGCCGGGGAGCTTGGGATCACCCTCTGTCTGGAGAATATGACGCCTAAGACCAAGTTCCTCGCCGCTCCCGAGGAGTTTGAAGAGGTCTTCGCCGCCTTTCCGATGCTTAAGCTTAGCCTGGACACGGGGCACGCGCATATCGGAGCCCACGGGAACAGGGGGGTTGAATTCCTCCGCAAGTTCGGTGAACGCGTGGCACACCTTCACTTCAACGACAACTTTGGCAATGAGGACAACCACCTCCCCATCGGGGCAGGGATCATAGACTTCCAGGGAATAGTAAAAGAGCTCAAGAAGATAGGGTATGACGATACTCTGACCATCGAGGTCTTCTCCCGTGATCGGGACTATCTGAGGATCAGCCGGGAGAAGGTCCAGGAGATGTGGGGTCGGTGAGGGGTATGAGAGAGGGGGGATCTCTCTGTGCCGGCCCGACGAGCTGAAGTCGTCCGGGGCCTGCTGTGGGCTCCATAATTATCGGGACAACGGTAAGCAGGTATTGGCAGATATTCCTCTCTTTGGCCTCAGAGTTCAGGAAGAGAGAGGAGATCGTGGCAGCGGCGGGGACGATGAGAGAGGATATGGAGAGAGTTGTAGCGTTATATCTCAAGGGGTGACAATGAGAGATGTCTTCTGTTCTTTTTCTTTCTCCACGAGATGGGTCTCCAATAGGCTGTATATAGACTTTACCAGGAGCGTCCAGATGAAGGGATTGGGTTCGATAGGGTTGAAGGGTGTCTTCAGGTCGACAGCTGCGCTCAAGGCCACGCTGGCCTCCCTCTCTTTGCCCATCTTCCACAGGATGTAGGCCATCTCCTCAAGACGTCTTTTCCACCGAAGTCTTTTTTCCTCAGGGAAGAGTTCCCGGAGAGCCTCCATATATATGGAGTTTAGCCGGGCATCTTTCTGTTGGGGTGTGAGGGCGATGCGGCTTTCCTCGGCCTCCTTGATAGCCTCAGCATATTTTTGCACCTCCTCAGTGTTGAGGAGCCAGGCGTTAAAGGGAGGTATCTTGTGCAAATTGCCCGATTCCTTTAAGAGCCTCACCCGATTTCTTACCTCTTCTTCCTTTTTGTACCGAAATATAAGGGGGAGGGATCCGTTCCATTTGACATCCTGCAGCTCCTTTTGGGCATCTCGAAAGCCTTGAGGAAGGGGTTTGCCGAGCTTTTGGGAGAGATCGGAGGCCTCTCTAACAAGGTGCACGCAGTATTCTCCTGGGGCCTCCACCACCGGAAACTCCTCAGAGGTTAAGGAGTTTTCCACAAACTCCCTGAAGCCCTTCTTGGTGAGGTCATTGAGTTCGAGGCGCTGGATCCCTTCCGTGTCGTTGACGATGCTAAAATATACCCGTACTCCACCTAACGGACGAGGACGAGCGACCACGATGATCCTGCTACCCGTGGCGTCCATGGCCCCCAAATATCCTTGGGGCTCTCCAGGTTCAGGGGGGCGCAGTACCGGTCTCTCCTTTGGGGGCTCCTCCTCCCACTGAACGCCCTTCTGCTTCAACCGATAAAGCGTCCTCTTTATGACCTTTGTGACCTCCTTTTCTTTGGTGATGGCTATCATTTCGTGAAGGAGCTGGGGGGTCTGAGAGGTAGGGACCCGTGCCAAACCGTCTATCAAAGGGATAATTAGGGAGGGCTCTTGCTTGAGATAAGAGGATATCCTCTGAAAGATCTCCTTGGGCTTAACCTTTAGGGCCTGGGCGCTCTCCACCTCCTGCAGGATCTCATTTACCCGTTGCTTCTTGATTTCATCGACTTTATATCCCTTCCCCTTCTTGGCCATTCTTTATTACTCCGTCAGGGAGACCACTTTGTATCCAGCCTCCTCAATCTCTTTGGCCACCGCATGCACGTCACACTTGGTAAGACGGAGATAGTAAACCCGCCTTCTTCGGTCCTGGTGGGCGGACATCCCTACGCTGATGATCTCACTCCCATGGTCCATGATGATTTTGGAGACGTTTTCAAAGGCATGACGTTTCCCCGCCAAGATCACATCAATCCGAGAGCTTTCCTGCAGGATCCCCATCACCTCAATAAAGGCAGCCATAATGTCAGACACGGTGATGACCCCCACCACTTTGGTTCCATCCACGACGGGCAAGCCCCCTATCCCGTGACGATAGAGAATCTCTGCTGCTTCCTCTAGATTGGCCTCCGGGCGGATAATGATCGGATCCTTAATCATGAGATCACCCACCGTCACCTGCTCAATGAGGGAGGCGAGATAAGCCTGGCGGATATCCCCCTCCGTCACCCAACCTATGAATTCCCTACCTTCAATGACCGGCAGGTGGCGGATGGAGTGTTTCTTCATGAGGCGGATGGCGTCGGAGACCGTGGCATCTTTTCCGATGGTCACCAACTTTTTGGCCATCCTCTGTTTTACCTTCATCACCTAACTCCTTGGGCAAAATCTTGTTCTAAATCTTCGGTAAAGTATCATTTACAGTCCGAAAAGGCAAGGGGAAACTCCGTCCGAGGCGGATTGAGTCATCACTCTTGCAAAAATTATCTAATCGTAGTATAATTATTTAAAGATTGTTCGAAAAGCTGGTGGTGAAAATGGAGATAAGGCATTATACCGATGTGGAACTAGAGGATGTGGACAGGACTGGCTTTCAAGGGGTGAAGGCGAGGTATGTGATCACTGAGAAGGAGGGTGCTCCTCACTTTGCCATGCGCGTCTTCGAGTTTGAACCCGGCGGTCATACATCGTTGCATCAACACCCTGAAGAGCACGAGATATTTATCCTCGAAGGGGAGGGCATCGCGGTCAATGAGAAGGGGGAGGAATTTAAGTTAGGACCAGGCCATACCCTCTATATCCCCCCTCATGAACCCCATCAAATCAAGAACGTATCAGGGAGACTGATGAAATTTATCTGTTTGATTCCGCTCATGAATAGATGACCCTTTTCGTCGAAATCTCTTCATTATGCACGAGAAATAAGTTTAAGAGAGGAGATAGTGATGAACAAAAAGATCAAGGAAAAAGATGTGTTGAGAAAAGGAATGGTACCTCTCCTTTTCATTCTCCTCTTCTTTTTCCCCACCTCCGTCTCCTCACAGGGGGAGAAGGGGATAGAGGAGCTGATCAAAGATCTGCAGGGCGAGAATGCCCTCGTCCGCTGGACCGCTGCTGGGGAATTGGGACGGGCACGGGATGTCAGGGCGGTGGAGCCCTTGATCGAAGCGCTGCAGGATACGGATAAAGGGGTTCGCAGGGAGGTGGTCAAGGCGTTGGGAACAATCGGGGATCCACGAGCGGTGGAGCCGTTAGGGAGGATGTTGGAGGACGATGATGAGGTTGTCCGGATGAATGCCCTCCGGGCCTTGCAAATGATTGGTGATGAACGGGTGGTGGACCTGATCATCTCGGCTCTGAAGAACGACAACCCCATGGTGAGGATGAATGCATCTGTATCTTTGGGGAAGAGAGGGGACGAAAAGGCCCTCGTCCCGTTAGAGGAGCTAGCTGCAACTGATCGTGTTTCCTATGTCCGCTATGCAGCTCAAGAAGCACTTTTGCAGATCAGGCGAGCGGTGATGGAGCAGGCTGCCGAAAGTGCGAGGATGAAGATGGAAGAGACGCCACCTCGGGAGCGTAGGGTGGTCGCAGACGAGAAGACGGCGGCGTTAATCGCCGCGATGAAAGAGGTGGCGGAGAGGGTTAATAAGGAATATGGTCTGATCCTCGATTATATGAATTATGATATCATGGACCTGCTTGATATCGAGGCCCGAATGAAGGTGAAGCATTCAGAGGATACCATGCAGAGTTTGTTTGGGAGACTATTGACCAAAAAGGACAAGGAGAGGAACAAACAGCTTTTTCCGCAGAAGTAAGGGCAAGCTAGCGGAGAAGAAACCAGTTCATATGGATTTTGGAGGCAAATCGGGCGCGTGCATGGACTTCTCGCAGAGGTCATGCACAAAATTGGGGAGGGAAAAAGAAGCCCGATGGACCTCACAGTTATAATACTTCAGACCGGGAATGGGGATCCAATAGCCTTCGGGGATCTCCTGTTTAAGGAATCTATCCGAACCAGAGGCCAGTCCTAGGCTCCAGTCGCCGCTTACATAGAAGGGGGCAGGCACAAGTACTGGACTGGCCAAATCGAAGGCTTGACGCATATTATAAAAGATCTTTACAAATAAATCGGGGGTAAAAAAGGGGGAGGCCACCTGTTGCATGAGCAGCCCTTCTTCTCCCAGGATCGAACGACATGCCCGGTAAAACTCAGCGCTGATCAATAGCTGAGCGACTCCGAAGGGATCAGTGGAGTCGATGATGATGACACCAAAAGTCTCCTGGGCATTATTCACAAACTTGACGCCATCCCCGATAATCACTTCCACCTTAGGGTCAGATAGGCTCTGGGACATATCAGGGAAGAACTGGCGGCAGACACGGATCACCTCTTCGTCTATTTCCACTAAGACAATCCTTTCTAGACGGGGGTACTTCAATAGTTCCCTGACCGTCCCCCCATCTCCTCCACCGATAACTAGAACTTTTTTGGCCAGGGGATGAGAGGCTAGGGGGACATGAACCACCATTTCATGGTAAACGAATTCGGAGTCCTCGGTTAACATCATAAAATCATCTATGAGCAGGATCTTGCCGTGGTTTCTGGTTTGCAGCACCTCGATCTTCTGATATTGAGATCTGATACTGGCCAACTTCTCCTCATAGATATATACCGCCCCATAGCTGGGGTCGTGCTCCTCATAGGCCACATTTTTTTTCTCCTGGAGGCGTGAATCCATCATCACTTGCCCACTCCATGGATATATCTAGGTGCACATTACCCCACGGACGGTGCGATGTCAACATCCATATCCCCTTGCCATTGCCGTGGATGAACGGATATAATGCACCGTGAGATTAGTTTGTATGAGGGAAGCTGGATGATCTTTCGGCCTTTCATGTTGGTAGAAATTCCCTAGAACCTCCAATATTGAGGTTCTTTGAGGATTCCAGTGGTCAAGGGATATAAATTAGTATTCAGTGGGATAGAAATTTTGCAGAGGTCACAACAGAAACAGCTACACCCTCAAATCCTTGAATCCTGTATCTTCCATGAACAGGGGTGAGGGTAAGGCCTCATAGAGATGAGAGCAAGGGAGGTCTCTTGGGTAGATTGCTCAAAAGGTTGATACTGGATAATGGGCTGGTGTTAGAGATAACCGATGAGAGCTCCAATTATTATGCCGAATTTTGGAACCTTAAGGTGGTGATCAGGGGTAAGGTAAAGGTCAGACCGGAGTATCTTCAGGGCATCGTTCCCTCCAATCCCTCTGAACTGAAGGCAAAGAAGGCTTTAGGGGAGGAGGTAGAGTACTATCGGGAACTTACCCAGTTAGGGGTTAGAGAGACAGAGTTAGGGGAAGATAGACGAAGACTGCTACAATATTTTGAGGAGAACTCCCTCCCCTACTTACAGCATCCCTCCTTTCCGGAGAGAATGGTCAGAAAACGGTGGCTTGAGTTGACAGAGGAGACTAGGGTCCGGAGGTCAATGGATGATGAGGATGATTAAGAACGTTATCATCGGCATCATTGTGCTTTGTCTTGCGCACCTGCCCCATGAGTTAGGTCATGCCTCCCATCCCTGGAAGGGGGTGAGTTTTCATTACCGATTTCAGAAGCTCGGGGCTACCATCGTCAAGGCTTCTCTTTCCATAGAACGGCAGAGCCCTCTCTACGTGGTAAAGGCAGCGGTGGATACCACAGGTTTCACCTTTCCTTTTTTCCGGATGCACAATCGGTTCCGCTCTTCTGTCAAGGAGGAGGGGTTAGAGCCCCAGTATTATGTAAAAGAGGTGGATCAATGGGGGGTTTTCTCGAAGAAAAAGTGCTATACCGATATCCTCACCTTCGACATGGGCAGTTCCAAAGTATTCGTCGAGAGGGTGGACCCACCCTCCGTGAGGGAGGTATCGGTACCTCCTCAAACTGTTGATCCTCTGAGCATCTTCCTCCAATTTTTTTTGGATGAAGGAGTGGGGGAGAGGGATAAGATAGAGATGAGGATTTATGACGGGATGAGGGTCAGGGAGGTGATTTTCATTGCCTCGTGTGCGGAAATTTCAACCCTTCTCTACGGTGACGCAAGAACCATATGCCTGGAGTCCACAGTTCCCTTCTTCAGTCTGGGAGGTAAGGAGGGGGTGATAAAGATATGGTATACCGATGATGAGAGGAGGTTCCCCGTGAGTATATCCCTGGAAATCCCTGTTGTGGGAAATGTGGAGTTTCAATTGGAGAAGGTGGAGGTCTGGTAAGCAATTTCTTTGGACTGGAGGAGATGGCAGTGAATGTGGTATATGAGGAGAGAGATAAGCAGTTTCCCATCAAGATAGAGCTGAGCTTGGAGGAGGCCAAAGTCCTGGCTGAGGCCTTGAATACTGTGGCGGATGGTTCTTCGAGGGGGGGGATGTAAAGACTTGGCAACCAATCTGTTCATAACGTTACGCGAGGTGTGCACCTATGCAGAGGAGGATCTCCCCTATGAATGAGCCTCAACACGGAAAGAGGGTCAATTGCCCATCCCTTTTTTCCTCCTTTTTCAATGAACGCCTCTTAATTAACCGCTGTGGGGCACAGATCCCTCCCCTGAGATCGGGGTTCTTGCAAGAGCAGATAGCCGAATCGATCCGGTAGGCCTGGGCGATTTCCCTAATTCTCGTATATCCTCTCTCTCGTAAAGGTTTGGGGATGAGCTTTGTTTTGGTAGATGTGCCTACCTCCGCCCAAGGCTGGTTTTGGAAGCAGCTATGGATGATCTTCCTAAAAAGAGCGGAGAGCTCCTCCTCCAGCTGTCTGGCGATTCTTGGACGCAAATGCAGATAGCTGAGGCTTATCCTTTTAACCCCTAACTCCTTGATGACCCTGATAAGTCTCTCGATTTCATCATCGCTGTCGGTTAAAAAAGGAATGATGGGATCCATCCTGACCTCAGGGATAATACCCATACCGGCTAAGGATCGGATGTTTTTCAACCTCACCTCCGGCGTAGCCGCCCCCGGCTCAAACTGTCGCCAATATCTCTCCGAGAGGGAAACTAGACCTATTTGTGCTATAACTCTTCCGGACCATAGGCGAAATAGATGAAGGAAACGGGCTGGTATCTCGCCTTTGGTCAGAAAAGAAAGGGTCACCCCATTCTCCAGCAGGGTCTTCATGGAGAGGTAGGTGACATCGAGGATAGCGGGATGGGGTTGAAAGCAGTCGGAGGCGGTATTGAAGACCACAAGGTCTGGATTTTCTCTCCTGCGAGGGTTGGTGAGCTCTTGCTTGATGAGGGGGGGAGGTTGACGTAAAGCTCCACCTCCCCTTTAGGAGGTGCCTGGGAGTAGCCTCTGGCATAGCAGTAGGTGCAGGCCAAGCTACATCCACTGGTGACGTTGACGGTATAGAGCCCCCGAAGGCAGCCAAAATTGGCCTTCGTCAATATCTTGCCACGTCTTTCTTTGGGGATAACGTGAATGGAGGTCATGGGGAATGGGATAAGCAGAGGGGTTTCATGCCAGCCCCACCAGCTTTTTGAATTCCCCTTCGTCGATGATTGTGAGGCCCAACTCCCTGGCCTTGGCATATTTCGATCCAGGATCCTTCCCCACCACGACATAGTCCACTCTTTTACCCACACTGGAGGCCACCTCACCCCCAAGGTCCTCCACTAGGTCCTTGGCCTCATTTCTGCTCATCTCCTCCAGCACTCCGGTAAAGACAAAGGTCATCCCGTTCAGGGGCTCCTCTTTCTCCTCCCTCTCTTCCTCCAGCTTCACCCCTGCCTTTTGGAGCCTTTCGATCTCCTTGCGGTTTGCCCTGTCGCGGAAGAACCGAACCACGCTCTGTGCCACTTCAGGGCCTATCTCCGGGATTTCCAACAGCTCCTCCTCTGTAACCTGGAAGAACCCATTAAGGGAACCTAACCTCTGAGCCAACACCTGAGAGATGTGTTCCCCTGCAAGGCGAATCCCCAAGGCGTAAATGAAGCGGGCGAGGGAGGGGTGTTTGCTCTTCTCCAGGGCCTGAAGGAGGTTTTCCGCCGACTTCTCGGCCATTCTTTCCAACGGGACAAGGTCTTCTTCTTTCAGATAGTAGAGATCAGCAATATCTTTGACCATGCCTGTGTCCACAAATTGATCGATTAGTTTCACCCCTAGCCCATCGACGTCCATGGCCCTTTTGGAGGCAAAGTGTTTTATCCTCCCCTTCAACTGGGCAGGGCAGGAGATACTGACACAGCGGTGGACAGCCTCGCCCGGGAGGCGGACCACATCAGCCCCGCAGACGGGGCATTTATCAGGCATGGTGAACGTCTGCTCGGCACCGGTCCTCTTGGATGGTATGACCTTGACCACCTCGGGGATCACGTCCCCCGCCCTCTGCACCACCACGGTGTCACCGATCCTGACGTCTTTTTTGTCGATCTCATCTTGGTTGTGGAGGGTTGCCCTCTTTACCTCTACCCCCCCGATCCTTACCGGTTCCATCTCGGCCACGGGGGTCAGAGCCCCTGTGCGTCCTACCTGTGCCTTGATATTGATGATCTTGGTAGTCTCCTGCTTGGCGGGAAATTTGTATGCCAAGGCCCATCGAGGGCTCCTGGAGACCTCCCCGAGCCTGCGCTGAAGCTCGAAGTTGTTCACCTTGATAACCACACCATCCATCTCGTAGGGGTGTTCCTCGCGGAATTCATTGACTTCTGTATAATAATTGATGGTATCCTGGATACTTTTGCAACGATGGATCAGTGGATTTACCCTCAACCCCCATTTGGGCAGCGTCTGGAGGAGCTCCCATTGGCTCTCAAATTCCCTCCCCCTTACCTCGCCGATGTTGTAACAGAAGATCTTGAGGGGCCTCTGGGCGGTGACAGATGAGTCAAGCTGGCGGAGTGATCCCGCAGCGGCATTGCGGGGATTGGCGAAGAGAGATTCACCGCTTTCTTGCCGCTTCTTGTTGAGCTCTTTGAAATCCTCTACCTCCATATAGACCTCTCCTCTCACCTCCAGCCTCTCGGGAGACGCCACCTCTTTTTCTATGAGGTGCATAGGTATGGTCTTGATGGTCCTCAGATTTTGAGTAATGTCCTCTCCGGTGACCCCGTCCCCCCTGGTGGACCCTACCGCAAACTCCCCCCCTTCATAGACAAGCTCAACGGCTACTCCATCTAATTTTGGTTCCGCCACATACTCAATCTCCGTATCGGTCTTCAGGAAGCGCTTGATCCGCTGGTCGAATTCAATGACATCCTCCTCCTCCATGGCGTTTGCCAAACTTAACATGGGTATGGTATGTGTTACTGTTCCAAACTCTTCCAGGGGAGGGGCGCCTACACGCTGGGTAGGGGAGTTGGGGGTCTTGAACTCAGGATGTCTTTCCTCGAGCTCCTCCAACTCTCTCATTAAGGCGTCGTATTCGACATCGGATATCACCGGGTCATCCAGGACATAGTACCGGTAGTTAGGATATTCAATCTCTTTCCTGAGCCATGTCACCCTTTCCACTATATCCTTTGGGGTCATAGCTATTCCCTCATAATGTTTGTTACTCAATAAAACCATTTTAGTTTTGCTCATCTCCCTTGTCAACTCACCTCAAGAGTCCATAAATCCAGGGCTTATTGCCTCATGTAAGGATCTACATGAAATGATATTCATTGCTTCACGTAAGAATCTATGTGAAAGTTCTTGCGATATTCTGCCCTCCGGTAAGCTCTCTTCATGCCTTGCAGCTCAAGCAGTCTGTTTTGGAGCTTCGTGATATTCCTCTTGAGCTCCACAGGATTCAGTGTATCATACTGTCCTGTGAGTTTCTCCTTGGTCTCATCCCGTACCAGGTGCGACTCTGTCACTCTCTGATACGGGGTTTTTGGCTCATCGTATTCCTTCTTTACCTTGCTTCCCACTCTTATCTTCTCAATTAATTTCATGCCAGGCTGGAAGAAGTTTGTATAGAGCCTTAAGCACTGATACAACTCATTGAAGGTCTTGAGCTCCTCTTCTGTGTCATATCTCAGGTATCCAACTGCTTTCCTTACCACAGTCCAGTTCTTCTGCTCTCCATAGCAATTGTCATTTTTCCTGTAAGCCCTTGTCCTCGGAAAGGCGATGTTGTTTTCCTGACAGTACCTCAGAAGATGGGCATTGTTAAATCCCTTATCCGCATTTTTTCGTTATCATTTTAAAGAGTTGTAGCAGTATGTAACTCAATTGTAACCATTAATCAATGA
>CP070817.1:115336-121167 GCA_020344255.1 Deltaproteobacteria bacterium | reverse complement strand
TGGGCCCGAGCCCTGTGAAGACCGGGACGGGGAAGGAATTTTCCGAGGAAGGAAAGGAGGGAGAGGAGACATGATCGTTGCGGAGGGGAAATCGATAGATGAGATATTGGAGATGGTTGACAAATACGACAAGATCCTCTTGATAGGGTGCAAAGGGTGCGTGGCCGTGTGTGCGGCAGGGGGTGAGAAGGAGGTTCAATTTCTTGCCTCTGCTATAAGGACGGCAAGAAAGAGAGATGGCAGAGAAATAGAGATCCGAGAAGTAACGCTGGAGCGACAGTGTGACCCGGAATATGTGGAGCAGATCAGAGGGTATGCTGGGGACTATCAGGCCATTCTTTCCATCGCCTGTGGGGTGGGGGTACAGTATATGGCCGAGCATTATAGAGACATTCCCGCCTTTCCCGGGCTGAACACCTCATTCATGGGAGGGGCATTGGAGCAGGGGGTCTGGAGCGAGAGGTGTCAAGGGTGCGGCAATTGTGTACTGCACCTCACGGGAGGAATTTGTCCCATCACCCGCTGTTCCAAGAGCCTCCTCAACGGGCCCTGTGGTGGTTCCTCTAATGGGAAGTGCGAGGTAAACCCAGAGATCGAATGTGGATGGCAACTCATCATCGACCGCCTGAAGGTTTTGGGGGAGTTTGAGAGCAGGTTTATGGAGATCTTCCCCATCAAAGACTGGTCAAGCAGCAGAGATGGAGGACTCAGGAAGATGGTCAGGGAGGATATGAAGCAATGAAGACGGACAGCAATCTAGAGAAAGTTCTGGAAGCAGGGGAATTTGCTGTCACCTCGGAGTGTGGTCCTCCCCGCGGTGCAGATCCTGATGTCATCCGAGATAAGGGCGAATTATTAAAAGGGGTGGTCGACGGAGTGAACATTACAGACTGCCAGACCTCCGTAGTCAGGATGTCGAGCTTCTCTTCCTGTCTCATCCTCAAAGAGATGGGTTTTGACCCCATCCTCCAGATGGTGACTCGGGACCGCAACCGCATCGCCATTCAGAGCGACATCTTGGGGGCGGCCGCCTTGGGGATCAATAACATCCTCTGTCTCTCCGGCGATCACCAGCGCTTTGGCGACCACCCCCAAGCCAAGAACGTCTATGATATAGATTCCATCCAGCTCATCATGACGGTCAAAAAAATGAGGGATGAGGGGAAGTTTCTCAATGATGAGGAACTGACGAAGGCACCACGGCTCTTCATCGGGGCGGCGGCTAATCCATTCGCTGACCCCTTCGAAATCAGGGCCTTGAGGTTGGGCAAAAAGGTGGCCGCAGGGGTGGAGTTTATCCAGACCCAGTGCATATATAACCTAAAGCGCTTCGAGGAGTGGATGCGCCAGGTAGTCGATATGGGGCTCCATGAGAAGGTCTGTATCTTGGCCGGCATCACCCCTCTGAAATCCGTAGGCATGGCCAGGTATATGAAGAACTTGGTCCCAGGGATGGATGTGCCCGATGAGATTATAGAAAGGCTCAAAGGGGTTCCAAAGGAGAAACAGAGCGATGAAGGGATAAAAATCTGCATCGAGACCATCCGGAAGTTAAGGGAGATGGAAGGAATACGAGGTGTTCATATCATGGCCATCGAGTGGGAGGAGAAGGTGCGGGAAATAGCTGAAGGAGCTGGCCTACTCCCGAGACCTACGGCATAGCAAATAAACGTAAAGGAGGAGAAGATATGGCGAAGAAGATCTTAATCGTTGATGATGACCCTGATCTAGTAGAAGCTGTTTCCACCATCTTGGAGAGCAAGGGCTATGAGGTAGCTGCTGCCTATGGAGGATTTGAGGGGCTGGAGAAGGCCAAAACCGAGAACCCCGATCTCATCGTCCTCGATATAATGATGCCCGACAAGGATGGATACGTGGTCTGCAAGGAGTTGAAAGCCGATCCTAAATATTGCTCCATCCCCATCCTTTTGCTCACCGCCGTGATTTCCAAATTATCCACCACCAGGTATACGCAGCAGATGGGAATGGAGACCGAGGCGGATGACTACGTCGACAAACCGGTGGAACCAGAAGAATTGGTCAGGAGGATAGAAGTCCTGCTCTCAAAGTAGTTTCGAGGGAATAGTTCGTGCAGGACGGTGGAGGATGCGTTGTGAATGAAGGGATCAAGATTTTGGTGATCGATGACGAGGCTGTGATGCGCGATGGTTGTTGTCGGATCCTCGCCAGAGAGCAATGCCAAGTCATCGCAGCAGCCAACGGGGAGGAGGGGCTTGCAGCTATCAAGGATGACCCCCAAGGGTTTGAAGCAGTCCTCTTAGACCTGAAGATGCCGGGGATGAGTGGGATGGAGGTGCTGGAGGCGGCCAGAGGGATTAACCCCGCCCTCCTAATAGTGGTTATCACTGGCTACGCCACCGTTGATTCAGCCGTGGAGGCCATGAAGAAGGGGGCTTACGACTTCATCCCCAAGCCCTTTACACCCGATCAGCTCCGTTTGGTGGTCAACCGGGCCTTGGAGAAGAGGAGGCTGGAGCGGGAGGCTGAAAAGCTGAGGGCGGAGGCGGCTCGCAGCCTCAGGGATGTGGCCACGGAGAAGAGTAAGGTGAAGACCATCATCACCTGCATGGCCGATGGGGTTTTGGTGACGGATAGGGAGGGCAGGATTGTGCTTGCCAACCCAGCAGCAGGTAAGATGCTGGGACTCGCGGTCAATGATTGCCTGGAGAAACCCCTGCGGGAGGCCATTGGGGACGAGAAGCTCATCGAGGCAGTGCAGGGGGTGTTAGAGCCGGAGAACCCGGAGGTGGCCACCATTTCACAGGAGCTGCAGATCGGGGAATCCCTCATCAGGGCTCACACGGCAGCGGTGAAAGGCGAAGACGGAGATGTGCTGGGGACGGTAACAGTCTTGGAAGATATGACCTATTTATTGGAACTGGACCGCATGAAGGGGGATTTTATCGCCATGGTCTCCCACGAACTCCGCTCTCCTGTCTCGGCCGTTGAACAGAATATAAACTTAATTCTGGAAGGCATGGCTGGGGAGGTCACCGAGAAACAGAGGCACTTGCTGAGCAGGGCCAAAGAACGCTCTCGGGGTCTCCTTGAACTCATCGGTGACCTCCTGGAGATATCCAAGATAGAGGCCGGCATGGCCCTACAGCGGAAAGAGCCCCTCCAAGTTGAAGAGGTGGTAAGCCAGGTGGTGGAGTTGATGGAGGGAGAAGCCAAAGCTAAGGGGGTAGCCCTTCGGCAAAAAATATCTCCTTCCCTTCCTCCGGTCCTGGGAGACAGGGGTAACCTGGAGGGAGTGTTCACTAATCTAGTGAGTAACGCCATAAAATATACGCCCACCGGTGGTGAGGTGAGGGTGGAGATAGGTCACGAAGGGGATTATGTCAAGACCGTGGTGGCGGATACCGGTATCGGGATCCCCAAAGAGGACCTGCCCAGGATCTTCGATAAGTTCCACCGGGTCAAGTCGGAGAAGACCAGGGGGATCGTAGGGACAGGGTTAGGTCTCTCCATCGTCAAGAGTATTGTAGAGGCCCATCTCGGTTCCATTGCAGTGGAGAGCGAAGAGGGTAAGGGGACCACCTTTGCCGTTCTTCTGCCCAGGCAGACGAGATAATGGTCAGGAGGGGAGAAGGTGAATGAGAGGACGCTTTCCATCATTAAACCCGATGGAGTGCGTAAGGGGCTCATCGGCGAGGTGATCCGGAGGTATGAACAGGAGGGTTTAAAAATCGTGGCCATGAAGATGGTCCATCTCAATAAAGCGGAGGCGAAGGGTTTTTATGCTGTTCACCGAGGCAAGCCCTTCTTCGAGAGTCTCACTGTCTTTATGTCCTCTGGTCCCAGTGTGGTAATGGTTTTGGAGGGCGAGAAGGCTATCGAGCGGCACCGGCAGATCATGGGGGCCACCGACCCGCAACAGGCTGATGAAGGGACTATTCGCCGGATGTATGCCGACACCATCGAGCAGAACATCGTCCATGGCTCCGATTCAACGGAGACGGCGGCTTTCGAGATTCCCTACTTTTTCAGCTCCTCGGAGATCGTGGGATAAGAGGAGCTATTGTCTTGTCTTCATAAACCCATTTTTGCTTTCCATCAATTCGGCTATCAATTGATCAACCACGTCGAGTAATGTCAATTTGGGGAGGATGTCCCCCGCTAAGCAATAGGCCTGCATGACACGTATGACCGTGCTGAACAGGCCTTCCTTTTCACCGCTGCATGACTTTTTGAAGGATATTTACTTGTTGAGATATTTTCGCCCGGGTAGAGTTCATCCTGGGATTATCTTTGAGGTGGAAAAAGGAGGGTTTTACCCCTTACTTTGGGGGCCTGTCTTAGTGTTCGACTTTGAGGGCCTCGATAAGTACTTCCGTTATTCCTTCTTCGTAAAAGCCGAGCTTTCGTGCTGCAGCGGCACTCAGGTCGATGATGCGTCCATTCACAAAAGGCCCACGGTTGTTGACACGAACGATAATAGATCTCTTGTTTTCTAGATTTGTTACTCGCACGTAGGTTGGCAAGGGCAGATATTGATGGGCAGCGCTGAGCCCGTTGGGGTCAAAGACTTCGCCGTTTGCTGTCATGTAAGCGCCGTCCTTCCCCATGGCTTTAGGGCCATACCATGAGGCTATGCCCGTTTCCCGATATGTCCTTGCCTCATCCACAGATATGGGAATATACTCCTTACCACTGGCCACATAGGGGGACTTATTAACCCGACATTGGCGGATGGCTTCTTTGGGAGGCAGGCCATCGATTGATTCGATTTCCTCATGGGTAAGGGACCAGCTGAGGGGCGCCATGGCGACTTCAAAGGAGTATCCACCTATTGTGTAAGTCAATCCCTTGGCTGCTTCTTCGATTTGACAGACAATTTCAATGCCGGTGGCTTTATCCATTTTTGCACCCTCTCTAACCTTCACTTTTATCTTGGTGCACTTAGAAGTTACCTTTTTCAACTTGATGATAATATCCAGATTTTCTGTTTCCGCCTTTATTCTGATCGTCCGCTCGCCTTCAGTCATGGATTGATCACAGATCGAAAATCCCATCTTCCTTAGTGCTTGCAAGGTGGCCCTGGTCATCCTATCCAGATCGAAACAGCAAGTCTTTTCGGCAACATTGGTGTAATAATAGGCGATCCCCATCGAAGTACTTGTCAAAGCGAGGGGGGCGGCATACTGACACCCGGTATGAAAAAAGCAGAACAAGAGGATGAGTGTTATCAAGAGAATGATTTCTGCGGACTTTTTCCTGGGTTTCATCGAGAATCCAGTCTTCACTATAAATCTCGTTTTCTTGATACATTAGGCGAAAGATATTTGAGCAAAAAATATACCAATATAACGACATACAGACAGCGATGCAATTTGGTGAGGAGAGATGCGCAAAGAGCAGTACAGGTATGGCTGGGATTCTTGGAGAGTAAGGAAGTGTCAAAAAAGGCCTCTGTAATTGACAAAAATTGACAAACCGAGCATGGGTAAACTCATCTTCCCCTTCCTGACAAGAAATTCCAGGCGTCCCAGCGTGCTGCCGCTGGCACAAATTTTGCTGCAGAATAAATTGATCTAAACTTACCATTAAATTTATAGGGTGTAGCGGGGTAAGCTCAAGCCCGTAAAAGAGGAGCTGAAAAAGCCATGTCGTTCTATGCTACTTCACCACTGGAGGCTTCCGTGCAGAACAATTCTGAAGAATATAAACATATCAAGGTGTTGTTAATTGAGGACAACCCCGGATTTGCTGAGTTGATGGGTGTTTTGCTGACCAAGGTAAGGGGTGCTCAATTCGATCTGGAGTGTGTCAAGCGGCTCTCGAGGGGGCTGGAGCGCCTTGGCGAGGGG
>CP070817.1:105804-115236 GCA_020344255.1 Deltaproteobacteria bacterium | reverse complement strand
TGCCCGCCTCTGCCGAGGAGATAGAAGAGGCCGAGGAAGAGGGGGTGACCATTCAAAATTCCTGGGGCCCCAGGAGGATTTTGGAAAAAGGGGGAAGGGCGCTGGGTATCGAGTTGGTGCGCTGCACCTCTGTCTTCGATAAAGAGGGGAAGTTTAACCCGTCCTTCAACGAAGCTGACAGGGCACAACTAGAGACGGGCGGCATCATTGTGGCCATCGGGGAGGAACCAGACCCCTCCCTGTTCAACGGATTCATCAAGCATTTGGCAGCGGAGGAACGAATGGTCATCACCGATCATACAGGGGCAACCTCTCTGCCAGGGGTATTTGCTGGGGGGGACATTGCATCCCCCAGTCACAACATCGCCCAGGCCATCGGCGACGGAAAGAGGGGGGCAGTGGCCATCGATTCTTACCTGCAAAAGCAAGACCCCACAGACATCATAAATCGAATCTGTGTGGCGGGAAATGGTGCCATTTCCATGGTCAAATACTTCCACCCTGAGGCCAGGGCCAGGACTCCCTATGTGGTGGCCTTCTCAGATCTGAACACCCTGTACTTCGACTACTCCGACAGGGTGCCCAAGATCAAACTCCTCCCTTTTGAGAGGAGGGAAGGGTTTGAGGAGGTTGCCTTCGGCGTAACGGAGGAGATGGCCATGAAGGAGGCAGGGCGTTGCTTCAGTTGTGGAGTATGTAACGAATGCGACAACTGTTATATCTTCTGCCCTGATATCTCCATTCTTAAAAATGCCAACGGACTGGAGCATAAGATAGATTATGAATATTGTAAAGGGTGCGGAATCTGTTTTGTGGAATGTCCCAGATATGCCTTCTCCCTGGAGGTGGAGCAAAGATGAAGAAGGTCCTGACCGGGAACCAGGCTGTCGCGCATGGGGTCTTGCTATCCCGGGCAGAGGTGATCTCGGCCTATCCCATTACCCCCCAGACCACCATCGTGGAAAATTTGGCAGAGCTTTGTGCCGATGGCATCCTAGAGGCCAAGTTCTTGCGGGTGGAGTCAGAGCACTCGGCCCTCGCCAGCATCATCGGGGCTTCAATGGTTGGGGCCAGGACCTTCACCGCCACCTCCTCTCAGGGTTTGGCCCTGATGCATGAGATGCTACACTGGGCTGCTGGGTCAAGACTCCCTATAGTGATGGCCAACGTAAACCGGGCTTTGGGGGCCCCCTGGAACATCTGGAATGATCAGACGGACAGCCTCTCGCAGAGGGATACTGGCTGGATCCAACTCTATTGCGAGAATAACCAAGAGGTGCTGGACACCGTCATCCAGGCGTACATGATAGCGGAGGAGGTATATATACCGGTGATGGTGGTCTTGGACGCATTCTTCCTCTCCCATACCTCGGAACCGGTGGAGATACCGGAGGGGGGAGAGGTGGACAAGTTCCTGCCCAAGTATCATGCCCGTTATAAATGTGATGTCAACGACCCCCATTCCTTTAACTTGATGGTCTCTCCAGAATACTACCAGGAGTTTCGCTACAAGATACAATACGCCATGGAGGAGGCTAAAAAAGTAGCCAAGAGGGTAGATGACCTCTTCGCTAAAAGTTTTGGGAGAGGGTATGGCCCTATTGAGGGCCACCTATGTGACGACGCAGAGGTGATCTTGGTGACCACCGGAACGGTAACCAGCACCTCTCGGGGGACCATCGCCCGCATGAGGGAAAGGGGAGTAAAGGTGGGGTTATTAAAGATCAAGATGTTCAGGCCCTTTCCCAGAGAGGAGGTGAAGGAGGCCCTGCGGGGGGCGCAGAAGGTAGCCGTGATCGACAGGAACATCTCCTTTGGGTGTGGGGGAATATTCGGCCATGAGATCAAGGCCACCCTCTGTGACGAGGAGAAAAGGCCCCAGGTCTTCGATTTTGTGACCGGCCTGGGGGGCAGGGACGTCACCCCTTCATTAATCACAGAGATCATAGAATATACCTGCCAAAACGAGAGGCCCGAGGGGGAGATCATCTGGGCCGGAATGAGGGGATGAGGAGGAGGATACCTTGAGGATCGAGATCCCGGGAGAAGAGTATATGGTCTCTGGGCACCTGGCCTGCCCAGGGTGTGGTGCAGCGTTGAGCATGCGCTTTGCCCTCAAGGCCCTGGGAGGGAAGATTATCGTGGTGCTCCCGGCTTGCTGTTGGTCCATCATTGCCGGCCCGTTCCCCTACTCCTCGCTCAAAGTGCCCATTGTCCATGTCGCCTTTGAGACTGGTGGGGCAACGGGGGCAGGGGTAAAGGCAGCGCTCGAGATGCAGGGCGATACGGAGACCACGGTCGTGGTGTGGGCGGGGGACGGGGGTACCTTCGACATTGGGCTGCAGTCCCTCTCCGGGGCGGCTGAGCGCAACGATGACTTCATCTATGTGTGCTATGACAACGAGGCCTATATGAACACAGGCATGCAGCGCAGCTCCGCCACCCCCTATCTCTCCTGGACCACCACTACCCCCGCCAATCAACCCAAGGAGAACCCTAAAAAAGATATCATGGAGATCATGGCGGCCCACCGGATCCCCTACGCGGCCACAGCCACCATCGCCTATCCGGAGGACTTCATCCGAAAATTGCAACAGGCGAATTCAACAAGGGGTTTCAAGTTCATCCATGTCCTCTCCCCCTGCCCCCCTGGGTGGCGGATCGACCCGGAGCTCTCCATCAAGATATCCCGTCTTGCCGTCCAGAGCAAGATCTTCCCCCTCTATGAGGTCGAGGGGGGGGAGAAATATACTATGAACTTTGAACCCAAGGGGATCTTAGTAGATGAATACATAAGATTGCAAGGGCGTTTCAGCCATCTGAGCGAGGGGGAGATTGAGCTGATCCAGGAGAATGTGGACAAGGAGTGGAACAGGTTGCGGAAGAAGGCGGGAGGATAATCATGGACCGTAGACATGCGAAGGGCGAAATTAAAGAGGTATTTGCCCTCAGGCTCTCCCCTTCCGTCGACCTGCTCCCCTTTATAATGGGGGTTTCCCCAGCGTGAGCAAATACTGTCCAGTTAGTTTCCAGAGCCACGGTAGAGTACTTTTCTGCTATGAAGAAATACTTCTTTTTCGCAACCCACAGGCCTATTAGATCAGAAGGCTCTTCTGAGGTATCCCCAAAGTAAACAGTCCCTCTTGAATCCACTCCTTGAGGATGGCTCCTGAGGAACACATGGGAGCAAAGGTCCCAGTGGTCACTACATTCACCTCTCTGGCCGCCTCCCTCGCTCCTTTTTCAACCACCATATCGATGATTTCCTCGGCCGTCACCACCACGGCCTCCCCCTTGCCAATGCGCTTGTTTATCTCTTCGTAAGTCTTGCGCACCTTCGATTTCCCCATACAAGCTCTCCTAGGGCAAAAATCGACCTCATCATAAACCCACTCTGCCCGCCCGTCAAGGGGTAAGGGCTGCTCAGAACTTTCCTCAGCATTCTCCTCAAAATCGCCAACATGCCCTAATAACGGCAGGATAGGTGATGTTGAATGGTAACAGTAGCTTCCCCCTCTTTGAAGCAGAGGAGTTTAAATAGTTGGTAAATTTCTTGCATGAGATATTATTAGCCTGTAATTTGTTGAAGTGGTGCCCAAGTCAAAAAGCTCGAAGGGATATCAAAGGTAAGGTCGTATTAAGTTGCTAATATAATGACGTTATTCCTTCAAATTTTGTGAATCTTTTGGCCAGGGTTTTCCACTTGACTCTGCACCTTTCAAGGTGTAAAAAGAAAACGTAACATTTTGAGTATAATTAGCATATGAGAGGGGACGGGTTGCGCATTATCGCCATCATAGGATTTATAGTTCTCCTATCAATGATGACCTCCCCAGCTTTGGCCGATATTTTCCTGTATATCGACAAAGAAGGCGTCATGCACTTCACCAATGTCCCCACCCACTATCAGTACCGCGTCTTTTTACGAGAGAGATCGAGTAATACCTCGAAGGTACGGACGAGCTATAAACCAGACTCCAACAAATACGACCACCTTATTGATACATCATCCCAAAAGTATGGTGTCGATTTTGCCTTGGTAAAAGCAATTATTAGGGCTGAATCCAGCTTCAACCCTTACGCCATCTCTACAAAAGGGGCGGAAGGCCTGATGCAACTCATGCCTGAGACCGCCATGAAGATGAATGTTTTAAACCCCTTCGATCCCAGGGAGAACATAGAGGGGGGGGTGAAGTACGTGAAATACCTCTTGGAGCGTTTTGATCACAATTTGAAGCTTTCCTTAGCCGCCTATAACGCTGGAGAGACCGTCGTCACTCAAAACAATGGAATCCCCAACTATAGTGAAACGAAAAACTACGTAGCTGAGGTCTTGAGGTATTACAAAGAGTACCAAAGCAGTTCGCCAAAAGGCACACCTGGAAGATGAAGGCCAAAAGAGGTAGGTTCTGGAACTTGTCCAACAGCCTCACCCTCTTCCGCATAGGTGCCATACCCCTTATCGTCCTCTTCCTTCTGTTCCCCGGGAAGGGAACAAGCTTTGCCGCCGCCCTCATTTTCCTCTTGGCCGCCCTCAGCGATGCATTAGACGGATACATGGCCCGCAGGAAGAATACGGTGACTAATCTGGGCAAGCTCCTCGACCCCCTGGCAGACAAACTCCTCGTTTGCAGCGCCCTCGTTATGCTGATCCCATTAGAGAGGGTGAGTGCCTGGATGGTGGCCGTGATCATCGGCAGGGAAATGGCGGTGACCACCCTCAGAGGGGTGGCCGGGGCGGAAGGAATCATCATCTCTGCCAGTCGCCTCGGCAAGATGAAAAACCTGTCGCAGCTGTCTGCCACCAATCTCTTGATCCTTCACTACCCCTATTTCTCCATTCCTGTCCCTGACATCGGACCCGTGTTACTCTGGATTGCCCTGGTGTTTACCATTTGGTCCGGTCTCGACTATTTTGCCCGCTTCCTCAAGAGGACCTAGGGCTCAGCCTCGGGATCCAAGGGATCCCTCAGTTTCTCGCCCACCAGGTTATATCCGATCACCATCTTCTTATTTTTTAACTACCTTCCAACATCGCACTGTATGCTCTTCGTGTACCCTGTATACGTCAATCTCCTCTATTCGGCACCGGTCTTCAACAAGAGGGCATCTCCCCTGAAACTTGCAACCTGGAGGTGGGTTAAAAGGGCTCGGGACATCACCGACCAGTCCTTTCTGTTCATGCCGAACATCCGGATCAGGGGTAGGTATGGCTGAAAGTAACGCCAGTGTATAGGGATGAAGGGGGTTATCAAAAAGCTCATCTGCTGGTGCATACTCCATAATATGGCCCAGGTACATCACGGCGACCGTATCACTGATGTACCCAACTACCGTAAGGTCGTGGGAGATAAAGAGATAGCTAAGACCCAATTTGTTCTGTAAGTCCTTAAGAAGATTGATAATCTGGGACTGTATGGATACGTCAAGTGCCGATACCGGTTCATCACATATGATTAATGAAGGTTCAACGCTCAGGGCCCGCGCTATGCCTATCCTCTGTCTCTGACCGCCGCTGAACTCATGAGGATAGAAATCAGCTACGTCTGGCCCTATTCCTACCGTCTCCAAGAGGTCACCCACCCTGGTTCTTCGTTCACCATGTCCTTTTACACCCAGGGTACGAAGTCCTTCTTCGATTGATTGACCAACGGTCATGCGCGGATTAAGAGAACCAAATGGGTCCTGGAAGATGATCTGCATCTCTTTGCGAAGCGGCTTCATTTCATCCTGGGAAACGCTGCTGATTTCTCGACCCTGATAGATGATCCTTCCTTCATCAGGTTCCAAAAGTTTCAAAATGAGCCGACCGATGGTAGACTTGCCACAGCCACTCTCTCCCACCAGGCCCAGGGTCTTCCCCTGATAAACTTCAAGGTCCACGTCATCAACGGCTTTGATCCACCCGATGACCCGCTGAAAGAAACCTCTTCGTACCGGGAAGTATTTTCTCAGCCCTTCGACCTTCAGTAGGACGTTATTAGATGGCTTCATCCGTTCCATTGTGTGGCTTCTCTTGCTCATAGAGCACCGGGCAGCGACTCAAGTGCCCCTTTCGGTAATCACACATTTCCGGAAATTGAATCCTGCAGGTCTGGATAGCAAATGTACACCGGGGATGAAACGGACAACCACTTGGCTTCTGCGCAGGGTCTGGGACCGTGCCCGGGATGCTGTGGAGCGCACTTCCTCGCTTAGCGCGACTGGGAAGTGATGCCAGGAGTCCCCGGGTATAGGGATGGCGAGGTTTATGGAAAATATGCAAGGTATCTGCCTGCTCCACAATGACACCTGCATACATCACATAGATGCGATCTGCAATACTCGCTACCACTCCCAGGTCATGGGTGATGTATAGCAAGGACATCTGCCGTTTCTGCTGGATCTCTTGAAATAGATTGAGAATCTGCGCTTGGATGGTGACATCGAGGGCCGTGGTTGGTTCATCGGCGATCACCAAATCAGGATTGCATGCCAGTGCCATGGCGATCATAACCCGCTGTCTCTGTCCACCGCTTAACTGATGGGGATAGTCCTTAAGGCGCTCCACTGGCGACGGTATACCCACGTCCTTGAGGAGCTGTATACATCTCTGGCGTATATCTTTTTCATCCACCCTTTCATGAACCATGAAGGCCTCCCGGATTTGGTCCTCTATGGTAAATACGGGATTAAGAGAGGTCATGGGCTCCTGGAAGACCATAGCAATGTGTTTTCCGCGAATCTTCTGCATCTCTCCTTCGCTCAGATCCAAGAGGTTTTGACCATTGAATAAGACTTTGCCTCCCATGATCTTACCGGGGGGCTGGGGAATAATTCCTAGGATGGTCATGGCTGACACGGTCTTTCCACAACCTGACTCTCCTACAAGACAGACCGTCTCGCCTTTACGGACCTCATAGCTCACTCCATCAAGGGCGCGAGCAACCCGGCCATCACCGACGAAATATACCTTCAAGTCCTGAACAGAAAGCATCAATATCGCTCTCTGAGCTTGGGGTTCAATATGTCTCGTAACCCCTCACCAAAGAGATTGAAGGAGAGCACCACTATCAGGATGGCGAACCCCGGAATGAAGGTCAGCCAGGGAGCATCGAATATGAAATTCTTTCCATCGGACAGGATGTTCCCCCAGGTGGCGTGCGGTGGTGGAACCCCGAACCCAAGGAAACTCAGGCCTGCTTCTGTTAGAATGGCCGTGGCAATACCAATGGTCGCTGAAACGAGCACCGGTGCAATGGCATTGGGAATCATGTGGCGAAATATGATCCGCCAGTTGCTGACGCCGAGGGCACAGGCAGCGGTCACAAAATCCTGTTCTCTGAGGGATAGAAATTCAGCACGGACAAAGCGTGTCGTGCCCATCCAGCTCGTCAGCCCAATGACGATCATAATGTTGTACATGCTGGCTGGAAGCAGCGCCACCACGGTGAGTATCAGGAAAAAGCTGGGAAAGCAGAGCATGATGTCTACAAATCGCATGATTAAGGTGTCAATGGAAATGGTGTCTCTGCGGAGGATACTCAACCACTTTGGCAAGGATAGGCCTCCCCATACTTTTCTCCACCAGAGAGAGAACATGCAGCCCCAAGCAAACCCACCAAGTAATGTGGCCCACAAAGGTCTCACCAAAAGAACCAGCACAACCAAGCCTGAAAGCAAAAAGATGGTAGCAAGAATGTGATCCACCCTGATGCGGTTTTGCCCGAAATGGCCAGATATCCCCCCCATAATTATGCCGATAAGTACCGCAATGCCCACTGCCACAAACCCAACGGTCAAGGAAACCCAGGCGCCCTGCATCATCCTTGCAAAAACATCTCGCCCCAAATCATCGGTTCCAAAGAGGTAAACCCCCAGCCTGGGGATTTCATCGGGGAGCAGCATCTCCAGATTGGGACTGGAGAGCGGAGCCCGCAATCTTTCCTGGAGCCTTACCATGGCAGGATCCAGAACGGGCCTGGTCCCCGAAGTGAGCATCAGCCCTGCAAGGGCTGTCAGGAAGAAGAAAACAAAGATGATAAGGCCCAAAAAAGCCAGTCTGTTTCGCTTGAGAAGCCGCCAGAACTCCTGCCAACGCGACTCCCGTGGGGCAAGGGGTTCCTGCATCTCTACGGTGTCGACAAATTTTCTTGTCTCTCGTCGCATCACAGCCGTATCCTCGGATCTACCACCATATAGAGCACATCAGAGACAAAGGTGCCAGCCAGCACTAATACAGCAGAGACAAAGTTTACCGTCAGGATAATCGGATAGTCTCGAGCCAGTATAGCCTCGTATGCCATCCTTCCCATCCCGGGCCAGGAAAAGATAGACTCAATGATCACTGAGCCTCCAATGAGGCCAGGTAAAATGAGGCCAAACATGGTGACAAAGGGCAACAGCGCATTTCTCAGGGCATGCTTATAGTGGACCTGCTCTTCAGGTAGACCTTTTGCACGGGCTGTCCGCACGTAGTCCTGGCTCTCCACCTCAAGCATCTGGCTCCTGACATATCTTGAGAGAATGGCGATACCAGCGGTCGCCCCGAGCAGTGAGGGAAGAAGGAGGTGCCAGATCCTGTCCATGAACCAACGATACCACGGCGGCTCCCCGATCCCAAATGTCTCCATCCCGATCACCGGTACATGGCAGGTGTTTACCACCACAATGATCAGGATATAGGCGAAAAAAAACCCGGGTATGGATATCAGTAAATATGAAAAGAACGTGGTGCTTCGATCATAGAATCCGCCTCGGAAAATGGCCGAACGAATCCCGATGGGAAAGGAAAGAGTCCAGGTCAGGATGGTGCCCACAATAAAGAGCCAGAGACTATTCTTGAACCTTTCCCATATTTTCTTGAGCACCGGTCGATTGTCCTTCCAGGACACGGTCTTTCCTGTGAAAAGATCACGATAAAAGTAGGTGTACTGGACATACAGAGGTCTATCCAGATGAAATTCCTTCCGAAATCGTTCCACCATCTCCGGGGTAAACTTGGGGTTGAGGGGATCCACCTGACTGGGTTCGCCTGGAGCCAGGTGGATGATCAAGAAGGAAATTACGGAAACAAAGAACAGCGTAATGATTTTTTGAATTATACTGCGGCCGATGAAAGCCAGCATAAACTATCCCTCTGCGCTGAACACGGGCACCTCAGGGAGCTTTATCCATCTGTTGAAATGGAAAGTGTAATTACCCGTTTTGGTGGGCGTGATCTGTTTGTATATCACGTTCCCTTGGTTATCTGTTTCCTTTATCACGATCTTCTTATCCAGGACAGCAGTCCATTTGCCCACATAGAGAAAAGTATAGGGTTGCTCCCTGGCAATGATCTCGTGGAGTCGGTGGCAGTAAGCCACCTGTCTTTCATGATCGTATTCTTGTCTGATTTTGATGATCAGATTGTCTGCCTGAGGATTCTTAAAGCCCACAAAATTAAGTTGGTAG
>CP070817.1:100964-105704 GCA_020344255.1 Deltaproteobacteria bacterium | reverse complement strand
ATGAAGTCGTTCAGGGTCCCCAAAGGGCAGACCCAGCCGCAGAAGACCCTTCCAAACACAAGGGTGAAAGCGACGGTGAAGAGGGACAGGAAGAGGGCTTGCGGGATCTGGTGGGAGGAGAGGGCGGTGGTGACCAGGATCAGGGGATCAAAGTGGAGAAAAATCCTGACGGGATAGGCGATTACATCCGTCCCCTTATAGGCCGTCTGGAGAAAGAGGAAGATGAAGACTGCCAGGAAAGACCATTGGCTGATTCGCCTCAGCCGCCACCACTCTATCCAGGGAAACCGTCTTTTGCGTTCACCCTCAGGAATCTGGTTTGACCTCCTTTATCTTCAGCCGCGCCAGGTCCATGTGTCCCAAACCTCGCTGGTGGGCGAGCCTTATGAGATCCATCTCCTCCGGCGGGAGTCCGAAAAGAGTGGCTCCTACGGCGTCCATTGCCACCTGGTCTACGCCTGCTGCTACCGTATTGAGTCTCTTGACGTATTTCAGGCTTCCCCCCTGCGGGCCGTTCCTGGTCAATATCCGTACTGCATCAAGGACGACTAAGGTCGGTTTGAAGAAGGCGGCGAGATCAACGAGCGCTTGATCCAACTGCCAATGGAGGCGAGCACGGTTTCCACCGACGAGGCCCATGAGGTTCTTCATCCCCATGGTGAGCCGGGCTAGGCTGTGGTGTTTCAGGATGGGGACATTGATCACCTTGTCCGCCTCCACTGCCTCCTGATAGACCTCCCATTTCTCGAGGGCCTCCCCTTTGATCTCCATATTCCTGAATCTTCTTTCATCCGTATAGATGACTCTGGCACCGGCCTTTTTGGCTGCCTCCATGATCCCACTGCGCACATAGCACCGTCGCGGGTCCTCACAGGTGTTATCGAAGACCTTCACCTCTTTTGCGCCAGCATCAAGACAGATCCGCACCAGTGTCTCTACCACCTCGGGATTGGTGGTGGCAGCCTGTTCTGGCACTCGATCCCAAGCTATGTTGGGCTTTACTATAACGACATCCCCGCGGGAGATGAACCTTTCCATGCCCCCGAGGGCCTGTATAGCTGCCTTAGTAATCGAGGAAGGAGAGGGCCCCTTGCAGATAACCAGATCGGGAGGCGCCGTCGTTGTCGGTGAGGCGAAGATCCTCCACGGCGAGGGCGTAAATGCTATACCGGCCCCGGCCAATACATATTTCAGCAATTCCCTGCGGGTAATCCCGGACATCTTTCCCTCCCTCTATCGGCCACGTTTAATATATCTATTCCCCAGGGGGGAGTCAAGGAGGGCAGGGAAATTGACAATGGTTCCCCCTTTCCCTTATTATGAGGTCATGGTGGGGATTATCGCTGGGGGGAACCTCTCCCTTGAGGGGATGGAGGTGGCTGAGAAGAAGGGGATGGAGACACCCTTCGGGGAGCCATCCGACCATTTCTCTGTTGGCTACCTCAAGGGGAGAGAGGTAGCATTCCTCCCACGTCATGGGCCCCAGGGTATCCCGCCTCATCGAATCAACCATCGTGCCAACATCTACGCCCTCAAGAGACTGGGGGTCTCCGAGGTGATCGGGGTCAACTCGGTGGGGAGCTTGAGGGAAAAGATACCCCCTGGGTGGATTGTCATCCCCCACGACTACCTCAACCCCTGGCAGATTCTGAGCTTTTATGAACATCAGGCCATGCACATCACCCCTGCACTTGACGGGAGGTTGAGGGACCTCCTCATCCGCGCCGCCACCGAGGCCGGGGTAAGCTTCGTGAAAGAAGGGGTCTACATTCAGACCATCGGTCCTCGTCTTGAGACCAAGGCGGAGATCACCATGCTGATGAATTTCGGCGATGTCGTGGGGATGACCATGGCCCATGAAGCCACGCTCTGCCAGGAGGTGGGACTAGCCTATGCCAGCATCTGCTCGGTGGATAACTACTGTCATGGCATTGGCGACAGGCCTCTCACCGAGGGAGAGATTTCAGAAAGGGCTAGAGAGAACGCCGCCCAGATACAGAGGATATTAGCCCGGCTGATGGAGGAGACGGGATGAGCATCTTGATCAAAGGGGTGAGGCTGAACGGGGAGCAGAAGGATATTGCTATCGAGGGGGACAGGATCAAGGAGATCGGAGATCGCCTCGAGATGCAGGCCGATGAGGTGATCAGCGGGGAGGGAAAGGTCGCCGTTCCGTCCTTCATCAACGGGCATACCCACGCTGCCATGACATTACTGCGGGGATACGCCGACGATATGCCGTTGAAGGAGTGGCTGGAGACGAAGATTTGGGTCATCGAGGCCCACATGACGGTGGAGGACATCTATTGGGGCACCAAGCTGGCCTGCCTGGAGATGATCAAGACGGGGACCACTTTCTTCAATGACATGTACTGGCATTGGCGGGGAACTGCCAGGGCCGTGCAAGAGATGGGGATCAGGGCCGCGGTGAGCGCTGTCTTTATCGATCTCTTCGATGAGAAGAAGACCAAGGAACAGATAGAGCTGAACGAGCAGCTCTATGCCGCCAACGAGGATTTCGGCCCTCGCGTTATCTTCACCTTAGGTCCTCACGCCATCTACACGGTCTCAGAGGAGGCGTTGCGATGGTGTGCCGAATTGGCCCGGGAGAAAGGACTTCTCGTGCACTTCCACCTCTCGGAGACCGAGGAAGAAGTCCAGGGGTGCCTGCGGGATCATGGGGTGCGACCGGTCAAATATTTGGAGCGTTTGGGGTTCCTGGATCCCCATTTGATCGCCTGCCACTGCGTCTGGTTGGACGAAGAGGAGATGGACATCCTGCAGGCCCACGGGGTGCGGGTGGTGCATACCCCTATCTCCAACATGAAACTTACGGTAGGAGGGGTCTTCCCCTATTCCCGGTTGAAGGAGAGGGGGCTGATTATCTCCCTGGGGACCGATGGGTGCGCCTCCAACAACAACCTCGATATGCTAGAGACCGCCAAGGTCGCCTCCCTTCTCCAAAAGTTTGACACCGGGGATCCGATGGTGATGCCGGCTCAGGAATCCCTGAATATGATCACCTCTCAGGGGGCCCAGGCCTTCGATCTGGATTGTGGTGCTATAGAAGTAGGTAAGCGGGCGGATATTGCCCTCGTAGATCTCAACCATCCCCAGCTGACCCCTCATTTTCACCTGGACTCCGATCTTGTTTATGCTGCCAACGGCTCTTGCATCGACACCCTGATCTGCGATGGGCGAGTTCTGATGCGGGAACGACGGGTGGAGGGGGAGGAGGAGATTTTGGCGAAGGCCCGAGAGGTGGCCTTTGATTTGATCGGGCGCGCTTCGTGATGAAATTTATCGTGAAAATACTTTTTCATGGTAAATTAAATTTTCATAGGTCATGTGGGTTCTTTTGCGTTTGAGGCCTTACTTCAGGGGATTTCACCCCCTGAAACCCCCATAAAAGGAGTTCCGTTCTGAGGGAGCGGGGGGGACTCTCCTTGCAGGAGGGGGCGAAGACCTGGTGGGGAAGTTTGAGGGGGTTCTCACCCCCTCAAAGTGGAGGCTAAAGTAGGGTGCGAGGTATTTTCATTGACCAGGGTAACGACAAACCGTCATGGTGGTTTATCGTAGATCGGACTTTAGGGAAGCTGGCCAAATGGCTCCGCATCCTGGGCTATGACACCATTTATTGGCGCTCTGATGATCTGGAGGGGTTATTGCGCCGGGCCAAGGAAGAGGGCAGGACCCTCATCACCAAGGATGGCACGGTATACAGGAGAAGGGGGGCTATAGAGGCACTACTGATCCGAGAGGACAACCCTTTTCGCCAGGTCCAATTAGTGGTCCGTCACCTCCAACTCTCCATCCAGGAGGAGAAGCTCTTCTCGCGCTGTCTGGCCTGTAACGCCGTCTTAGAGGACGTGGATCCTCAGGAGGTGAGAGGAGAGGTCCCGGACTATATCTTTCACACCCACCAGGAGTTCTCCCGCTGCCCCTCCTGTCGGAAGGTCTACTGGGCTGGGACCCACTATGAGCGTATGACCAAGGTGGTAGAGAAATTACAAGAGGGGAGACCTTGAGGGTCGTCGGAGGGGAGTTCAAGGGCAGAAAATTGTTTGTCCCAAGAGGTGGGAGAATCAGACCTACCTCCGACCGGGTTCGAGAGGCGATCTTTGATATCCTGGGTCCAGATTGGATTTATCACAAGGTCCTCGATCTCTTCGCCGGCACGGGCGCCCTGGGGATCGAGGCCCTCAGCCGGGGGGCAACAGAGGCCGTCTTCGTGGAGCAGGGAAGGGAGGCCCTCAAGATTCTGCGGGGAAATCTGGAGAGCCTGGGGTTAACCGCAAAGGCGCTGGTGCTTCCCCTTGCGGCCAAGAGGGGGATCAAGGTCTTGGCAAAGAGGGGGGACGTGTTTGACCTCGTCTTCATGGATCCCCCCTATGGGAAGGATCTGGTGGGGCAGACCATTCAGGAGATCGTCCAGAGGGGGATACTCTCCCCTCATGGGATTATCGTAGCCGAGCACGCACCAACAGAGGTGATCCCTTCAGATCCCAGCCTGGAGCTCTCTCTGCAGAGGAGATATGGGGAGACCGCTATCTCCTTCTTCCGGGGGGTTTCTTTGTCGCCTTGAGCAGGCGTACGTATCCCTGGCACTGCAACCTTTGATCCGGCACAGCGGTTTGTGCTCTTTATTCAGTGGCACAGAATTCACCGTTCGGCTTCGGACTAGTCTAGTAACATACCGTGCTCATGTCGATTATCTTGACATCCTCAAGGCCTCCTCTT
>CP070817.1:94163-100864 GCA_020344255.1 Deltaproteobacteria bacterium | reverse complement strand
CCTCGCAATTGTCGGACCACCTCCAGGACCTTATGGCCTCCGTTGAGTTCATAGAGATTTCCCACTCCGATGCAACCACCGGAAGGGTTAACAGGAAACTTCCCGCCGATCTCCGTTCCTCCTATTTCCGTCAAAGGGCCGGCTTCGCCTCTCTTACAGATTCTCATTGCCTCAAGATGTTGGAGTTCCTTATAGGAGAACTCGTCGTTGATCTCCGCAAAGTCAATCTCTTTCCTTGGGTAGCGAATCCCTGCCATTTTATAAGCCATCTCAACAGCTATCTGGGCATAAATGGCTTCTCCCCAATTTCGAGTTTCCAGGCCAGGGGTATCCGAACACCACCCAATCCCCCTAATCCAGATGGGCTTGCCGGATAATGTCTTGGCCGTTTTCTCCTCTGCCAAGACAACTACCACTGCCCCATCAGAGTGGGGACTAATGTCCATCTGGGTAAGGGGGAAGGAGACGACCTCGGAGTTGAGGACATAGTCTAAATCGATGAGGACGCCATGACCTGCCAATGGGTTGGTTAAGGCATTCTTCTTGTTTTTTACCACCACCTTTGCACATTGCTCCCGGGTCGTCCCAGTCTCATAGAGAAACCTCGCCATTTCCATCCCTGCCACAGCATGGGGGCTTTCTCGTAAAGGCCGGTTATAAATAGGATCCATTGCAAAGGTGACCAACTCCGAAAGGGTCAACATATTCGATGCCTTGCTCATTCCCTGGGCCACCGCGATGTCCCCCACTCCGGACATGATCATCATGTAAGCTGAGGCCAGGGAATGGATAAAATCGCCAGGGACAGTATAGATGGGCCTCAGGACTGCCCCCAGTTGGTCCGGTGAGTATTCGTCAGCTATGCTGTACCCTTCAAAAAAATCTTCCGCAGTGCTGACAAAGGCATCCACATCCTTGGGCTCGATCCCGGCATCCAGATAGGCTTTGGTGGCCGCCTCATAGGTCAATTCCCGATAAGAGACATCTGGAGTGGTTGCTCGAAAGCCTGTAGTTCCGATGCCGACAATAGCTACACGATTAGTCATGGACCAACCTCCTTTCTAAGATCCAAAGCATCATGCATATCTCTCCAAAGCGGATTTTCCTCCGTCATTTCTTCTCCTGATTCAACCCTGTTGAACAGCCGTAATTTCATGACATACTCCATTGCCACTTCATCACCTCCTCTCTAGCTCCTCGGTCTGATATTCTCTTTCACCCATTGTATGATGTCCTCCAGGAGGGCCCCAGGCGTGAAGATCTCCTTGATCCCTGCCCCCTTCAATGGTGGGATATCCTCATCGGAGATGATCCCACCGCCGAAGACCACAACATCGTCAACCCCTTCTTTCTTCAAGAGTTCCACCACCCGTGAAAAAAGGTATAGATGGGCCCCTGAGAGATTGCTTAACCCTACGCCATCCACATCTTCCTGGATGGCGGCAGCTACGATCTGTTCAGGAGACTGATGCAGTCCTGTATAGATCACCTCAAAACCGGCGTCCCTCAGGGCCCTGGCGATCACTCTCGCGCCCCGATCATGACCGTCCAAACCCGGTTTGGCGATCATGATCCTGACTTTTCGTCCTGTTCCCATGGAGTCACCTCGATCTAGAACAATCCCGGATCCCGATATCGCCCAAAGACATCCCTGAAGACGTCGCAGATCTCCTGGATGGTAGCATATTCTCGGACACACTCGATGATGTAGGGCATGAGATTCTCCTTTCCCTCCGCAGCGTGATGTAGCTGCTCTAAGCGTTCTTTGAGCTTTTTCCCCTTCCTTTTCTGTCTCACCTGTTGGAGCCTGGCCATCTGCCTCCGTTCCACTTCTGGATCAATCTTCAGAATCTCCACCGGCGGATGGTCGGTGACATATTTGTTGACCCCCACCAAGGATCGGCTTGTCTTTTCTATGTCCCTTTGGAATCTATAGGCCGCATCTGCGATCTCCATCTGAGGGTATCCCTTTTCGATAGCTGCAATCATCCCCCCCATGGCCTCTATCTTGTCAATATACCCCATGGTCTCCTGTTCCATCTTCTCCGTGAGGGCTTCTACCAAGTAGGAACCAGCCAAGGGGTCTATGGTATTGATGACCCCCGTTTCTTCGGCCAGGATCTGCTGGGTGCGTAGAGCGATGGTCGCGGCCTCCTCGGTGGGAAGGGCCAGAACCTCATCCAGGGAGTTGGTGTGCAGCGATTGGGTGCCCCCCATCACGGCGGCCAAGGCCTCATAGGCCGTGCGTATTATATTGTTATAGGGTTGTTGGGCGGTCAGAGAGCAGCCTGCTGTCTGGGTGTGGAAGCGCAGCATCCACGAGCGGGAATTCTTGGCCTTGAAGCGTTCCCGCATAAATCGAGCCCAAATCCTTCGGGCTGCTCTGTATTTAGCGATCTCCTCGAAGAAATCTATGTGGGCGTTAAAGAAGAAGGAGAGTCTGGGGGCGAATTCATCCACATCCATCCCTCGATCGACGCAGGCCTGGACATAGGTGAGCCCATCGGCCAGAGTAAAGGCCAGTTCCTGGACGGCGGTAGAACCTGCTTCTCTGATGTGATACCCGCTGATGCTAATGGTGTTCCACTTAGGGACCTCTTTCGTGCAGTATTCTACGGTATCGACGATGATGCGCAGAGATGGCTCTGGAGGGAGCATAAAGGTCTTCTGGGCGATGAACTCCTTCAGCATGTCGTTTTGAATGGTACCTCCGATGTCTTTCTTGCTCACCCCCTGTTTTTCTGCAGTGACGATATACATGGCTAATAGGACCGCAGCCGGGGGATTGATGGTCATGGAGGTGGTGATCCTGTCCATCGGTATCCCATCGAAGAGGATCTCCATGTCTTTCAAGGTGTCTATGGCCACACCGCACTTTCCCACTTCCCCCCTGGCCATGGGATCATCGCTGCAATATCCCATCAGGGTCGGGAAGTGAAAAGCGGTGCTCAAACCTGTCTCACCATGTTCCAGGAGGTACTTAAAGCGCCTATTGGTGTCTTCAGCGGTCCCCAACCCAGAGAACATCCGCATGGTCCAGATCCTGGCCCGGTACATGGTGGGGTGAATCCCCCTGGTGAAGGGGTACTGGCCAGGGAATCCCAAATCCCTCTCATAATCGAGGTCTTTGATATTCTCAGGGGTGTAGAGTCTCTTCACCTCCAGGCCGGAGATGGTGGTAAAGGTATCGTGGGTCTCCGGTAATGTCTCCAGGGACTCCTGCAACACCTCTGATTCCCATCTCTCCCTTCTCTTTTTTATGGCCTCGACCTTTTCTACCCCAAACATAGTAGCCACCCCCTGGGGTTATTTTTCTATCCCTTCCCTATTTTGGATCCCTCGTTGATAGTAATGTTTTATTTCCACCATCTCGGTGACTAGATCAGCCCTCTCCATAATCTCCACGGCGGCATTGCGGCCTGTGAGGATCAGTTCCACATGGGAAGGGCGCCCATCCGTCAGCTTCAACACCTCTTTCTTTTGGATAAGGCCAAAATCCACCGCTACGTTGATCTCATCGAGGATCACGATGTCGTAATCACCACCCTCTATCACTTGTTTGGCCAATGCCAAAGCCTCCTGGGCCAGCCTTACATCTTCAGGATCTGGTTTTTCGCGACGTACAAAGCATTCTCGACCCATTTGCTTGATGGTCAGGGAAGGGGCCAACTTCTTTGCCGTCTCCAGTTCACCATATTCGATATTTCCCTTCATAAACTGGATGATGAACACCTTATAGCCATGGCCCACGGCCCGGCAGGCAAGGCCCAGCGCGGCAGTGGTCTTCCCCTTGCCGTTTCCAGTGTAGACCTGAATCATCCCCTGGGACAACCTCTTTCTGCCCATGGTACACTTCCTCCTATTTCAGCTTCCCCAAAATGGAGCTGGCGATGGTATTTTTCTGTATTTCCCGAGTCCCCTCATAGATCTCAGTGATCCTGGCATCGCGGTAGAAACGCTCCACCTCATACTCAGTGGTATAGCCATAGCCGCCAAAGACCTGGATGGCCTCATCGGCTACCTCCACAGCTATCCTCGCAGCGTAAAACTTGGCCATGGAGGTGAGCTTGGGGTCTATTTTGCCCTGATCGAAGCTCCAGGCTGCCTTGTAGAGGAGGAGCCGAGCGGCCTCGATCTTGGTGGCCATCTCGGCCAGTTTGTGTTGGATGGCCTGAAATTGCGAGATCTTTCTCCCAAACTGTACCCTCTCCTTGGCATAGTTGAGGGCCCGTTCGTAGGCGCCCTGGGCAATGCCCACGGCTTGGGCAGCGATCTCGATCCGGCTTTCGTCGAAGAATTCCAGCACCTGATAAAAACCCCGATTTTCCTCTCCCACGAGATTGCTCACCGGGACCCGCACATCGCGAAGGGAGAGCTCAGCGGTGGAGGTCATCTTGATCCCCATCTTTTCCCCGATGTCAGTGGCCTCGAAGCCATTCGTCCCTTTTTCCACGATGATGGTGCACTGTCCACGATAGGACGGGGTGACACTGCAATCGGTCTGACAGAGGATGACGGTGAAATCGGCGATGGTCCCATTGGTGATGAATGTCTTGATGCCGTTGATGATGAAATCATCACCCTCCCTCATCGCTTGCGTGGACATGAGGGTAATATCGCTTCCATGATCCGGCTCGGTGAACCCCCCGGAAGAGATGGCCTTTCCGTCAGTAATGGGGATGAGGAACCTCTCTTTCTGTTCCCGGGTTCCGAACTTGAGGATGATCTCTGAGGAAAAATCGGCCAGGCTCAAGGCGATACCTATCCCTGAGTCCACTCGGCAAAACTCCTCCACCACCAGGACATTTTCCAGGATGCCGTATCCTCCTCCTCCCCATTCCTCTGGGAAGTGGATGCCCACAAAGCCCAATTCACATGCCTTCTTCCACGTATCCCAGGGATACTTATGCTCCCGCTCCAGTTCCAGGGCTAATTCCCTGTCGAACTCACCCTCGGCGAACTCTTTGGCCGCCTTCTTGATGTCTTTCTGTTCCGGGGTTAGCTCAAGATCCATATCAGCCTCCGTTTTCTAATTTCAAGGCATGGTCATTTCTCTCCAGGACCGCCATCAGCGTGAAAAGGTCGCTCGTGATTCTGTAATTGGGGTTCGCCGAAAATGGTGGCTTTGGGGTCTTCGTTGATGGTGATGATGGTCTCCACCTTCTCGATCCCGGCCACATGTTGGGAGGTACCGCTGATCCCGACAACAATATAGATTTTGGGTTTGACGTTTTATCCAATGATGTTGCAGACCCCTTCCCAGGAGACAATCGAGCGGCATAGATCTAGTAATATGGCAAATCCACGACCGGCTTTCACTCGGTTTATCTGTACACTCCCAGCTTTCTACCCAAGATAGAGCGGGCGATCACGTGACGTTGGATCTCCGAGGTACCCTCGTAGAGGGTGGTGACGATGACATCCCGGTGATACCGCTCTACAGGATATTCCTTGGTATATCCATAACCACCCAAGATCTGAATGGCCCTGATGGTCACCTTTCTGGCCGTCTCAGAGGTGAACAGCTTGGCCATAGAGGCCTCCTTGGTGAACGGTAATCTGTTATCTTTAAGGAAGGCCGCCCTCAAGACCAGAAGTTGGGCAGCATCCAGCTCTGTATAGCTGTCGGCTACCATCCATTGGATGGCCTGGAAGTTGGCTATGGCCTGTCCAAACTGTTCCCTCTCTTTGGCATATTCGGCCGCATAATCAATGGCAGCATAGCCGAGACCTAGGGCTAAAGAGGCAATCCCTATCCGTCCCCCATCCAATTCCATCATAGATATCTTAAATCCATCTCCCTCTTCCCCCAACAGGTTCTCCTTGGGGATGCGACATTGCTCAAAGAAGAGGTCGTTAGTGGTGGAAGCCCGCTGTCCCATCTTCTCTTCATTTTTGCCGACGATGAATCCCGGTGTCCCTTGTTCCACCACAAAGGCGCTGATCCCCTTTCCCTTTTTGGCCTCCTTATCCGTCACCGCCCAGACCACGGTAACCCCTGCATGTTCTCCGCTGGTAATGAGGGTTTTTTGCCCGTTGATGACGTAATAATCGCCATCCCTGACCGCTGTGGCCCTAAGGTTGGCGGCATCAGAGCCCGCCTGGGGTTCGGTAAGGGCGAAGGAACCCGCCGGATATTCACCGCTGCAGATCTTCGGCAGATGCTTGCTCTTAACCTCTTCGGTCCCGAACTCATAGATCACCTCAGCCACCATATTGGTCACCGAGGTGGTCACCGCTGTTGCGGCACAACCCTTTGCGATCTCGGTGATGGCCAGGCTGTGGGCGATGGTACCGACGTTAGAGCCGCCGTACTCGTGGGGTATGTTCATCCCCATCAAACCCAACTCGGCCAATTTCGTCAGAGTCTCCAGAGGGAATTCCTCGGTCTCATCGTAGTAAGCGGCCTTGGGCTTGATCTCCTTTTCGGCGAACTCCCTTACCATATCGCGGATCATCTCTTGCTCTTCCGTCAAACGGAAGTCCATGATCCCCTCCAACAAGGATTAAATCCTACATTCGAAGCACTAAATCCTTCACCCTGTGAGATAGCAAACATCTCACAGGGTTACATTATCTCACGGGGGAAACAAATTCTAATTTCAAAATTTCAAATTCAAAATTGTATAGTTCCCTTGAATTTTTTTCACTTGATATTATTTAGAGTTTAGAAATTAGTACTTAGAATTTATTTGTATCCT
>CP070817.1:91288-94063 GCA_020344255.1 Deltaproteobacteria bacterium | reverse complement strand
TTGCAAAAGATCTCCTCCCCCCCTCCTTTTACCCTCACTTCACCCATGGCCACCATCTCCTTGGGGATCCCTCCCTCATCCATAGTCAATAGGAGCGATTCGGAACGGATGGTCACTCCTTCTCCCAAGACCACCACTTCGCCAGTATACATGATGGCGTTCTTCTCAGGGATCTCCTCGGTATTCCTGGCGGAGATTCGAAAGGGGAAGTGCTCTCGTCTTATCTTTTCAGGGGGCTTGGCCACTGCCACAGTTCCCTCCTCGCTTACACGAGAAGCCGCAGTCACTCCTTGCGCCTTCAAACTGGCCAGAAGCTTCTCCCCCTTTTTGGCGAAGGGGCTTCGAGGATAATCCTGTACCATCCGCGTGAGATGAGTAAGGACCTCAGAGTCCCTTTTCTGTTTGTGCAGGGCAATACAAAGCCAATAGAGGGCCTCATCATCTACCCCCGAGGTGGGATACCTCTCTAAGATCAAAGCCGATCTTCTCGCTGCCGCATGATATTTCTTCTTGCGGAAATAAAATTTGGCAACGCAGAGCTCGTGCTCTGAGAGCCTGCGCCGACAAAAGGCGATCTTCTCCTTTGCTTTCTGGGCGAAGATCGTATCAGGGTAGTTGGAGACCACATTTTGAAAGGCGGTAAGGGCCTTTCCTGTGGCCCCCTGATCCCGATCCTTGGATAATATTTGTCGATAGTAAGAGAGCCCTATCTGAAATGCCACATAGGGAACGTCGTGATGAAAGGGGTGCTGCTTTTTGAATTCGCTATATCGGGTGATGGCCTCAGGATATTCCTTCCGAGAGAAGTAACAATCTGCGATCCTGAGATCCGCCTTGAGGGCATAGAGCTCATCAGTCGGAAAGTAGTTTTTCAATTCGGTGAACACCTGTATGGCTTTTTTGTATTTCCCCGTGTTGAAAAGGACAATCCCCTTGGTGTAGAGGGCAGCGGGATCCTTGGGATGGGATTGGATCTTTTTCTTGCCGGCACAGCCAATGAGGAGGAGAGAAGAAATGATCACCACAAGTATCACCCTGGTATGTTTGATCTTCATTTCGCCTTTTCCTTCTGTAAGAATTGTGCCACGATCATATATAAAAACGCTCCCTCTGTCAAATTTTTTGATTCCCATTGGCCACCTACCCCCTGCGTGGCTTCGAGGTTCAACTGAGCAAATTCCTCAGGAACTGAGTCCCTCACACTCCCTGATGCAATCTTTGCTTACCGGGGAACTATTTTCACGCTAACATGTAGACCATTTTCTCCTTGAAAAATTTTTATGATACCTTTATCTTTTATCTTTAGGTTTAATTTATTCTCATATCCATAAAGAGATTTCGCATATGCAAAAAAAGAGAGTTGTGATCACAGGATTGGGCCCGGTCACCCCCGTGGGGATAGGGAAGGAGCCATACTGGAGGGCCCTCCTTGAAGGAAAATCGGGAGTAGATCTTGTAGAGTTCCCCAATTTTGATATGGAGCAGTTCAGAACAAGGATCGGGGCGCAGATAAGAGACTTCTCCTTTCAAGATTACCTCCCCTTCCATAAGGCTGATAGATATCTGGGGAGGACGTCACAGTTTGCCATGGTAGGAGCCAAGCTGGCCCTGGAAGATGCAGAGATAGAGCTGCTGCCCAGAGAAGGTTTGGAAGAGAGGTATGAACTCAATCACTCCGATCCTTTCAAGATAGGAGCGATCCTCGGGGTAGCTGCTGAGAACATGGAGATCGTGGAGGATGCTTACGACAACTTATTGAAGCATGGTAGCCCCCGGAGGCTATCCCCTTTCGCCCTCCCCAATGTATATTCCAGTTCGGTGGCTTCAAATATCACCGAAAGGTTCGGCATTAGGGGCACCACCTACGTGCTTTCCTCAGCCTGCGCCTCGGCTAGCCACGCCATTGCCACCAGCTACAATAGGATTCAGGATGGTCCCGAGGAAATGATCCTTACCGGTGGTGCAGATGCCTGCATCACCCCCCTTTCCTTCGGCGGGTTCATTGCCCTGCGGGCTATGTCCACCCGTAATGACGATCCTCAGAAGGCCTGCCGCCCCTTTGACCTGTACAGAGATGGCTTCGTCATGGGGGAGGGGGCTGGGGTGATCATAGTAGAGGAATTGGATCACGCCCTCAGGAGAGGGGCTCCCATCTATGCTGAGCTCATCGGCTATGGAATGACCGCCGATGCCTACCATATTGCCGAACCGGATCCCACTGCCGCCTCTCTGTGCAAGGCCATTGAGCTGGCCCTGGAAATGGGAGGGGTCAACCCCGAGGACATCGACTATATTAATCCTCATGGTACCTCTACCAAGTTAAACGACGTCACCGAGACCAAGGCCATCAAGAAGATATTCGGAGACTATGCCTATCAAATACCCATCAGCTCCACTAAGTCGATGATCGGACACCTCATCGGAGCGGCAGGGGGTGCTGAGGCCATCGCAACAGCCCTCACCATCAAACGGAAGGTAATCCATCCCACCATCAACTATGAGTTTCCCGACCCAGAATGCGATCTGGACTATGTCCCGATGGCTCCTCGTGAGAAAGAAGTGAGGATAGCCCTCTCTATCTCCGCAGGGTTCGGGGGGGTTAACTGCGTCGTCCTCTTGAAGGCCTTTGAACCATAAGGATGCCTTGGGAGATTAAGGCCTATCTACTGTCCATCATCCCCACCATTGTCTCACTGACTGTCAATCTCGCCTTCGCCTGGTGGGTCTTTTCCAGAGCTGATCTCTTGATTCACCTCCTGGGAGAAGGGGGGTCTA
>CP070817.1:87665-91188 GCA_020344255.1 Deltaproteobacteria bacterium | reverse complement strand
TGATGAGGTGGACAATGAAAAGGTGGAAGTGATAGGACCGGACATAAGTGATATGGAGGAGGGAGGGAGCTACCCCCTCTTTGTGGAGGTCTTCGTGGCAGGGGAGCAGTTGGAGAAGGATATGGAGCCCGTGGTTGAGCGGCGGCTGCACGACTTCATCAACTACATCGAGGGTCTCTACCACATGAACCAACAGGATGAGATCTGGTATCGGGTCAGCAAAGATGCGTTCAAGAAGGGGCTCACTTCCTTGAAGGAGTTCGGGGAGATCCTCATCTTCGAGTATACCTCGGACATCGAACTGATCGAGAAGATGCAGATTACCTTCTACACGGAGGAGGAGAAGGTCAAGGAGAAGCTGGAGAGCGCCCGCAAAATTTACGAGGAGAGGAGGGCCCGGGCCAGGGGGTTGAAGGAAGCTGATGTGGAGGACTTTTACGGCTGTGTGCTGTGCCAGAGTTTTGCACCGACCCATTGCTGCCTCATCACCCCCGAGCGAATCGCCAACTGTGGGGCCATTAACTGGTTCGATGGACGGGCAGCCTCCAAGATGGACCCCGAGGGCCCCATCTTCCAGGTGCCGAAGGGTGAAACCCTCAGCCCCTTTAGAGGGGAATACAGCGGTACCAATGAAACCATTCAGGAGAGGTCCCTCGGTTCAGTGGAACAGGTATGGATCCATAGCGCCATCGAATACCCCCACACATCGTGCGGCTGCTTTCAGGCCCTCTACTTCTACATCCCCGAAGTGGATGCCTTTGGCGTCGTGCACAGGGACTATAAAGGGGACACCCCACTAGGGATGCCCTTCTCGACCATGGCCGGTGAGGCCAGCGGAGGGAGGCAGGTAGAGGGGATGTGTGGTATGGCCCTGGAATACATGCATTCGCCCAAATTCTTCCAGTATACCGGTGGGATGAAGAGGGTGGTGTGGCTGCCCAAGGAGGTAAAGGAGCGCTTCAAGGATGCCATTCCCAAGGAACTCTATGACAAGATCGCCACGGAAGAGGATGCCACTGATCCCAATGAACTAGCAGAGTGGCTGAACCAGAAAGGGCATCCGTGGATCAGCGGTGAGGCCCAACAAGAACTGGAGGAGCGAATGGCGCAGGAAGAGGGGTAGTAGCAAGAGATTAATAATGGAGGGTTGCCATGGCCGTCAAGGGTACAGATCTGGTAAAGCTTCTGCCAAAGAAGACAGGGTGTAAGGAGTGCGGGTTTCCCACCTGCTTCGCCTTTGCCATGAAGTTGGCCACCGGGGGGGCAAAGGTAAGTGATTGCCCGTATCTCTCCGACGAGGTGAGGGAGAAGATCGAGGATCTTCTCGCCCCTCCCATCCGGCCTATTACCATCGGGACTGGGGACAAAGCCCTGCTGATCGGTGATGAGGAGGTGATATATCGCCATGAAAAGACCTTCTTTCACCCACCGGGCATTGGTGTCCTCGTCTCCGATACAGAGGATGAAAAGGACATAGCGAGGAAGATCAAATCGGTGGAGGAGATGGAGTTTATCTGGATCGGCCGCACCTTGAAGGCTGACCTGGTGGTGCTGAGATGTGCCTCTGGCGAAAAGGGAAAGTTTGTCTCCCTGGTGAAGAAGGCCGCAGAGATGGCAGATGGGACTCCCCTTGTCCTGATGGCCGATAAAATCGATGCCCTTTTGGGGGGTCTGGAGGCCTGTGGCAAGGAGCAAAAACCGCTCCTGTATGCCATTACAGAGGCGAATATCGAAGAAGCCATCAGCAAACTAGGGCAGGCAGAGGTGCCGGTGGCGGTCAAGGCCGAGGACCTGGGAAAGCTGTCCGCCCTTACTGAGAAACTCAAGGAGGCAGGGATTCAAGACCTGGTGGTGGACCCAGGCTCCCGCAAGCTGTGGGAGGCGGTGAGGGATCAGATCTTTATCCGCAGGGCCGCTATAAAGCAGGGTTTTAGGGCCTTAGGCTACCCAACCATCACGTTTCCCTGTTTGATGGCCGATGATCCCAAGAGGGAGTTGGTCATCGCCTCCGCACTGGTGACCAGGTATGCGGGCATCATCGTCCTTTCCGATCTGAAGGAGGATATGCTCTTTCCGCTTGTGGTGCTCAGGTTGAACATCTACACCGATCCCCGGGTGCCCATGGCGGTGGAGTCGAAGATCTACGAAATCAATCAACCGACCGATGAGTCTCCCGTCCTGCTCACCACGAACTTTGCCCTCACCTATTTTTCCGTAGCCAATGAGATAGAGGCCACGAAGGTCCCTGCCTATCTCGCTATTCAAGATACAGAGGGATTGAGCGTCCTCACCTCCTGGTCTGCGGGGAAGTTTAACGGAGAGACGGCGGGGGAGTTCATCAAGAAGAGTGGGATAGAGCAGAAGACCAAAAACAGGAAGATCGTTATCCCGGGCGTCCTCGCCCGGATAAGGGGTGAACTCGAGGATGAGCTCCCAGGATGGGAAGTCGTCATTGGTCCCAGGGAGGCGGCGGGAATTTCCTCTTTCCTCCCTGAACTGGTGGGGCGGTCTTGAGCTAAAGGGGGGATGGCGGAAGAACTGCAGGAGTTATTGGCCTCTTATTCGGCGAGTAGACGGTTTCTTTTGCGCATCCTGCAGACTGTCCAGCAGAAAATGGGTTATATCTCCGAGGAGGCCATGGTGGAGGTGGCCCACCATTTAGATATCTCGCCAGTAGAGGTCTATGGTGTGGCTACCTTCTACAACCAATTCCGTTTCATTCCTTACGGCAAACACCATATCGTAGCGTGCCTGGGGACGGCCTGTCATGCCATGGGAGGGCAGCTCATCCTGGATGGCTTTGAGAGAGAACTGGAGATCAAGGCAGGAGGAATAACCCCAAATCACGAGTGGTCATTGGACCGGGTGGGATGTATTGGTTGCTGCACAAAAGCACCCGTCGTGGTGGTCAACGACATCATCCATCCCAAGATGACCCCCTTCAGGGTAGAGGAGGTACTGGCGGGGTTGGGACTGGAGAAGGGCAAGGGAGAAGAAGAGGTAGAGGCGGGTGAAGGGGAATCTCAATGATCTTCAACGACGGGCAGAAGGAAAGTGGGAGGAGCTGGAGGGAAGCTCCCTCACTGTGCGCATAGGTACCCCCACCTGTGGCCGCGCGGCGGGATCCCTGGATACCCTCCAGGCCTTTCAAGAGAGGTTAAAGAAAGAAGGTGTTGAGGCCCATGTCATTGAGGTAGGATGTATGGGCCTCTGCTTTGCCGAACCCCTGGTCATCATCCACAATCCTGAATCTGGTCTCCCCCCTATTTTGTACGGCCACATTACCGATGAACATGTGCAGCGATTGGTGGAAGGTTTTATATTGGGTGATGACCCCTGCCTTGAGTTGGCCTTGGGAACGGTAGAGCTCAAGGAGGAGGGGACTCCCTATATCCCCGAGATGCCACGCTTCGAGATAGAGCAGAGGCTGGTGCTCAGAAACTGCGGCTACATTAATCCATTGGATATTGAACACTATCTGGCACGAGGTGGGTATCTCATCCTGCAACAGGCCCTGAAGCAG
>CP070817.1:78106-87565 GCA_020344255.1 Deltaproteobacteria bacterium | reverse complement strand
GCATCCTTGCTCTCTATCCAGCTCATCATCTTGCGCAATTCACTTCCTACCTTCTCCAGCAAATGCTCCTGATCCTTCTTGCGCAAGGCGTTGAAGACCGGTCGACGGGCCTCATTCTCCAGGATCCACTCGCGGGCAAAGCTGCCGTCCTGTACCTCATCCAAGATCTCCTCCATGATCAGGCGTGTCTCTTCATTGATGATCCTCCTCCCCCGCGTGAGATCCCCGTACTCCGCCGTATCGCTGATGGAATACCTCATGTAGCTAATTCCGCCTTCGTACATCAGATCAACGATCAATTTGAGCTCGTGGAGGCACTCGAAGTAGGCGATCTCAGGCTGATAACCGGCCTCCACCAGGGTATCGAACCCTGCCCGCACCAACTCCGATACCCCCCCACACAGGACCGACTGTTCGCCGAAGAGATCCGTTTCGGTTTCCTCCTCAAAGGTTGTCTCGATCACCGCCGCCCTGGTCGAGCCTATCCCTTTGGCATAAGCGAGGGCCACCTCGAGGGCCTTTCCCGAAGCATCTTGCTCCACCGCCACCAAGGCAGGGACCCCTTTCCCCTCCACAAACTGCCGCCTCAAGAGATGGCCCGGGCCTTTGGGAGCTATCATAATGACATCCACCATGGGAGGGGGGACAATCTGTCCATAATGGATGTTGAACCCATGGGAGAAGACCAACGTCTTCCCTTCCTTGAGCGCCCCTTCGATCTCCTCCTTATATATGCGGGGTTGTGCCGTGTCGGGCAGTAATATCTGGATGACCTCACAACTGTCGGCGGCCTCGGCGGATGAGACCGGAGAAAATCCATGCTCCTGAGCCAAACGGTAGTTTGCCGTCCCCTTTAGTTCGGCTCCTAATACGTTCAAATCACTGTCCCGTAGGTTCTGGGCCTGGGCGTGCCCCTGACTACCATACCCTATGACCGCGATCCTCTTCCCTTCTAGGTGCTTCAAATCGGCATCTTGATCGGAGTAGATCTTTGCCATTTCATCCTCCTTATATGGTCGAATTTAACCCCTGGCGAGTGCCACCCGGCCTGTACGGGATATCTCCTTGATCCCCATGGGTTTGAGGAGTTCTAGGAAGGCCTTGATCTTGTCTTCGTCCCCCGTTACCTCGATGGTATAGCTCTTGGGGCCGATATCGACTACCTTACCCCGGAAGATGTCAGTTATCCTGAGGATATCCGCGCGGGTCTCCGCCTTGGCTGCCACCTTTACCAGGACCATCTCCCTTTCCACGTACTCCTTCCCCTCCAGGTCCATTACCTTGATCACGCACACTAGTTTGTTGAGCTGTTTGGTAATCTGCTCGAGGATCTGATCGTCCCCCCTGGTCACGATGGTCATAGTAGAAATAGTAGGGTCCAAAGTCTCCGCTACTGAAAGGCTTTCAATATTAAACCCCCTCCCGCTGAAGAGACTAGCCACCCTGGCCAGTACCCCAAATTCGTTCTCTACGAGGACATTAATGGTATGTCGCATGTCACTCCCTCATACCAACAGCATCTGACTTATTGGCTCACCAGCCGGTACCATAGGATAGACCCCCTCCTCCGGGTCTACGACGAAGTCCATGAGTACCGGGAGGGGGGTACGAAGGGCTTCTTGAATCACGGGGACCACCTCTTCGGGTTTGGTGGCACGCATGCCAACCGCTCCATAGGCCTCGGCGAGCTTTACGAAGTCGGGATTAACCTCCCCTAAATGGGTCAGGGTATATCTGCGCTCGTAGAATAGCTCCTGCCATTGTCTCACCATCCCCAGGTATCCATTGTTCAGGATGGCCACCTTTATCGGCAGCTTATATTGCATGACAGTGGCCAGCTCTTGAATATTCATCTGGATGCTTCCATCACCAGCAATATCGATCACCGTGCGCCCAGGAAAGGCTACCTGGGCCCCGATGGCCGCGGGGAATCCATAGCCCATGGTGCCCAGGCCGCCCGAGGTGAGGAGGCTGCGAGGGTGATCAAACTGATAAAATTGGGCGGTCCACATCTGATTCTGTCCTACTTCTGTGGCGATGATGGCATCACCTTTGGTCAGCTCATAGAGTTTTTCGACGACGTATTGGGGCTTAATGACGCGGTTCTGCTGGTAGGCGAGGCGGTAAGCGTCCCTCCACTCCTCCATTTGCTGGTGCCACGGTCCTAAAGACCTCCTGTATTCTTCCAATGCCTCTTCTTTCTGGAGCAAGGCAATCATCTTGGCAAGGACCCGCTTACAATCACCCACAATGGGGATGTCAACCCTGACATTCTTGCTGATGGACGTTGGATCGATGTCGATATGGATCTTCTTGGACTTTGGGGAAAAGGCATCTACCTTTCCTGTTACCCGGTCATCAAACCTGGCACCGATGGCAATTAGGAGATCGCATTCGGTCACAGCCATATTGGCCCTATAAGTCCCGTGCATCCCCAGCATCCCTAGCGATAAGGGATTGGTGCCCGGGAAACCACCTAGGCCCATTAAGGTCATGGTGACTGGAATCTGGAGCGTCCCAGCCAGTTTGATAAGTTCTTCCGAGGCGCCAGAGGAGACCACACCTCCGCCAGCATAGATTACTGGCCTGCGGGCCGTTAGAATGAGCCGTAAAGCCCTCTCGATCTGTGGGATGTGCCCCTCGACCGTGGGCTGATAGCCCCTGATGTGGATCTTCTCTGGATATCTGTACTCAGTAGTATTCGTGAGAACATCTTTAGGGAGATCCACCAGCACAGGGCCAGATCGGCCAGACCTGGCGATGTAAAAGGCCTCCCTCACGATCCGGGCCAGGTCACGGACATCGGTGACCAGATAGTTATTTTTGGTGCAGGGGCGGGCAATCCCTACGATGTCGGCCTCCTGAAAGGCATCATTACCGATGAGGGGGGTAGGGACTTGTCCTGTCAAGATGACGACGGGGATGGAGTCCATAGAGGCAGTAGCGATCCCCGTGACGGTGTTCGTGGCTCCCGGGCCAGACGTAACCAGAGACACACCTACTTTGCCGCTGGCCCGGGCATATCCGTCAGCCGCATGGACCGCTGCCTGCTCGTGCCGGACCAAAATCCTCTTCAGATCCCATCGGGAAAGCTCATCGACGATGGGGAGGATGGCTCCCCCAGGGAAATTGAAGATCACTTCCACCCCTTCTCTCTTCAGGCTCTCTAATAGGATTTGGGACCCTGTCTTCTTCATTCTTCTCCTCTTGTCCGTCGGCGATATGCAGCCAGCATTTCCTCCATCCTGTCCTTTAGGATGAGCTTCCTCTTTTTCAATTCCTCTCTCTTTAGTCTGTCCGCTGGCGTCAAAAAGGGCTTTCTATCCAACTCCTCCACCTTCCTATGGAACCAGGTATGTTCCTCCTTGATCTGCCTGAACTCTTCATCTTCCTCCCATAGCTTTTGAATTAAGTCCTCTTCTCTCATGAACTCTGCTTCCCTCGTTCCTTTAAGATGTTAATATATTCGTTCTCTCTTTGTCAATTGATAAAGACCTCACGAATTGTCCCATTCTATTCAGCAACGGAGAGCTGAGGGTGAGGAGGATCGGAGTTGGTCAGCCGCAGATCGCCACATCGCCTTCGGGAATCCTTCAGGTAGTTTCTCTGACCAAGTGACATTTTACCCTCGTGTGGGGGGCATTTCTGTGTTACGTTCACAGTGACTTTATGGGGTATCTTGGGGATCTTTCTCTGCAATTGTAAGCCGGCGTGGCAAAATAACGATGATTTTTAAGAAAAAAAGTATCCTATTTTTGGAGAAATTCTCAGAGGGTATTTCCACTTGACAGTAACGGTGTTTTTCGTTTACATTTTGTAGGAGGAACGGGCGGTTAACTCAGCGGGAGAGTGCTACCTTCACACGGTAGAAGTCACTGGTTCAAATCCAGTACCGCCTACCATGTTTGATCTTGCCAAGACCGCAGGGAACGAGAGCGGATCGGTGGTCAGACCATAAAGCGAAGAAAGGCCCATCCTCCCCTCTGCGGTTTTTGTTTTAGGTGGGAGAATGCCCAATGTCAGGTCACTCGAAATGGTCGCAGATTAAGAGAAAAAAAGGGGTCCAGGATGCCAAGAGGGGGAAGATTTTCTCCAAGTTGATCAGAGAGATCACGGTGGCGGCCCGCTTGGGGGGAGGTGACCAGGAAGGGAACCCCAGGTTAAGGGCGGCCATCGCTGCCGCCAAGGCGGAGAACATGCCCAAGGAGAACATCGAAAGGGCTATAAAAAAGGGGACGGGAGAACTTGGAGAAGGAGCGGCCTTTGAGGATTTGATCTATGAGGGTTATGGTCCTGGTGGGGTAGCAGTTCTTATTGAGGCAATGACTGACAACAAGAATAGGACCACTGCGGACATGAGGCATATCTTCTCCAGGTGTAACGGAAATTTGGGGGAGGCGGGGTGCGTCTCGTGGATGTTTCATAAAAAGGGGTATATTGTTATAGAAAAAGACGGTGTGGATGAAGATAGTTTAATGGAGGTGGTCCTCGAGGCAGGGGCGGAGGATATCGAGGAGGGAGAAAAGGAGTACGAGGTGATCACCACTCCTCAGGACTTCGAGGCTGTAAAGTGGGCCGTGGAGCAGGCAGGGATTGAGTACCTGCTGGCTGAAGTCACCATGCACCCTCAGAGTACGGTAAATTTGGACGGAAGGAATGCGGAACAGATGCTACGCCTCATGGAGATGTTGGAGGACCATGATGATGTCCAAAAGGTCTACGCAAACTTCGACATCCCCGAGAGTGTGATGGAACAGTTGAGCGAATGAGGGTATTGGGAATAGATCCCGGGACACAGGTCATGGGCTATGGAGTGGTGGAAGAGGACAAGGGGAAACTGGGTCATATCGGCGACGGGATCATCTCACCTCCAGGGGGGCTACCGGAGAGGCTGAAGGGGATCTACGATGGTTTAATAGAGGTGATCCGCAGATATTCCCCTGAGGTGGTAGCTATGGAGAGCCCCTTCTTTGCGAAGAACGTCAAGAGCAGTCTGAAATTGGGACAGGTACAGGGAGTTATCTTGCTGGCAACAACCCACTCCTCTCTTTCCTCTTTTGCTTATGCCCCCATGGAGGTCAAATCTGCCATCGCTGGTTATGGGAGGGCCACCAAGGTTCAGGTGAGGGAGATGGTAAAACGCCTCCTTGGGCTCGATGGGCCCCTTTCCCTTGATGCTTCTGATGCCTTGGCGGTCGCCATCTGCCATATCCACACAGCCGAGCTAAAAGGGAGGTACCAGCGACAAGTCCTCCCCTACCAAGTCCCCTAGAGATGATATCTCAGATCTGTGGCCGATTGGTCTATAAATCTCCCCATGAAATCGTTGTCGATGTTCAAGGGATCGGATATGGCGTTAAGGTTCCCCTCTCCACATTCTATGAGCTCCCTGGGATAGGTGAAGAAGTCCTCTTGCAAGTCCACACGTATGTCCGAGAGGATACCCTTCATCTCTATGGCTTTTTGACCCAAAAAGAGAAGGAGCTATTTTGTCTGTTGATCGGAGTCTCAGGGGTGGGACCGAGGTTGGCTATCAGTGTCCTGTCCGGTATTTCGGCCCAGGATCTAGAGAGGGCCTTGAAGGATGGGGACCTGTTCAGTCTGACCCGCATCCCTGGCGTGGGGAGGAAGACGGCGGAGAGGATGCTCGTTGAGTTGAAAGACAAGGTGGTCGCCCCTGAGACGGCGGCTGTCAATGGCATTCAAGGTAAAGGGGGAATGGTCAAGGATGCCCTTTCCGCCCTGGTCAACCTGGGCTATACCAAGGGAATGGCTGAGCAGGCCATAAGGGATGTAATGCGCGAGAAGGGGGATGATCTCTCATTAGAGCAGCTCCTGAAGGAGTCGTTGCGGCTCCTGGCCAGGCCGTGAGGAGGATGGTGGGCGGTAACTCTATCGTAACCGAAGAGGAAATCCGCTTTGAGCAGGGGGTGCGCCCTCTAACATTCGCGGAATATGTGGGTCAAGAACGGGTCAAGGAGAACCTGCGGGTCTTTGTCGATGCCGCCAAGGAGCGAGGTGAGGCCCTCGACCATGTCCTCTTTCACGGCCCCCCTGGTCTGGGCAAGACCACCTTGGCTCACATCGTCGCCCACGAGCTAGGGGTAGGGATCAAGGCTACCTCCGGTCCAGCCATAGAGCGTACGGGGGATCTAGCAGCCATCCTCACCAATCTGCAGGACAGGGACGTCTTGTTCGTTGATGAGATCCACCGGTTCAATCGCGTGGTGGAAGAAGCCCTCTACCCAGTCCTTGAAGACTTCAAATTCGACATCGTCATCGGCCAGGGTCCCAGTGCCCGGGCCATCAAGCTGGATATCTCTCCCTTTACCCTAGTGGGGGCCACCACCAGGGCAGGACTTCTCACCTCTCCCCTGAGGGACAGGTTTGGGGTGGTCTTCAGGATAGACTACTATTCGCCGGAGGAGTTGGGGATCGTCGTCAAGAGGTCTGCGCGCATCCTGGGAGTGAACATCGATGAGGAGGGGGCCTGGGAGATCGCCTCTCGCTCACGGGGCACCCCCAGGGTGGCAATCCGTCTCTTGCGTAGGGTGAGGGACTACGCCCAGGTCAAAGAGGACGGCTCCATCACCAGGGGCGTGGCCGAAAGGGCCCTCGCCCTGATGGAGATCGACAAGTTGGGCCTCGATAACATGGACCGCAAGATCCTGCGAACAATTATTGAGAAGTTCAGCGGTGGTCCGGTGGGTGTAGAGACCCTCTCCACAGCCATCAGTGAGGAGAAGGATACCATCGAAGATGTGTACGAGCCCTTTCTCATCCAGAAGGGATATATCCACCGCACCCCCCGTGGGAGGGTGGCGACGAAACTGGCCTACGAGTACCTCGGGCTGCAGCCCCAGGGTGGCATCCAAGAGGGGCTCTTTTGATGACCACATCCTACTATAAAGGGTTCTAGGATTCCAGGATTCTAGGGTTCTAGTGTATTTCACTTACTACTTGACCCCTTGGCCCCTGGAACCCTATGAGAAAAATCCTTGTATCCTTTTTAGCAATTTTTTTGAAGAAGAACACAAAATATAAAGATGCCAAAGGTGCACTCAATTTATATATCGGCCCTCCTGCTGGCAGCGGGGGAAGGGACGAGAATGGGGGGTGTCAAACAACTCTTCTCTGTGGGGGAGAAAAGCATGGTGGAGGTATCGCTCTCTAACCTACAGGCCTCCAACGTCGACGAGATCATGGTTGTCCTCGGTTTTGCGGCCGACATGATTCTTCCCCTGATAGAAGGGAAGGATCGAGTCAAGGTGGTAATGAACCCCTATTTTCGGGAGGGGATGAGTAGCTCCCTCCATCGTGGGTTGAGAGCCGTAGATCCCCAAACCAAGGGGGTCCTCATTGCCTTGGCCGATCAACCCTTTATATCCCCTGAGGTGATCGACCTCCTCATCGAGAGGTTTGCCGAGGGTAGCAAGGGTATTGTGCTGCCGGTTTATCAGGGGCAGGGGGGACACCCGGTGATCTTTGATAGGGAAAGGTATGAGGGGGATCTATTTGAATTGCGGGGTGATGTGGGCGGCAAAGAGGTCGTGAGACGCCATCCAGAGGATGTCCTGGAGGTAGAGGTATCCTCTTCAGAGGTACTTTTGGACATTGATGAGTGGGATGAGTATACAAGGATCCAGGAGGAATAAGAGAGGAGAGACGGGCTGCCGGAGGTGGCCATTAAGGCTCCAGGCACCTGAGTAGTGGTGAGAAAGAGGATAGGGGCGGCAAAGACGCTTCTCCTAATTTCCATCAGGACCCGCCCCACTCGTATTGGAGGATAGCGCAGGCGGCTATGGCCGCCGTTTCTGTCCGCAGGATCTTCGCCCCGAGGCCAACGGTTGCAAAACCCGCCTCCTTCGCCTTTTGTACCTCCTCGTTACTCCACCCTCCTTCGGGTCCGACCATCAGGGCTATGCTTCTTGGGAGGGGCGTGGGCCGAAGAATAGATGAGAGCTTTTCCCTCTCCTGTTCCAGCAAGAGAAGCTTCAGTCCCAAGGGACGTGCTATTTCCAATGCTTTATGGAAGGAGCAGTAAGGGGCTACATAGGGTACAGATGCCCTCCGGCATTGCTTTGTGGCTTTTATGGCGATGTGTTGCCAGCGATGGGCCTTGGGCTGACGGGCTTCCCTTTCCTCGAGGGATATAGAATGCTTGGACTTAATGGGGACGATGACCTTAACTCCCAACTCTGTCCCCTTTTCGATGATGAGCTCCATCCGCTCCTTGTCCGGTAAAGCCTGGAACAAAAACATATCGAAAGGGAGCTCTGTTGGGTCCGTCAATTCCTCAAATATGGAGACGCTTGCGCAATCCTTCTGAAGATTTACTATTCTCCCCCTGAACTCCTTGCCTGAAGCGTCCTTGAGGGTAATGATCTCCCCCTTGTAGGGTTTTCGAAAGAGGAGGGCAGAGAAGGGGTCACCTTCCAGATATATCTCTTGGCCCTGTCTTAATTTAGCCGGGACGGTAATCTGATTAAGTCTTGTGAAGAGTGCTTCATTTTGGTACAAGTGAATCCCCTGACGCCCTTATGGGTAAAGCATTTCAGACTTCCGAAACATATAACCAACTCTCCCTCATAGAAGGCCTTTTCAATTTTAACCTTTTTATGCCTGGAAACCTTTACTCAAACAGAAGTGTGGGCAACAAAGATATTTCATAAATTTGATTCTTCGACCAAGGTCCTTCATCTGACGAGCTCGGAGATCCCCTTCGGCAAATGAGCATCCCAAAGGTTGCGCTTCTGTTCTCTTTACTTCTCCCTGTTTATCGGTGAGCCGTTGGTTGATCCTTCTGCCGCCTTAAGACGAGATATTCCTCTCATTCTCAATTCCCAAAAAAACAGAGGCATAATAAGGCATAATCCGACAATAGTGCCTATTACATGAGGCATTAGCAGGCCAAATGCCCCTATAGCGAAAAAGATCCTTTTAAATATACTCAAGTTATCAAATAGATAGCCTTCAAATGATATAGCCAAAAATACAGTCCCTAATAAAGCAGTGGTGACAGTTACTAAAATATGCTCCACCGAGCCTATGAGAATTAGACTAGGAGCTAGGGCAAAGACAAAAGGTACCACATAAGCAATTATGCCGAGACGTACTCCTGTAAATCCCGTCCGCATTGGCTCTGAGCCAGCTATGCTCGCAGCAACATAGGCGGCTATAGCCACCGGTGGTGTAAGAAAGGACATTACCCCAAAATACATTATGAAGAGGTGAGCTGCGAGGGGCTCAATTCCTAATTGAGTCAAAGCTGGAGCGATTAGAACGACTAGCATTATATAGGTTGCTGTAACAGGCATCCCCATACCTAAGATAATGGCTCCTATCGCTGCCAATATTAGTAATATCAGCACATTTCCTCCTGATATAGTTACAAGTGCATCGGAGAGAGACAGTCCTAATCCGGTTAAGGAAATAGCCCCAATAACAAATCCCGCTATG
>CP070817.1:74723-78006 GCA_020344255.1 Deltaproteobacteria bacterium | reverse complement strand
CATGATGACCAGGTGGGCAAGAGTGGTAAGACCGTTTCGCCCAAGCTCTACTTTGCCGTAGGGCTTTCCGGGGCCATTCACCATATTATGGGGATGGATACCTCTAAGGTGGTGGTGGCCATCAACAAAGACCCCCGAGCCCCCATCTTCCAGTACGCCGACTATGGGATCGTAGGAGACCTCTTTGAGGTCGTTCCCATTTTGACGGAGGAACTGAAGAAGGAGGTTAGTAAGGGATAGTACCGTGGAGAAGTTAGATGTAGTAGTGGTTGGGGGTGGTTTGGGGGGATTGGCCTCGGCTTACTGCCTCGCTAAAGAGGGGATCCAGGTCCTGGTCTTAGAGCGGGGTGACCATCCCGGGAGCAAGAATGTGACCGGTGGGAGGATTTACCTCCGACCCCTCTTCCGGTATCTCCCTGATCTCTGGGATGAGGCGCCCCTTGAAAGGTTGGTCACCAAAGAGGTGATAACCATGATGGGGGATGATTCCTCCACAACCCTGCAATTCACCTCGAAAAAGTTCAGGGAAAGCCCCCCACACAGCTACACAATCCTCAGGTCTCGGTTTGATAGGTGGCTCGGCGAACAGGTGATGGAGAGGGGCGGCTTTGTGGTCCCGCAAAGGAGGGTAACCGATCTCCTCAAGGAGGACGGCCGGGTGGTGGGGGTAGTGTCCGAAGGGGAGGAAATCCCATCCGATATGGTCATCATCGCTGACGGTGCCCTTTCCTTGATGGCGGAAAAGGGTAGTTTGAGGGGTCCCCTGCCGCCCAGACATGCAGCGGTAGGGCTCAAAGAGGTGATAAGGCTCTCACCAGAGGTCATTGAGGAGCGTTTTGGTCTAAAGTCGGGGGAAGGTGTGGCCCATCTCTTTTTCGGTTCCATCACACAAGGGGCGTTTGGCGGAGGCTTTCTTTATACCAACCGGGATACTATTTCTCTCGGTCTGGTTGTGGGCATAGAGTCCTATCTAAAGACCCAGCCCTCCTCTGAGGTTCATCAGCTTCTGGAGAAGTTCAAAGAAAAGGAGGAGGTGGCCCACCTTATCAAAGGCGGGGAATTGATGGAGTACTCCGCCCACCTCATCCCCGAAGGGGGCAATAGGCCTTTACCCAAACCCTATGGCGATGGAATAGTGGCCGTGGGGGATGCCGCAGGCTTCGCCCTCAATATGGGCATCACCGTGCGGGGGATGGAGTTTGCCTTGGCCTCTGGGTGTATGGCCGCTCAGGCAGTCAAAAGGGCCAAGGAGAAGGGTGATTTTTCGGTTTCCACCCTCTCTTATTATGAGAGCCTGCTTAAGGAAAGCTTTGTCTTCAAGGATCATGAAACCTTCCGAGACAGCTTGGAGGTGTTGGAAAATCCTCGTTCAGTGTGTTTTTATCCGCAACTGTTATGTAGGGTTCTAGAGGAGCTTTTTTGGATAGGTGAGGAGCCGAGGGGCAAGGTTTCATCGACGGTATGGAAGGGAATAAAGGAAGGATTTTTGAATACCGCTGGTCTTGATGACCTGTGGAAGTTCAGGAGGATATAATGGACCCCGATTCAAAACTTGCCCTCGATGCCTTCAAGAACGATGAGGAGCCCCATATCTCCATCCGACAGGAAATTTGTAAGGGATGTGCGCAGAAGTATTGTCTATACATCTGTCCGGGAGGACTTTATTCCATAAATGAGGAGACCGGTGAGCTTTTGAACGAATACACGGGTTGTCTGGAGTGTAGCAGTTGCCGGGTGTCCTGCCCCTACGGCGCTCTGGAATGGAATTACCCCCGAGGGGGTTTTGGAGTGCAGTACAGGTATGGCTAGGAAAGGAGTTTGGGAGATCAAAGGCACGGAACGCAAAACGCTGCGTGAGGTTGTCTACGAGAGGCTCAAAAAAAGGATCCAAAGGGGGGAGTTTAAGGTCAAGGAACGGCTCATCGAACAGAGACTAGCCGAGGATTTAGGGGTGAGCCGGACCCCCGTTCGAGAGGCTATCTCTAAGCTTGAGCAGGATGGCTTGGTGGACAAAATCCCTCAAGGAGGGGCTGTGGTGAAGGGGACCACCAAGGACGAGATCGAAGAGGTCTTCGGCCTTAGAGTCGTCTTAGAGAGTTACGCGGCCGCGCTAGCTACCGAGAAAATAAATGAGGAAATATTACAGAGCCTGGACGCGGTGATCGAGAAGCAACACAGGGCTCTAGAGCGGAGGAATGTCAACAGATATATAGAGCTGAACACCCAATTTCACGATCTGCTCTATAGCGCGAGCCAGAGCGACAAACTCTACCAGATAATTACCTTCCTTCGAAACTATATCTATAAATACCGTGTCTTTTTATTAAGGATGGAAGAAATGCCGAAAATTTCATTGCGAGATCACCAATTGATGTTGCAGGCCATGAAGGAGGGTGATGCCCAAAAGGTGGAGGAGTTGGTCAAGAAGCACATCTTGAGGGCAAAAGAGACCCTCTTGAAGGAAATAGAGGGGGGGAAGCTCTCCTTAGAATAAATGGAACGGAGGGAGTTATGGAGAGGCGTATAAAGGTATTGATCGCTAAGCCAGGTCTCGATGGACACGATCGGGGGGCCAAGGTGGTGGCCCACGCCTTGCGGGATGCGGGGATGGAGGTGGTATATACGGGCCTGCATCAGACCGTCGACCAGATTATCAACGCCGCCATTGAGGAGGATGTGGATGTCCTTGGGCTGAGCATCATGTCTGGTGCTCATCTTCCAATCTGTGAGAAGGTTATGAGGCGGGTAAAGGAGGAAGCGATTGATGACGTCTTGGTGGTGGTAGGGGGAGTTATTCCAGTCAAAGATATTCCTAAACTAAAGGAATTGGGGGTCAAGGGCGTATTCCCAGGAGGGACGCCATTTCAGGACATAACAACCTTTATTAACCAGAATGTGAGAAAGAGACAAGGATAGGGAGGAAGATATGGGTGTGGCCAAGTACATCAAAGATAAAAAGGATGTGGTGGAGGATGTTATCCTTCAATCGGGAATACGGATAAAACCAGCCTATACCCCCCAGGATCTGGAGGAGGTAGGTTTCAACTATGCACAAGACCTGGCTGACCCAGGCATATACCCGTTTACTCGAGGGATACACAAACTGGGGTATCGGAGCCGAGCCTGGACTACCAGACAATATACCGGCTTCGGCACCCCAAAGGAGTCCAATGAGCGGTTTAAGCTCATGATCTCCCATGGTCAGACCGGCCTCAACGTGGCCTTTGACCTCCCTACCCAGATGGGGCTTGACTCAGATGATCCTCTGGCCGGGGGAGAGGTG
>CP070817.1:71296-74623 GCA_020344255.1 Deltaproteobacteria bacterium | reverse complement strand
GTGAAAGGTTCGGGGCCCTCCAGGTGACGGAGCAGGAGATCATCGAGGGGATGCTCGTTGCTAACCGGCATGGCCATGTGGTCTGAACTCAAGGCGGGGAATCTATCGTGGGGTTGAAGAAGGGGGTGGAGATGGGATTGGTCGGACCTAACCACAAGGTGGTGGTGGACTCTACCTCCCACCAGTTGAAGTTCGCGGGATTTCAGCAGATGTATTTTGAGGATTCCTTCCCTGAGGATTATGAGATAAGGCCGCGGGAGGAGTTGAAGAACAGCCCCATTGCCCTGGAAGCGTCCGCTGAGTCCATCGCCAGCTACCTCGGTCTCAAGAAGAAAAAGAGGTGATGAAGCTACAAGAGATCGGTGAGTTCGGCCTCATCAAGGTGATCAAGGATTTGGCCGATAATGGGGACGGAGTGATGATGGGGATCGGAGACGATGTGGCGGTCCTCAAATCCTCGTCAGGGAAGTTACTCCTGGTTACTACCGACATCCTTCTCCAGGAGGTGCACTTCAGATTAGAGTTAACCGACCCCTATCACCTGGGGAGGAAAGCCTTGGGGGTAAACATCAGTGACATAGCGAGCTGCGGGGGGACTCCCAGAGCCTTTTTAACCTCCTTAGCGGTGCCACCGGACAAGGAGGTGGACTTCGTGCAGGCCCTCTATCAAGGAATGATGGAGATGGCTTCGGAATGCGGGGTATCTCTCGTGGGCGGGGATACCTCCAGCGGAAAGGAGTTGATGCTCTCCATTACCCTCCTAGGGGAGGGCGAAGAGGGTCAGATCGTATACCGCCATGGCGCCCAGACAGGGGACCAGATTTTCGTGACCGGTACTCTGGGAGATGCAGCGTTGGGCCTGGAGATGTTGAAAAAGGGCAAGAGGGAGGGAAAACCGGTTCAGCGACATTTGTCCCCCACCCCCCGGATCAAAGAGGGAAGAGAGATCGCCGAACGACGTCTTGCGACCTCCATGATCGATATCAGTGATGGTCTCTTGGCTGATCTGGGGCATATCATAGAGGCAAGCGGTATGGGAGGAGAAATCTGGCTCCCCAAGCTGCCACTGTCCGAAGGATACAGGGAGGTGATCGAGGAGTATAACTCAGATCCCTACCTGCTGGCCCTCACAGGAGGGGAGGACTACGAGCTGTTGTTCACCTCCACGCCGGGGAAAGGGGAGGAGGTGAGAAAACTGGCCGGGGACTTGGGTACCCCCATCACCCCTATTGGGGAGATAGTGGAGGCCTCCCGGGGAATAAAGGTCTATGGGGAGGATACAAAAGAATATTCCATAAAGGAAATGGGCCACAACCATTTTCGGCGGACTCCTCATAGAGATTAGGGGACCTTTCCTCAAGAGCCTTTGCTCCCGAAGTTCCATAAAAGAGAGGGATAAGACATCATTGAAACGGAGGCCAGTAACCTTATTCAACAGAAAGGGGCTGTCCATCAGCCTCTTTTGGACTGACAGGAGTGGAGATGGAGAGGACCTTCATTGATCAGATAAGGGAAAACGATCAGGTAGACGGTATCTTCTGGGTGAAGGAGAAGGCGATGAGTACCTCCCGCGCCGGCACTCCCTATGTGAGATTGAGGCTCTCTGACCGTACGGGGGAGATGGAAGGGAGGATCTGGGACGGGGTCGAAGAATTATTCCCCCTCTTCGAGCAGGGGGATTTCATCAAGATAAAGGCTCATGCCACCTCTTATCAGGAGAGGCTCCAGTTAAGCGTCAAGTCCCTCAGAAGATGTGGGGAGGAAGAGGTGTCCCTGGAGGATTTCCTCCCTTCAAGCGACAGGGACCCTGATGAGATGTTGGCTGAACTCATCGACATCGGCCAAACCATCGAGAATAGGTACCTCGGGGAATTGGTGATGTCCTTTCTGAGAGACGAACAGTTCACGACCCGCTTCAAGCGGGCCCCCGGGGCCAAGAGGCTCCACCATGTCTATCTCGGGGGACTGTTGGAGCACACCCTCTCCATGGTTAAGCTTATTCAGAAGATAAAAGGCCATTACGCGGGGATCAACTATGATCTTCTGCTGGCCGGGGGGATCGTACATGACGTGGGAAAGGTCCACGAACTCTCCTACGATATTTCTTTTGACTACACCGATGAGGGGAGGTTATTGGGGCACATCTTGTTGGGGGTGGAGATGGTGGAAAGGAAGATCTCTGGGATCGAGGGTTTTCCCTCAGAACTGGCCATGCTGGTCAAACACCTGATCCTCAGCCACCACGGACAATATGACTGGGGTTCCCCGAAGAGGCCGAAGACCCTGGAGGCCCAGATCCTTCACCACCTCGATGACCTTGATGCCAAGATAAACGGGATCCAGGAATTTATGAAGAAGGGGGAGGAAGGGGCAAGGTGGACCGATTACCATCGGATGTTCGACCGGTTTTTCTACCTGGGTGATGGGGAGGAGAGGTAGGGAGATTACTCCTTTCATCAATGGTTTGCAGGCAGCAGTATCTAACCCAAAAACCCCCTGAGAAAGGCGACTTCAGTGACGAGGTGAGCCAATCGCTCCGCGCTCAGCCGGCGGACCTGGTAGATTTAAGCCATAAATGCATGGCGGTCCTCAAAGAGACTATGGAGGAACGGGCCCAACGGATGTATAAGTCTTTTACTGACAGCCTTTTTCATAGATGACGCCATTTATTTACGCTTTTCTGGACCAATTTTTTTGAGGAAGTAAATCATGGCCCAACTTGGCCCGCCCGAGATAGGAACGGGAAGCGGCACGAACGCGCCGCAGCGAATAGGTAGGTCGTCAAATAGCTTCGAAACGGTGACCAGCGTCGAGAGTGATCGAGCGCCCCATCCGGACTGAGAGGGGTTCCTTCATTCACTAATATTCCCAAAACACGCTGCAGTGCCAGGTCTCCATGAGGGAAACCATCCGTTCGTCCGAGGGCCCGAATGAGCAGCCACTGCGCCGTCCACAATCCCACACCCCGGATGCCTGTTAGTGTGCGAACAACCTCCTCATCGGGCTGATGCTGCAGACTTTCCAGGTTCAGCTCGCCCGAAGCCACTCGTGCAGCAATGCCGGTTATATACTCAGCTTTCCTTGCGCTCAGCTTGACGGCCCGCAGCCCATCCACCCCCGCTGCTACAATGGTTTCGGGACCAGGAAAGGCATTATACATGACTCCGGACACATCGGCAGAGGGCCCATACGTCTCGATCATCAGGGTGCGAACCATTCGTGCCACATGCGAGATAAACTGCTGGCCCAGTATGGCCAGAACAAGGGCCTCGTAAACGGATGCCGTGTGGGGTATGTGCAGACCCCGCAGACCGAGAACCAGCGGAC
>CP070817.1:68162-71196 GCA_020344255.1 Deltaproteobacteria bacterium | reverse complement strand
TGGTCACCTCTCGAAAATATATGTAAAGGTAGGCAAAAAGGTCAAAAGGGGGCAGAGAATCGCTACTATTGGCAACAGTGGAAGATCTACTGGTCCCCATTTGCACTATGAGGTGAGATTGAGCGGTGTTGCCGTAAACCCCCGGCGCTACATCTTGAATTAAGATCCTTCCTTTTTTCTCTATTTCGAGGTAAAATATTCACGAACAAACAGGTCTCAGGGGAATTTCCCCTGAAGGGAGTCTTTGCGGAGGAAAGGAATCGTGCTGGGTAATGTCGTAAGAAAGGTTGTGGGAAGCAAAAATGAGCGGGAGCTCAAGAGAATCCAACCCCTTGTCGAGAGGATCAATGATCTCGAGCCCCAGATCTACCCGTTAAGTGATCATCGCCTTGCCGCCAAGACAGGTGAATTCAGAGAGAGGTTGGAGAGGGAGGAGCCCCTCGATGATCTCTTACCCGAGGCCTTTGCAGTGGCGAGAGAGGTGGGGAGGCGCACCCTAGGCGAGCGCCACTTTGATGTTCAGCTCATAGGTGGGGTAGTCCTGCACGAAGGCAAAATATCTGAGATGGCTACAGGGGAGGGCAAGACCTTGGTGGCCACGCTGCCGGCATACCTCAACGCACTGTTGGGGAAAGGGGTGCATATCGTCACCGTAAATGATTATTTGGCCAAGAGGGATAGTGAGTGGATGGGGGTTATCTACCATTTCTTGGGGCTCTCGGTAGGTGTCATCCTGCATGACATAGACGATTACAGTAGGAGGGAGGCCTATCGAGCTGATATCACCTACGGGACCAATAATGAATTCGGCTTCGACTACCTGAGGGACAATATGAAGTTCAGCCTTGACGACTTTGTACAGCGAGAGCTGTACTACGCCATCGTGGATGAAGTAGACAGCATCCTCGTCGATGAGGCGCGGACCCCCTTGATCATCTCCGGACCCGCGGAGGAGTCCACAGACAAGTACCATAAGATCAACCGAATCATCCCCCAACTGCGGAGAGAGCGCGATTATACCGTTGATGAAAAGAGCAACGCCGTGGTTCTCACCGAGGAGGGCGTGCCCCGGGTTGAAAGGTCCTTGAATATAGAGAACCTCTATGACCCAAGATGTATTGATATCCTCCATCACGTAAACCAAGGTCTCCGTGCCCACTCCCTCTTCAAGAGGGATGTGGACTACGTTGTGAAGGATGGGAAGGTAATCATCGTCGATGAGTTCACTGGCAGGCTTATGCCCGGTCGGCGCTGGAGCGACGGGCTCCATCAAGCTGTAGAGGCCAAGGAGGGGGCCAGAATAGAGAGTGAGAACCAGACCTTGGCCACGGTTACCTTTCAGAACTACTTTCGGATGTACGATAAGTTGGCGGGGATGACGGGAACCGCCGACACCGAAGCCGCGGAGTTTAAGAAGATATATACTCTCGATGTCATGGTGATTCCTACCAATCGGCCCTTGATCCGCACCAACTATCCGGATGTGATTTATAAGACGGAGGGGGAAAAGTTCAACGCAGTGGTGAGCGAGATAGAGGAGCTCTACCAAAGGGGACGGCCTGTCTTAGTGGGGACCGTCTCTATCGATAAGTCAGAGCGTTTAAGTAGGTTGCTGAAGAAGAGGGGGATTCCCCATCACGTGCTCAACGCCAAACACCATGAGCAAGAGGCTGAGATCATCGCTCAGGCGGGCCGTTTCAAGGGCGTGACCATCTCCACCAATATGGCTGGACGAGGAACTGACATCCTCTTGGGAGGAAACCCCAAGATGATCGCCCGTCAGATGGTGGAGAAGGAGGCGGGCGATGGTGAGATGGAGGTTGCCTATCAAAAGACATTAGCCGTCACCTCCCAGGAGAAGGAGGAGGTGATACAATTGAGGGGTCTCCATATCCTCGGAACAGAGCGACATGAGAGCCGTCGCATCGACAATCAATTAAGGGGGAGGGCTGGTCGGCAGGGAGATCCCGGCTCATCTCGTTTCTATTTGTCCCTGGAGGATGACTTATTACGGATCTTCGGCTCCGAAAGGATCTCGGGGATCATGGACAAACTAGGAGTAGAGGACGATCAGCCCATCGAACACTCCCTGGTTACCAAGGCCATTGAGAACGCACAGAGGAGGGTAGAGGGCCACAATTTTGAGATCAGGAAGCACCTTTTGGAATATGACGATGTGATGAACCAACAGCGAGAGGTGGTGTACTCGAGGCGCAAGGAGATCTTGGGGGGGGATGGGTTGAGGGAGACGGTCCTCGACATGATCGAAGAGGTGGTGGAGGATATCGTTCAAGAATACACTGATGAAAGACGTTACTCTGAAGAATGGGACCTGGAAGGGTTAAAGGAGGCTTTTTATCAGAGTTTCTCTTTCAAACTAGAGCTAGACAGAGAATCAATCGAGGAGATGCGCCAGGAAGACCTCCGTGCCTCCCTCGTGGAGAAAGCTCAAACCTTTTACGAGGAGAAGGAGCAGGCCTTTGGTGAGGAGGTGACGCGGGATTTGGAGCGATTCATCCTCTTGCAAACCGTGGATAGCCAATGGAAAGATCACCTCTTAAACATCGATCACTTAAAAGAAGGGATAGGCTTGCGGGGCTATGGCCAGAAGAATCCCCTTTTGGAGTACAAAAGGGAGGGATATGAGATGTTTGTCGATATGCTGGCCACCGTCAGGGAGGACGCAGTGCACAAGCTCTTCGCCGTGCAACTCGCCGAAGAGGAAGAGGTGCCGACGTTACAAGATACCCTGGGGCCGAGACTATTTTTGGTCAGGGGTGGGCTCGAAGGTCCACCGTCGCCTCCCCCTCCGGAGATGACGGGCGAGGAGGCGAGAGCCATGCCCGTGCGTCGTGAGGGCAAAAAGATCGGCCGAAATGACCCTTGCCCATGTGGGAGTGGGAAAAAATACAAGAAATGTTGTGGGAGGTAGTAAGCTGGGGCCAATAGGCTTTCAGGCGGCAGGAATCGCTTGTGGGATAAAGGCAGTTGAGGGGGCCAAAGATCTGGCCCTCATTTATTCAGAGGTCCCGGC
>CP070817.1:62428-68062 GCA_020344255.1 Deltaproteobacteria bacterium | reverse complement strand
TTCCCCTCGGTCAACACATTGAGGTAATCCGCGAGGGTCATCATCACAAAGACAAATACACTGATCATCAAGCCATGTTCAAAGTTAGAGATAATAATGTCCACAGTATATCCCCTTTATGGGTTCCCTCCAGAACTGAGAGTTAAACACTATACCCCCAGTTCAGAGCGGAGGTGGAGAAAATCCAGGATATCGGCACGGCAGACTACCCCTTTGACCTCACCCCCCTCTATCACCGGGACTTGATGGATCTTGCCACTGGCCAATTTACCAAGGACCTTGCTGCCATCCTCCTCCGGAGAGACAGCCTCCAATTTATCCCTTGGAGTCATGATCTCCCTGACCGTGGTGACTGTCCTCTTTTCAGAGGGGACTGCCTTGACATCCTCCAGGCAGACGATCCCCGCCAGTTTCCCCGCCTCCGTGACAAGGAAGGCCCTCTCCTTTTTCTTGAGGATGTACTCCTCCATCAACTCTTGCACGGAGAGTGAACCGTCTATCGTATCAAAGGTGGTGTCCATCAGATCCTTTGCCCGGACGTCTTTGAGCATCTCCTTAACCAAGACCTGCCGATATCCCCGAACGGCCGCACTATGGATAAACCAACCAATGAGAGCTATCCAGAGGCCATTAAAGAAGAACCCCGACAGTATCTGCCAGACGCCAAAGAAGATGAGGAGAAAGGCAACGACTTGTCCGGAAACAGAGGCGATCCGGGTGGCCCGCCTCATATCCCCGGTCAACTTCCAGGCGATGGCCCTCAGAACCCTTCCGCCATCCAGGGGGAACCCGGGAACCATGTTAAACAGTGCCAGGAAAAGGTTGATGATGGATAAATACCGAGCCAAGGCTGCAATGGGTTCACTGATCCCCCGTATCCCATACCACAGGACGAAAAAGATACCGGCAATGATCAGGCTGGAGATGGGGCCGACCAGGGCGATGCTGAATTCCTTCGCTGGTGTCTTCGGTTCCTCTGCGATTTCGGCCACTCCCCCAAAGAGAAAGAGGGTGATGCTGCGCACCTCTTCCCCCTTGCTGCGGGCCACCAAGGAATGGGTCAGCTCATGGGCCAAGACCGAGGAGAACAGCAACAGACTGGTGGCTGTTCCCACAAGCCAATACTGCCAGTGGGGCCAGCGGGGATACTGGCTGGGGAAGTAATGCCCGGCCAGGGCCCATGTGATCAAGCCAAAGATAAAGATCCAGCTCGAGTCGATCCTGATTTCGATACCAAATATCCGAAAGATACGCCATGAGGTACGCATTGCCAAAACTCCTCCCTTTTTCTTAATCCCCTTGCAATTCCGTGTTAGGTTTAGGTAAACTTCCAATCTTTGAGTTCAGCCGTCTTTCCGCCATAGCCAACTCTTCCAGGCCCTGGCGATCCAGTATCCTCAGACGGCGGCCGTCCGATTGAATCAATCCCTGTCGGACCATTTTTGTAAGGACGCGCGACAGGGTCTCGGGGATGGTCCCTAAAAGGCTTGCCAGTTGACCTTTGGCAACATCCAACTGTAGGTCATTGGAACCACCATGCTGATCGCTCAGGTAGAGGAGGTAAGCGGCGAGCCTCCCTGGCACCTCCTTGAGAGAGAGGTCCTCGATCAGCAGGGTGAACCTACGCAAGCGCCGGGACAAAATTGCCAACATGTTCAAAGCCAAGGTTGGATCTTTCTTAATGAGTCCAACAAAGGCATCCCGTGGGAAAAACAAAACTCGACTTGGGTCAAGGGCCTCGGCATAGGCCGGAAAAGGTTGGCCCGTGAATATCGGTACTTCGCCGAAGGGCTCACCCGGACCAAATACGTGAAGGATCTGCTCCTTTCCTTCCGGAGAAAGCTTGAAGATCTTCACCCTACCCGAGATAACCACATAAAATCCCGTTCCTTCATCCCCCTCTGAAAAGATGATCTGGCCCCGCTTATAGGAGCGATGTACGACTATTCTGGCCAGGTCCTCATGCTGTTTTCGGGGAAGCCCTTCAAAGAGAGGAATGGCAGCAATATGCTCAATCAGATCCATGATAATCTTCCCGAGTGCAAAAAATAGCATTTTCCTTTGACTTAAGTCAAAGCATATCTCCCCTCAGTTAATAGCATTGAAGTGGCACGATTCTTTGCTCCATGAGGGTCGTCATGGTCGGTTGCCCGAAATTCGATGAGGTGCAGGCCTACATTCAGAAATTTGCCGACATCTTTGGAACGACTGACATCAAGGGTATCAGCGCGGTTGTCATGGAGGTGCCCTGCTGCCAAGGCCTGCCCGTGATCATCAGAAAGGGGATGGGGTTAGCGGGAAAGACAATACCCATGGATCAAATAGTAATCAGCACGAAGGGTGGAGTTTTAGAAAGGGAGGAACTGGTGGCCTGAAAAGTTTACGGTTGACTTCGGAGATGACACTCTGTATAGTTCGTAAAATTTTTAATTTTTTAGTCTTGGAGGTTTAAAAGGGGGGTTCAATGGCTCGCAGGATTTACATTGATGAGGAGGAATGTATCGGGTGTGGCACATGCGAAGAGATCTGCCCAGAGGTCTTTAGGCTCAATGAAGAAACAGAAAAAGTAGAAGTCATTGAGCCGGAAGAGGGGCCTGAAGACCTTATCGAAGAGGCTATAGAGGCGTGCCCGGTTGAATGTATCCATTGGGAGGAGTGATTACTGTGGTTTTACCTTACGCACCAGATATAGATCGACATTTGCACGAGGGCTTACCCTCGCTCCTGTCCATGACAATATCTGCATGCCTTATGCATGTCCTCTTCAGGTCTTCAGACCCTGAACCCGAATGTCAAATTATGCCTTGAAAACTCCTGCCACAGGATCACCGCAGTAAGGACATCGGGAATCTTTCACCCTGTTCTCTTCGACTACATAACCCTTTCTGCGAATGAGACTCTTTTGACAATGGGCACATACAGTGTCTTCTGATACGCCTATCACATTGCCGATATAAATATGGCGAAGGCCCTCTCTTTCCCCTATAGAATAGGCCCTCTGTAATACATCAAGTGGGGTCGGCCGAGAATCAGTGAATTGATAATCAGGGTGGAACCGGCTGATATGCCAGGGAATATTGGAATCCACCTCCGCAATAAAGTGGGCGATCTCGGTTAATTCCTCCTCATCGTCATTCTGGCCCGGAACAACCAACGTGGTTATTTCTACCCACATATGTAATTTCTTCATAAGGCGAATGGAGTCGAGGACGGGCTCCAGATGTCCATGGCAAATCTCTTTATAGAACTCTTCCTTGAAAGATTTGAGATCCACGTTGCACGCATCCAGATAGGGATTGATGGTTTCTAAGGCTTCTGGAGTCATGTAGCCATTGGTGACAAAGACATTAAAGAGGCCCTCTTCCTTGGCCAGCTTTGCCGTATCGTAGGCATACTCAAAAAAAATGGTAGGTTCAGTATAGGTGTACGAAATACTCTTGCAGCCAGACTCCTTTGCCCTTCGAACCACTTCCTCAGGGAGGAGTTGATAACCCGCTACATTTGTGCCTTTTTTCTTTGAAACCTGAGAGATCTGCCAGTTCTGACAAAATCCGCAGCGGAAATTGCACCCCACTGTAGCAATGGAAAAGGACGTCGTTCCCGGCAAGAAATGATACAGGGGTTTTTTCTCAATGGGGTCGATGTTAGCGGCAATGGCCTCTCCGTAGACATGAGAATAGAGCGTTCCCTCCCTGTTCTCCCTCACCCCGCAAAACCCAAATTTTGAATTGGCAATCTGGCAGTGATGATGACAGAGGTAGCAACGCACCTTCTGGTCACCGACAGGGCGGTAAAGCATAGCCTCTTTAATCATTCCCTGTTACCTCTGGCTGCTCGTTTGTCGGTCGTCGCTTTATCATCCCTCCTCCTTCTCTCTTCCTCTCTCACCTTCGGCTGCGGCAAACTCCTTCAAGGCCTCTGATAGCTCCCTTAAGCGCTCGTCCACCAAGTAGTTGACGGTCCCCTCCTCGAAAGCCCCGTCCTTCTGCCTTTGGCCAGCCTTCACTCCAGTCAGAATTTCTATCCCCTCGTCAATGTCTTTCACTGCCCATAGGTGAAACTTTCCCTGCCTGACGGCCTCCACTACCTCCTCCTTGAGCATAAGATTTGTCACGTTGCTGGCGGGGATGATCACACCATTCCCTCTGGTCAGCCCTTTGACCTTGCAGACCTCGAAGAAACCCTCAATCTTCTCGTTCACTCCGCCGATGGCCTGAACCTCACCTTTTTGGTTAACGGAGCCGGTCACAGCAATCCCCTGCTTGATGGGCAGCCCCGAGAGGCTAGAGAGGATGGCGTAAAGCTCCGTCGAGGAGGCTGAATCCCCCTCCACACCGGAGTAACTCTGCTCAAAGACCAAACGGGACGAGAGACTGAGGGGTTTGTCCTGGGCATACTTCTCCGCCAGACATCCTGAGAGTATCATCACTCCCTTGGTGTGAATGGGGCCGCCGAGCTTGGCCTCCCTCTCGATATCGATGAGCCCCTCCCGGCCTAGACCGATACTGGCGGTAATTCTATTTGGCCGACCGAAGCTTATATCCCCCAAATCGATCACCGAAAGACCGTTCACCTGACCCACCTTCTCGCCATCAACATCGATCATAAGGGTACCCCGCTCAATCATCTCCCTGATCCTCTCCTGCAACAGGTTAGAGCGGTAGAACCTCTCGTCGATGGCCTTCTGCACATGAGCGCCGGTCACGTAAGGTGAGTCTTCCTGGGTGGCATAATAGCTGGCCTCCCTGATGACATCGGAGATCTCACCAAACCGGGTAGAGAGCTTTTCCTGATCCTCAGCCAACCGGGACCCGTGCTCCACGAGCCTCGCCAGGGCCGAGCTGTCGAGGTGCTTCAGATTTTCCTGCTCACTGACTGTGCAGACGAAGCTCACATAATCTCTTATGTTTTCTTCGGTGCGATCCATGCGGGTGTCGAAATCAGCCTTGACCTTGAAGAGTTCATTGAAGTCCTCATCCCAGGCATACAGGAGATGGTAGAGCCAAGGTGTGCCGATGAGGATCACCTTGGCATCCAGGGGGACTGGTTCGGGTCGCAGGCTCTTGGTCGCAAGGAAACCCAACCTCTCTCCTGCCTCCTCAATGGCAATTTCCCTGTTCCTTAGGGCCCGCTTCAAGCTCTCCCAAGAGAAGAGGTTGCGCAATACCTCCTCAACGGGGAGGACCAGGTAGCCTCCGTTGGCCCGGTGCAGAGACCCCTCCCTAATCATGGTGAAGTCAGTGACCAATGCCCCAAACTGGGCCTCCTTTTCGATCCGGCCAAAGAGGTTGTTGTAGGTGGGGTTCAACTCGATGATCACCGGTGCCCCCCTGAGATCAGAGTTGTCCACCAGCACGTCCACCTCATATTTTCTGAACAGGAGCTCTTTCCCCTCCGGCATGGGAAAGGGGGTGGATGGTTGCTCCTGAGGTTGGGGCCTGAATTGAGAGAGGTTCTCCAGGATGTCATTCCATACCTCATCCAAGTATGCCACCACCTCATCGAGATCCTGATATTTTTCCTTCAGATCCTCGATCAGAGGGCCGAGGACATACAGGGCCACCTCCCGATCCAACTTCTGCAACACCTCATTGATGAGTTTTTCAAAGCCCCGCACCTGTCTGAAGGTTGCCT
>CP070817.1:59327-62328 GCA_020344255.1 Deltaproteobacteria bacterium | reverse complement strand
CCTGGCATAGGACGTGATTGTTTGAATTGTTGGGAACGTCTCTTTTAAATGTATTAAAATCTCGATTAGCTCTCTGGGTCTCATAATCAAGGCATTGGCATCCTGCAAAAACACTCTCTGTGCACCATAATACAGCCAGTTTGCAACATTATTGAGACTTGATAACGCAAGCCAATTGTCCTGAGCTCCCTGATATGGATCATTCCCATAAATTTCCGGATGACTCATGACAACTTCATGGAGAATTGCGCCTGTTAGTTTTCCACCAAAACCAAGTTTCCAAGAGGTTGTTTCTCTTAGCTCAAAAATCCTCTTTATTGCGTCAATATCACTCTTGATCTCCGGAACACTCCGGTAGCTGAATCTCTTCTCTTTGTAAACTGGACAGAACAAGCATCTATTCCAGGGACAGTTCCGGGTTACTCTCAATATGAGCGACTCTCCTTCACCAACGGGCCCCATCGGCCCCATGTCAATACTGTAATTGTTGAGTTGTGCTGCATCCACAGCCATTCCCTGTTTGTTGCTGTCCGTGTTAGTCAATAATAAGACTACTGATAAGCCAAGTGACCCGAGGGGTATTGTGGTGCAGTTACCTACTCCCGAGGATAGGCGACTTAGCGATGCCCTCTGGTAAGAATTTCCTTATTTAGATCTATTTCCCCTTTTGAGATCACGATAGGCGGGGAGGATGCCAAAGCCATCGGCCTTCTTAACCGCCCTCTTCACAGCCTCCACAACGGCGCCTTCAGCCAGGACCCCTACGTTATTCACCTCCGCTTTCTTCGGACCCAGAGAGAGCGCGAACACGATGTCGCCATCAAAGGTAGTGTTGACTGGGGAAATGGTCTTAGCCAGTCCATTATGCGCCATCTGAGCCACCTTGATGACATCCTCTCTGTTCATGGCGACATTGGTTGCGATCACACCGATGGTGGTATTCCCCATAGGTGGCCTTCCCAGCCCCTTTTTCTTGAAACCCTTTCGGAGGAGCTCAGCCGTGCTCACCAAACGGAGCCCCGCCTCGTCGTCCCTGAGCCCTACGAGGATTTCCCCCGTCCTATCATCCACAACATCTCCCAGGGCATTTACCACCACCAAGGCCCCCACTACGATTCCTCCACCTCCCACCATGCTGGCTGTCCCCACCCCTCCCTTGGAGGCCCTTTTCAATTCAAAGAGTTTTCCAACCGTGGCCCCAGTGCCCACCCCGACACTCCCTTCCTTCACCGCTCCTGATGAGGCATGGAGGCATGCTTGATGGCCCATCTCGGCATCAGGGCGTACCCGATGATCGCCCACGGCGAGGTCGAAGATCACCGCTGTTGGGACGATGGGGATGTGGGTGATCCCTACATCGAATCCCTTCCCGTTTTCTTCGAGATAGCGCACCACACCACCTGCCGCATCCAGGCCGAAGGAGCTTCCTCCTGTGAGGAGAATGGCATGGACCTGCTGGACTAAATGGACGGGGTAGAGGGCGTCTAACTGTCGGGTCCCGGCAGCGGAGCCCCTTATCTCTACCCCCCCTACTGCGCCTTCCTCACACAGGATAACCGTACAGCCCGTCAAGGCATCGAGGTTGCTCGCGTGTCCCACCCTGATTCCCTCTATGTCGGTGATGGCGTTGAACATGTCTTCTCTCTTATCATCCAAGTCCTCTCCAAGAATAGCAAAGCCCTTTTCTCCTTGTCAAACCTTCACCTTGACATCAATTCGCATAACTGTTTAAATCAGAAAAGGATCTAAATTGTGGTTGCGTAGGTAGGCTCTGTGATTAAGGTATAAAGGAGATGAACGCTCAGAACGTTCTGATCATAACAGGAAAGGGAGGGGTGGGGAAGACCACCATCGCCGTCAGTATGGCGGTACTCTGGGCCCAGGAGGGTTGGGAGGTGGGGCTTCTGGACGCCGACATCCACTCCCCCAATATCCCCAGGATGTTGGGTATCAAACCCCAAGGGATTGAAGGGTTGGTGGAGGGGATAGAACCTGCCACTCCCATGGAGGGGCTCAAGGTAGTCTCCATGGCCCTCTTCCTTCATAATCAGGATACACCCATTACCTGGCGCGGACCCATCAAGCAAGGGGTGATCAAGCAGTTCATCTCCGATTCACACTGGGGGGACTTGGATTTCCTTATCGTCGATTTGCCCGCCGGAACAGGGGATGAGGCCTTGAGTGCCGTACATCTCCTCAAGGGGGCAACCGGGGCCTTGATCGTCACCACACCTCAAGCCCTATCGTTATTAGAGGTCCGCAGGACGGCCTCCTTTTTCCGCCAACTCCATGTCCCCATTGTCGGTTTATTGGAAAACATGGTCGACGTCACCTGCCCCCATTGTGATAAGGCCTTGACCCCCTTTGGTAAGGCTGATGGAGAAAGGGTAGCCAAAGATCTGGGGATACCCTTTTTGGGGAGGATGCCGGTTGATCCTGGGGTGGCACAATGTGGTGATAAAGGCGAACCGTTCATCGTCTCCTTTCCCCAATCTATGACCGCCTTCACGTTGAGGGAGATAAGCCAACGGTGCAGGATATTGATAAAAGAAAAGGCACGGTTCACTCTCGTGACAAAAATCTTATATAAATAGCGAGGAGTTCACTATGGATCTTATGGATGCCATTAAGGAAAGGAGATCGGTGAGGTCCTATAAAGGTGACCCAATCCCCAAAGAGAAAATAAGGGAGGTTTTGGAGGCCGTTCGATGGGCGCCCTCTTGGGCCAATACCCAGTGCTGGGAAGTCATCATAGTGGAGGAGGAGGAGACCAAAAAGAAGTTAGTCGACACCTTGTCCAAAGGAAATCCCGCTGGGAAGGGAATCTTGCAATCCCCCCTCACGCTCGTGTTATTGGGTATCGAGGGGAAAGCTGGCTTTAAGAAAGGGGAGGTCTGTACCGACAAAGGGGATTGGTACATGTTCGACCTCGGCCTTGCCATGCAAAACCTCTGTTTGGCCGCCCATGCATTGGGCCTCGGGACGGTAATCGTCGGCTACT
>CP070817.1:55907-59227 GCA_020344255.1 Deltaproteobacteria bacterium | reverse complement strand
GATAGATAGTGGCGGGGACGCTGTCGATATGAAAGCGTTGGTCCCAATCGCGGAGGTAGACCTGTGCCTCATTCATAGTGGGATCGGAGGAATTCAGTGTAAGGAGATAAGAGGTGAGTATCCGGGCAGGTAAAGAGAGGACATCCCCCTGGATCTCCTGGAAATCGTGTAAGGTAAGCTTCTCCTTTTCCCGCAGGAGTTCCGCGATCCTCTGAAAACGAAAGGGGAGTGCCCACTCATGGCTGATATAATGAGGATACTCTTCTCCGAGGATGTTGTTATTGGCCGTGGCGATGAAGTGTTCCGGGGGGTTATAGAGGTGTGGAAGTTCCTCAAAGGGGATATACCCCACCCACTCGTATTTCCCCGATGCGCCATCTACGGGATAAAGGCCGAAGTCAGATGATCTCATGGGTATCCTCCCCGCTCCCCAGTACCCGATATTTCCCTCTGTATCGGCATAGACGAAGTTCTGAGGTGTTCCCTGGTAGTGGCCGAGGGCATCTCTGAAGCTCTTCCAATCCCTGGCTCTGTTGAGCATGAGAAAGGGCAGCACTTCATCGACCGGTTCCTCCAAAGATGTCCACCGCAGGGCGAGGGGATGTCCCAATTCTGGGATCAAATGTTCGATCAGAGGTCCGTGGCGGGTGAGGCGTACCTCAAAGAGCATAGGATCCTTCCTCCCCTTCACCCAGATCTCATCTTGTGTCACCTTCATCCTCTGCCACTTCCCTTCAAAGAGGTATAGATATGGGTCGTGAGGGGAGACCCTCTCCCAATAAAGGTCTTGGACATCAGCCTCCATATTGGTTACCCCCCAGGCAACCATTTCATTATGTCCGATGACCACCGCGGGGGCTCCCGGAAAGGAGACCCCGGCCACGCAAAACCCTCCCCCATCCAGGTGGTTTTCATACCAGATGGAGGGCAGGAAGACCCCCAGATGAGGGTCATTGGCCAGCAGGGGGCTCCCGGTTGCACTCTTGAGTCCATCTACCACCCAGTTATTGCTTCCCCGGCCGGCCTGAGAGAGGAAAGGCCTGCTGTGATTTCCGGCCGAAAAATCGAAGGAGGAGGTCAGCGGGCAATATGGTGGCAATAGTTCTGCAGCCTTGGTTGCACCCAGATGAGAGGAGAGTTGGATCCGCAAGATCTCTGAGGCGGCATTTCGGGCCAGGATCATGGAAATTACCTTGCTAATAGTCAGGCTGTCCTCTGGGCGCCAGGGATCAGGCCGGTAGGCCAAGAGCCTGAACTCCAGGGGGAGGCGGTCTTGGTGAGTCTCGATAAAGGCATTAACGCCGTGGGAGAAAGCCGTTAGAGCAATCCTGCTCTCCGTGGAGATGGTCATTATGTCGCGTTTGGCCATCCGCCCCAGTCCTATGGTCCGGATAAAGCGGTCCAGCTCCAGGGCCTTTTCTCCAAAGACCTCCGCCAGCCTCCCCTGTCCCAACCTGCGCAACAAATCCATCTGCCAGAGGCGATCCTGCGCCATGACATACCCCTGGGCCAGGAAGAGGTCATGAGGGTCTTGAGCGTAGATATGGGGTACCCCATAGGGGTCCCGGTAGACTTCCACCCGGGCCTTCAGTCCCCTCACCGTAACCTCCCCCTGCAGAGATGGATGGGACAGGGTCAACCAGTAATGGAGATAGAAGAGTCCTGCCCCAAGGGCAAGGATGAGCACCATAGGCAGCACTCTTCGCGGTTTCATTCCCATGGAATCCCTATAAATGGTTCGAAACGTGGACTCTATAAATCTATCCTAAATTCACTATGAATGGGAAGGGATATGTTGACATGATGGTAAATGCGGCATACTATTTTTTTGCGTTAAGATAATAATGCAGTACACCGAGAAGATGAACCTGGCGTCCAGAAGGAGAGGCTCTCTCCATCATGACGGTGGACACGGCGTTCAGGAATTTCTATTTGACAAAAAAACGGGATAGAGGGGATGAGCGAAGGGAGGATTCTGATTATCGGAGGGGGACTGGCCGGGTGTGAGGCGGCCTGGCAGGCGGCCCGCAAAGCGATAAGGGTGACCCTCTGTGAGATGAAGCCGAAGAGGTTCTCGGAGGCTCACCACTCCCCTCTCTTGTCGGAGCTTGTCTGCAGCAATTCCCTCAAGTCAGAGGCTCTGGATACCGCCCCTGGCCTCCTGAAGGAGGAGATGCGCAGGTTGGACTCTCTCATCATCTGGGCGGCGGACAGAAGTCGGGTACCTGCTGGAAGCGCCCTGGCCGTGGATAGGGATGAGTTCGCTGGGCTTATCACCCAGGCCCTGGAGGCCAGGGAGGAGATCGAGATCATCAGGGAAGAGGTGACCTCAATTCCTGAGCAAGAGGTGGTGATTATCGCCACTGGTCCCCTCACCTCCAACGCTCTGGCCGAGGCCATTATGGCATTGACCCACCGACGCCACCTCTACTTCTTTGATGCCATCTCCCCCATTGTGACAGTTGAATCAATCGACTTTACCATTGCCTTCAAAGGCTCCAGATATGGCAAGGGTGGAGATGACTATGTGAACTGCCCCCTGAACAGGGAGGGATATTATCGCTTTGTGGAGGCCTTGAGAAAGGGTGAGAAAGTTCCTGTGAGGGGTTTTGAGGAGGCCATGTCCTTTGAGGGTTGTCTCCCCATAGAGGATCTGGCAGAGAGAGGGGACGATACTCTTTCCTTTGGCCCCATGAAGCCGGTGGGACTGAGAGACCCACGCACCGGGAAACAGCCCTTCGCTGTGGTACAACTCAGACAAGAAAATAGAGAGGGGACTCTGTACAATATGGTGGGGTTTCAGACCAAATTGAAATATCATGAACAGGAGCGGATCTTCCGTCTGATACCAGGGTTGGAGAGGTCGGAGTTTGTCCGTTATGGGAGTCTGCATCGAAACACCTTCATCGATGCCCCCCAGCTCTTACAGGAGAGCCTGCAGCTCAGGACTGATCCTCGGATCTTCTTCGCCGGACAGATCACAGGGGTGGAGGGATATGTAGAGTCGGCGGCCATGGGGCTCTTGGCGGGGGTCAACGCAACACGCTATCTCAATGGCCGGGAGATCATTCCACCCCCGAGGACCACGGCCTTGGGAGCACTGGTGGGACACATCACCAATACCTTCATCAGTGATTATCAGCCCATGAACATAAATTTCGGGCTTTTTCCTCCTCTAACAGAAAGAGGGCGTAGAAGGGAGAAAAGGAGGCGTGTGGTCGAGCGGGCCCTGAGCGATCTGGAAGGTTGGAGGGAGGCCATAGGGTGATCGGGCTGTCTACAGCGTGGACCTCCATGAGTGCGCAATCTGGAGAGGAACT
>CP070817.1:48201-55807 GCA_020344255.1 Deltaproteobacteria bacterium | reverse complement strand
AGAAGCCGGTCGAAGTATTCATAGAGGGGGTTTTCACGCTCGTTATAGATCATCCACGTGGTGAGAAAGGCCCCTCCTCTGCTGACGATATCCGTGATCCTCCCCTGGGCCCTGAGCCTCTCCAGACTGCTCAGGGTGACCCCACAGTGGACGGTGACGAAATCCACCCCATCCTTGGCGTGTCTCTCGATGCCATCAAAGATATCGTCGGGGGTCATAAAGACGATCCCACCCTTGCGCTCTGCCACCTCAATGGCGGCCTGGTAGATGGGGACCGTCCCCACCGGCAGGGGTGATCGCTCCAGAATGAGTTTCCTGATATAATCGATATCCCCTCCGGTGCTCAGGTCCATGACCGTGTCGGCACCTGCCTCCACCGCCATCTCCAGCTTCTGGAGCTCTTCAGCAGGATCGGCGTGGTCCGAAGACGTTCCGATATTGGCGTTTACCTTGACGGTCAGTCCCTCGCCAATCCCCATAGGCCGAACCCCTCGGCGGCCGCTGTTAGCGGGAATAACCACCCTGCCGTTGGCCACCCTCTCCATGAGTACCTGGATTTCTAGGCCCTCCTTACGGGCCACCTCCTCCATTTCAGGGGTGACCTCTCCTCTCCTTGCCTTAGCGAGCTGAGTCTCTATCATATCTTCTCCTGAAAATTCATCATTATTTTAATGTGCCTTTGCATCAGGATATCTTGCCCCCTGAAACCCCGATAAGGAATTTTCTCCTATTTTGAGGGGAGGTTTCAGGAGCTTCATCCCTTCAAAGACCTGTTTATCTCAATGACCTTCCGGGCTACCTCCCCTGGGTCCCTTCCCAAGATCCTAATCATTGGTTCCTTTCCCCATCCCCCCTCGTCATAGATTCCATCAGGTACCTCCCCTGCCCCGGTCAAGACCTTCTGCACCCCCCACGCCAGGGAACGCCCCTCCTCTTCCCCGACCTCCTGCGGCTCCTCACCCCGGTCGAAACCGAGGATTCGCATCCCCCTTTCTCGACAGGCCTGTAAGATAGGAGGGGATAACCTTATGTTCATGGCCGAGCGGAAGGAGGAGTCATGCCTCATGACGGTCAGGACGATGGAGGCAATATGCTGAGAGATACCAAATTCAGGCGCTTCGGCCGCCGCAATGGTATCCCGCAACCGGATAATCCTACCGGGAAAGGCGGCCACGTCCCCTTTGTCGTGGGCAAGGGGAAGGGCATAGCCGAGATTGGAGGACACCTCGGGGATGAGACCACCTATCCCTTCCTCCCCTTTCAACGTGGCAAAGGCCTCTCTTAAGGCTCTGATCACCTCATACCGCTCTCCTTCCCTGGCAAGATAGACCTGAGGATTACTGAACTTCCTCCCCTTTCCAACCGCAGAGGCCGCCTTGATGCTCAACAGGGTCAACCATCTCCCCCGCCGTACGGCCTCCTGGAGAGAAGCCCCCTTGGCCAACTCCGTGGCGATGGCGGCAGACAGGACGCATCCTGTCCCATGGGCCTCCACACCCGCCCTCTCCGAGCTATACTCAGTGAAACCTGACCCGTCAAAGAGAACATCCACCGGATCTCCCTCCAAGTGGCCCCCCTTCACCAAGACAGCCTCGGCACCTAACCTGCGGATCGAGCGGGCAGCCTCCTTCATTCCTTCTACTGTCTTGACCTCCAGGCCCGTCAGTGCCGCGGCCTCAGGGATGTTGGGGGTTACCAGAAGTGCCCTGGGGAGCAATTCTTTCTTCAAGGCCTCCTGCCCATGCTCATTTAAGAGGAGGCTGCCGTCTTTGGCCACCATGACAGGGTCCACCACCAGCTTTTCCACCCGATATTGGGCCAATTTTGTGCTCACCAACCTCACCGCCTCGCCATCCCAGAGCATCCCTGTCTTTGCCCCGTCGGCCCCCATATCGGACAAAACGGCATCTATCTGTGCCTCGATGGAGGGAAGGGGAACCGGATACACCGATTGAACTCCCAAACTATTCTGAGCAGTGAGAGCGGTGATCACACTCATCCCGTGTTCCCCTAACATGGCAATGGTCTTCAGATCTGCCTGTACCCCCGCTCCGCCCCCCGTATCTGAGCCCGCAATGGTCAAAATCCTCTTCATAGCTCTTTCTCGAGCCTTTGGGCAATCATGGTGGCTGCCTTCTCTCCTGACAGTAGCATTCCCCCGAAGATAGGCCCCATCCTGTAGGCACCGAAGGTAGCATTGGCGGACATGCCTGCCACGAATACCCCGGGGAAGACCTCCTTGGTGTTCTCCAGGGTCATGTGCTCCGCCACCTCCGCCCAGAGGGACTTCTCCCCCATGATCCTCCCCGTCGGGGTTAAGAGATCGGCGTCTACCTTGTGCTCAATCACCTTGACGACCTCTGTATCGTGTCCTGTGGCATCGATCACATACTTACTTCTGATGGTTAACGGGTCAACATGGAGGCCGGCCATTTCGACCGCTGTCCAGTTCAAGACTAGGCCGACCACCCTGTCCTGACGCACCACCACATCTTCTACACTCATCAGATTGAAGATCTTCGCCCCCACCTGAGCAGTCTTGGAGCAAATCGTCGAGATGGACTCCACGGCATCGGCTGTATAATAGCCGTCTTCGTATAATTCGCTCCTGATACCGAACTCATCCAGGATCCTTTTCCCCTCTTCCTGCACCACTATCTCATTGAACATCATCCCTCCACCCCACATCCCTCCTCCAATGCTCAGTTTCCGTTCGAAGAGGGAAACCTTATAGCCGTCCCTGGCCAGGTAGTACGCCGCTACCAGCCCCGCCGGCCCTCCTCCGACAACTGCGACGTCAACCACTAAGGAAACGCTGAACTTCCGCAAAAATCTCTCGATAATGGCCCGGGAAATGGTGACCTCATCTATCGCCATAACATCAACACCCCTTTCAAATGAAAGGCCGCAAATTCCATTTCGGAAGATACGGCCTGTTGTTTAATTCCTTGCCGCTTCCCTCCGCTGGAATTACCCATACAGGTTCAGAGGGTCACCCCGTTACAGGGGTTTCTCAGCCCTTGCGAGCTCCCCTAGCGGTACCTATTTAGTTCCTAAATTATAATAATAACCTTTCGCTGAGAGAATGTCAATCAAAAACTGTCCTTGAACCTTGACATTTCCCTCCCTTCCTATAATAATCATCCTGAAGGACGAGGGGATGCTGAAAAACAAAGAGATAATTTTGGGAGTTACCGGAGGAATTGCTGCTTACAAGGCAGCGGAGCTCCTCCGTGAGATGACCAGGAGAGAGGCGAATGTCCATGTGGTAATGACACAACACGCCCAGCAGTTCGTGTCCCCTCTCACATTTCAGACCCTATCCGGCAATCCTGTCCTGTCCGAGATGTTCCGCCTTTTCATGGGCTCTAAGATCGGGCATGTGACTTTGGCCGATATCGCCAACCTCACGGTAATCGCTCCGGCCACGGCGAACATCCTGGGAAAGATAGCCAACGGCGTCGCCGATGATCTCCTCACCACTATGGTCATGGCCATGAAGGTCCCAGTGCTCTTCGCCCCTTCCATGAATGTAAATATGTGGGAAAGCAGCTTCGTTCAAAACAATGTGGAGAGGCTTAAGGCCTATGGGTATCAGTTCATAGGGCCGGCGGAGGGAGACCTGGCTTGCGGGAGTGAAGGTAGAGGACGGCTGGCCGATATCGCAGAGATTATCGAGAAGATTGAGGACATCTTCACCAAAAAGGACCTCCAAGGCCAACGCATCCTGGTAACGGCCGGCCCCACGTTAGAACCCGTGGACCCCGTCAGATATATTACCAACCGCTCCACAGGTAAGATGGGATTCGCCTTGGCGAAGATGGCCTGCAGGAGAGGGGCAATGGTGACCTTGATCACCGGACCCAACTATCTCTCTCTACCTCGGAGCGATATTCCGCAAATCGTGGTTCATTCTGCCCGGGAGATGCGCGAGGCCGTCAGAGAACAGTACGACGATTGTCACATTATCATCATGGCTGCTGCCGTGGCCGATTTCCGCCCTCAAGATACCCGAGGGGGAAAGATCAAAAAGAGAGAAAACGGGACTTATGCCTTGGAGTTGGAGAAGAATCCCGACATCCTGAAAGAGCTGGGAGAAAATAAAGGTGACCATATCCTAGTGGGTTTTGCCGCCGAAACTAGTGAACTCATGGAGAATGCCGAGGCAAAGCTCAAGGAAAAAAACCTGGACCTCATTATAGCTAATGACGTAACACAACCTGGGGCGGGTTTTGGGGTAGATACAAATATTGTCAAGATTCTAGATACCCGCGGAAGGGCCAGAAAACTCCCTCTCATGACCAAGGAAGATGTAGCCGATATAATCTTGGATCAAGTGGTAAAATTGGTTAAGAAAAAAGAGAAGGGTCTACCCTGGCCTCGCAACTGGTGAGTCAAATTAGGCTACGCTACAGGTCAGCTCAGCCCCCGCCAACTCTTTCTTCAATTTCTTGAGGGCTTCACCCTCAACTTGTCTCACACGCTCCCGAGAGATGCGGAATTTATCCCCCAGCTCCTGCAGGGTCATGGGTTCCTCTGTCATGATCCGATGGCGGACGATAAAGCTCTCCCTCTCGTTTAGTTTCCTCAGGGCCTCCTCAACTTTCTCACTGAGGGCTTCATCTTCTTCCCTGTCACCCAGAATCTCCTCTTGATCAGGAGAGCGATCGGGTAAGAGCTCCAAAAAGGTGAGTTCCTGACCAAATTCCAGCTTGGCATCCAGGGAGAGGTCCCGTCCGCTAAACCTTTCTTGCATCTCCTCGATGTCTGAGCATCGCACATTGAGCTTTTGGGCCAACTCCAGGATTTTCTCTTCTTTATGTTCCTCATCAGACAAGCCCTTGATCTTTCCCATCTTATAGAAGAGCTTCTTTTGGATCTGCGTGGTTCCGATCTTTACCAAGCTCCAGGACTTTATGATGAAATTTTGGATATAGGCCCTTATCCACCAGATGGCATAGGAGATAAATCTATAACCCTTATGCGGGTCAAATTTCTTTAGGGCCATCATCAGTCCTATGTTTCCCTCCTGAATCAGGTCTAGAAGTTTAACGCCGTAGCCCCTGTATTCCAAGGCTACCTTGACGACAAACCTGAGATTGGACGTAATGAGCTTGTGGGCGGCCTCCACATCATCTTCCTTCTCGTACCTTACCGCAAGATCAAATTCCTCCTCTGGGCTCAACAGGGGATACTGGTTGATCTTGGCTAGGTAATGGCTGAGATTATCACTTATGGCAGGCAAATTCTCATTCATTGTTATTGACCCCCAAAAATTATTAGCACTCTGTCCAAACGAGTGCTAATAAAATAGCAGGTTCTGAAAACTATTGTCAAACTGAGAAATAGCTTATTCAGAATAATTAGAGTATGATTGTGATTATTTTCTCTAATATTTTGAAAAATTCAAAATATTTCTCATTTTTCCTCTCTTATCGATTTTGAAAAACCCTCTTTGTTAACCTCAATCTTGAAGCTATAAAGGAAGCTTGCTGCCCTTGTTGCACGTCTTCTGTCTCAGAACCTCTACCCCCCTTTCAGCGTGGGCCGGCAACGGATGATTTAGTTTAAAATAGTCTCCGTTGCCCCATATTTTACTCTATTCTCCATCCCCAGGGCCGCTGCAGTTGGTGAGAACAGAGGCGGCTGTCCCTTTGCATGTCATATTTTTCGCGGGTAGGCGGCGATCACTAGTATTTCAGTCTCTTCTTTCGTATGGTTTTCAAGGGAATGGGGAGCACCTACAGGGATCCAGACCGCATCCCCCTCCTTGACCTCTTTTCTCTCCTCCTGTACGTACATGATGCCCCTCCCCTTCAAGATGAAGTAGATCTCCTCCAGAGGGTCCACATGCTCCTCTATTACATTACCAGCAGGAAGGATGGCGTAGGCCAAGAACTCCATCGACTCGAGAAAGCTACTGGTCATGACCATCCTGGCTGCCGCTCCACCGTGAGCGACGTAGGTGGTCTTCAGCACCTCAGGATCATCTAGATTTCTGACGATCATCTCCCATCACCTCCAGTCTCTCTTCAACCAATTCTTAGAGTACCTCTTTGTCCGACACAATACTGCTTCCCATACCTCCAGAATTCCTTGTCGTCTCCCGGGGATCACCGATTATCTTGGTGGCAACCCCCAACACTACCTTCACAGAGGGAAATCCCTCCATTCAACAAATAATCTCATTACGAAAACAGGATAAGCCAGAAATGTTTCCATAAAGACTATGTGGGTATAAAACCACCAAGATATCTCATGCAATTCTTAATACACGTCTTTTCATTGATAATCTTACCTTCTTCAATGACCTTCCTTATCAGTAACCAATGAAATAAGGACCAATTCCTCTATAACACATCTGAACAAATTTATTGTTTTTTGACCATCAATAGTTTGACAGACTATCACACGGGGTGCAGATCCTTCATACGTAAACACTATCTTCTGCCCCAGATCGTGCCCATTCCCATTGACATTTTAAACCTACTGGTCTATTAATGATTGCTAAATAAATAACTTTTGTGCCATTTATAGTTACATCTCGAAATCTCAAAGGAGATAAAGAAATGTACAGTGCTAACGGTAGCCAGATTGAAGGTATGTTCCTTATAATAGAACGGAGAAATATTAAGGGGTTAAAACATTGGGGCGATGAACTGGAAAGAAGAAAAATACCGGCTGTTATACTACTAGATGAATACATGATAGACAACTATGCCGATGTAATACAGAGTCTTTCTGATAGGGGGTTTGAGATAGGTGGCGGGTACAACGAAAGACCTCTTTGGAATGAGTCGTATGAGTTTCAATATGAAGCAATGAGTCGGGTACGAGACAAGGTTCAATCATGTATAAAGCAACCGATGCATATATTCAGCTCAAAATATTTTGCCTACGATGAAGTCACCTTACGAGTTGCTGATGAACTTGGCGTCAATTATATCTTAGCCCGAGGGACGGCTGGAGCCAGAGCTGTTGTGTACAAGCCAGAAGAATATAATGCCAAAATCATCTCTGTGAGTAATGTCCCTTCCATAGAGATGGGTACTGGCTCACTATGTGATGAATCGCTATGGAGTCGGGGCACAACTCCAGAGGATTTTCGGGAGCATTTATTCAATTTGAAAGAAGATAGGATAATCTTAGTAGCTCAGACACACCTCAGTGGAGTAAAAGTGCGCTGGTGGAATGTCTACCAAGCCTTCTTCGATGCCAACATTGTCAGTTGGAAATCCTTGGAGCAGTTTGCGGCTAATTCCATTGAGCTGCCCAATGCGCGAATTCCGGTAAATATTGAAGTACAATACGTAACAGCTCAACCAAAGATTCCTTTGGAAGATGAACCGGACTATCCCTTTGAAGACTCGGGATAGGGGGAACGCAAGAGACCATTGTGTTGAGAACGATCTAAGATAATGCTTCGGGCTTTGAAGGGGGGAATAAAGGAATAGGGGTCCGTAAAAGTCTTAGCGATAGCCTATTAGGTACTAATGAAATTGAATAGATCGAGAAGGAGGGAAAGATGAGTATAGAAGGTTTGTATAAACAATTCCCGGATGTTCATCCAAACATCGTATTAAAGACAGAAATATTGAGAGTTGGT
>CP070817.1:38849-48101 GCA_020344255.1 Deltaproteobacteria bacterium | reverse complement strand
CTGCCAAAAAAAATAGTAGAGTAATACTCCCTACTCCTGTCACTAATTTCCCCTTTTTCATTTTTGCACCTCCTCAAAAATTGAAGTTTAAAATTTATCGGACGTTGCCTGGGAACCCTCCTTGCCAGAGACTAATCAGTCACCATCGCTCGTCTCCGGCACCTGAGCCATAATACCCTGAAATCTACCACCCCCTTTCGGCTACCTCTGTTTGTCTCTGGTGCACTCAATCTTACCACCTCCCTCCCGAGATACTATTTTCAAAACACCGTTAGCTATCCATAATGTTTTCATACAAATTTTTTTAACTACAAAAACGAGCCTTAATATACAACAAAGGCCACATGTTGACAATGGAGAAAAAAATGATTTCTTAAGAAATTATCTCGCTCTTCCAAACCGTCATTCTTACACGGCCATGAGCCATAATGGGTTCCTAGTCCATAGGCTCAAAAAACCACTCACGGCCATTTTTAACGTCCCTACAGTACAGTCCATCTTTCTTTGGCTGAGACAGGACGAAACGAACCAGGAACCCAAAAGCCACACACTATAGACAAACGAGATGCTGAGGACGGCTCTAGCGAAGGGGTGGGCAGAGGTCTTCAGGAAGGCTAATAGAAACCTGCTTTGATCTTCATCGTCATGGATTTCGTCTGTGTTGAAAAATCAATTATCTTCATGGATTACAATTACCCTATATCAAAGTTACGTTAGGCCCACACTGTTGCCCTGTTTAACCCCATTTTGCCTCCTTTCAACCCTTAACGTTCTCTGAGGACAAAACACTAATATATCTGGTGTAGATTTTTCCATGAAGCAACGATTCAATTTCGTATAGACTTTAAGTGAGGCAATTCGCCCTCTTCCACTTTTCCTGCCAAGGGGATAAAATAGTGCCAAATGGGCGCAAAGGTAATAAAGGTCATCAGGGCCAGGCAGAATAACCTCAAGGGATTCGACCTCGAGATCCCTTTACAGAAGATCACCGTCGTTACGGGCGTGAGCGGTTCTGGTAAGTCGAGCCTCGCCTTCGATACCTTATATGCCGAGGGCCAGCGCCGCTATGTGGAGACCTTCTCTCCCTATGCCCGCCAGTTTATGGACCGCATGGATAGGCCCCACGTGGAGAGAATAGAGGGGATCCCTCCGGCCATCGCCATCGAGCAGGGGGATCCGGTCAAGACCTCCCGCTCCACTGTGGGGACCATGACGGAGATCACCGACTATGCCAAGCTGCTGTTTGCCCGCATGGCCGGGCTCTCCTGCCGAGGCTGCGATCGTGGCGTGCAACGGGATACCCCCCAAACTATTTTCTCCCAGTTCGCCCAGCTCCCCGCCGAGGCCAAGATGGTCATCACCTTTCCTTTTCGGTCACGGGGGATTTCAGCGGAGCAGGCTGCAAGCCGCCTCGCCGGCCTCGGATTCTTCCGGATCTTCAGAGATGGGGAGGTAATGCCCCTCGAGGGCCAGGTCGAAAAAAACCAGGGGCTTCAGGTGGTGGTCGACCGCATGGTCTTCCGGCCGGAGGAGAGGAAGCGTTGTATCGACTCCCTCGAGCAGGCCCTCCATTTCGGAGAGGGGGAAATTGCAATACATATCCTCGGTGGAGAGACCCTGCGCTTCACTAGCCGGCTCCACTGCCCCTATTGTGATGTCTCCTATCGAGATCCCATCCCCAATCTCTTCTCTTTCAACTCCCCCATGGGGGCTTGTGAGAACTGCCGGGGGTTCGGTCGGATCATCGATATCGACCTCGATCTGGTGGTCCCTGACAAGAACAAGACCCTGCGCCAGGGGGCCATCAAACCGTGGACAGGGATCGCTCGCCTGGAGTTCGAAGACCTCATGGCCTTTTGCCGGCGCCGGAACATTCCCGTTGATATCCCCTTTAAAGAGCTCAAAGAGGAGGACAAAAGGGCCGTTATCGACGGCGATGGGGGGTTTTACGGGGTGCGGGGATTCTTCCGCTGGTTGGAGACCAAAAAGTATAAGCTCCATGTCCGGGTCTTTCTCGCCCGTTATCGCAGCTACGTGACCTGCCCTACCTGTGGTGGAACACGCTTCAAGGAAGAGGCACTGCTGTGGAGGATCAAAGGGAAGAACATCGCCGATGTCTATGCCATGAGCATCGGGGATGCCCAGAAGTTCTTCCACGAGCTCTCTGCATTGCCCGGTGATGAGGTGACCAGGCTCCTCCTACGGGAGATCACCGGGAGGCTCAGGTACCTGGTGGAAGTGGGGTTGGCCTACCTCACCCTAGATCGTCAGTCCCGTACCCTCTCAGGAGGTGAGGTGGAGCGGGTGAGCCTCACCAAGGCCTTGGGCTCCTCCCTGGTGAATACCTTGTATATCCTGGATGAGCCGAGCATCGGGCTGCACCCCCGGGACAGCCACCGTCTGGTACAGATCCTCCGTGACCTCAAGCAGATGGGCAACACGGTCGTGGTGGTGGAACATGACCAGGAGATCATCACTGGGTGTGATCATATCGTAGATCTGGGGCCAGGGGCCGGTGAGAAAGGAGGAGATCTTGTCTATCACGGCCCCATCGCTGGGGTTATGGAGGAGTCGAGGTCCCTTACGGGGAGGTATCTGAAAGGTGACCTCCGAATCCCCGTCCCCACGGTTCGCCGCAAGCCCAAGCAGGGAACTATCAGAGTCCGCGGGGCTCAGGAGCACAACCTGAAGGGAATCGACCTGGAGATCCCCTTGGGGCTTATGACCTGTATTACCGGAGTCTCTGGCTCGGGCAAGAGCACCCTGGCCGAGGATATCCTCTATAGGGGGCTGAAGAGGGCCAAAGGAGCCCATGAGGAGAGGCCGGGGGCGTTTGACGAGATCACCGGGGCTAAGCTGATCTCGGAGGTGATTCTGGTAGACCAGAGGCCCATCGGGAAGAGTCCGCGTGCAACTCCCCTCAGCTACCTGAAGGCCTACGACCCCATACGTCACCTCTTCGCCCGACTCCCTCTCTCTAGGGCGAGGGGATATACGCCGGGGACCTTCTCCTTCAATGTTCCAAGAGGCAGGTGTGAGGAGTGTCAGGGCGAGGGATTCGAAAAGGTGGAGATGCAGTTCCTCTCCGATGTCTACATCACCTGTCCCGTCTGCGGAGGCAAGCGGTTCAAGGATGAGATCTTAGAGATAGCCTACCAGGGGAAGAGTATAAACGGCGTCCTGGAGATGACGGCTCAGGAGGCTATGGAGTTCTTCGGCGACCATCCCCAGATCACCTCCGCGCTCTCCCCCCTGGTGGAGGTTGGCTTGGGGTATATGAAGCTTGGTCAGCCGCTCAATACGGTTTCCGGAGGAGAGGCCCAGAGGTTGAAGTTGGCCCAGCATATGGGAAGGGGAAGAGCGAGTACACTCTTCATCTTCGACGAGCCCACCACGGGGCTGCACTTTGACGACATCCGCACGTTGCTCTCCGCTTTCGATAGGCTGGTGGGGGAGGGGAATACCCTCGTGGTCATCGAGCACAACATGGACGTGATCAAGTGCGCCGATTACCTCATCGACCTGGGGCCTGAAGGTGGCCAAGAAGGGGGGGATGTGGTGATCGCTGGAGCCCCGGAGGAGGTCGCCGCGTGCGAAAGCTCCCATACCGGGCGTTTCTTGCGGAGATACTTGAAAAGGGGACAGGTGCGGGTCTCCGAGACCACGACGCAGCAGAAGGAGAAGCAGGGGGAGGACGGAGGTGCCATCTGCATCACCGGGGCCAGGGAGCACAACCTGCGTGACCTCACCCTGACTATCCCCCGGGAGCACTTGGTGGTCATCACTGGCATGAGCGGTTCGGGAAAATCGACCCTCGCCTTCGACATAGTCTTCGCTGAGGGGCAAAGGCGCTATCTGGAATGCCTCTCGTCGTACATACGGCAGTACCTCAAGATCATGGATCGACCTCAGGTCGACCTTATCAGCGGCATCCCTCCCACCGTAGCCATCGAGCAGCGGATCAGCCAAGCGGGGAAGCGCTCGACCGTGGCCACCATAACTGAGATCTACCATTATCTGCGGTTGCTGTACAGCAAGCTTGGGGTGCAGTATTGTCCTCGCTGTGGCGGAGAGATCTCCTCTCACCCTCCGGAGGGAATCGCGGAGGAGATCCTGAAGGGCTATGGGGGCAGCGAAGTGACCATCCTGGCCCCCCTTGCGATGGGGCGCAAGGGATTCCACAAAGAGGTCTTGGAGGGGGCAAGGCGCGCTGGGTACATGACGGCCAGGATCGATGGGATGATGGTGCACCTCGACCCTCTTCCCAGTTTGAGCCGCTACCACGAGCATGACATAGAGCTCATGGTGGACCACAGGGAGATCACGCGAGGAGACCGTTCCGGGCTCCTGGAGGCTGTCAAAAAGGGCCTGGAGTTGGGGAGGGGTACTATCTATCTGCTCGCCCCTAACGGGAGGGAAATTATCTTCAGCCAACGGCTGTACTGTCCCCGGTGCCACATCGGCTTTGAGGAACTTGATCCCCGCCTGTTCTCCTTCAACAGCCGACACGGGGCCTGCGCCGGTTGTCAGGGACTGGGAAGCGTCAGCGACTTCATGGATTATATAGTACTGCCCGATCCGCGGAGATCTTTGGAGGAGGGTGCCCTGGCCCCCTTTGAGGAGGGACCGCTACGAAGGCAGAAGGCGAAGGTCCTCCGAGAGATCCAGCAAAGGCTTGACATCCCCCTGGACAGGCCTCTGATGGAGTTGGGGGAGGAGATAAGGAGAAAGGTCCTCCATGGCAGCGATGGATTTCAAGGGGTGATTGCCATCTTGAGGGAGTTACTCCGTTATGCCGAGGGAGATGGCCTCCTCGACCACCTCTTCCTCTTCATGGGGGAGAGGGAATGTCCCCGATGTCAGGGGCGGCGCTTAAAGGAGAACGCCCTCGCAGTGAAGGTAAAGGGGTGGGGAATATGGGACTTGGTCTCCCTCTCGGCGAGGGATGCTGAGAGGGCCTTTGGTGAACTTCGCTTTGATGGCGCCGAGATGCCCATCGCCGAGGGGATCACCAGAGAGGTCGCGATCAAGCTCCAGTTCCTGAACAGGGTTGGGCTCTCCTATCTCACCCTGGATCGCCGCGGGGATACCCTCTCGGGGGGAGAGGCTCAGAGGATTCGGCTTGCGGCGCAGCTCGGATCCAACCTGAGGGGTGTCTGCTATATCCTGGATGAGCCTACCATTGGGTTGCACCCTCGCGACAACCAGATGTTGCTGGCCACCCTCGGAGAGATGAGGGATCGCGGCAACACCATCTTGGTGGTTGAGCACGATGAGGAGACCATCAGAAGGGGGGACTATATCATCGACTTAGGACCTGGAGGAGGAGTGCATGGTGGCAGGGTGGTGGCCGCCGGGACCTTGCATGACATCCAAGCCTGCTCAGAGTCCATCACTGGTGCCTACCTGAACGGACGCCGCCGAAGAGAGATCACCTCCCGCTTCCGTCCACCGAAGGAAGGACAGTGGCTCTGGGTCTTGGGGGCCAGAGAACACAACTTGAAGGGGATCGATGTCGGCATCCCCCTGGGAACCCTCAGCTGCATAACCGGGGTCTCAGGATCGGGGAAATCGACTCTCCTCAAGGAGACCATCTTCTGTGGCCTGAGAAACCTCCTCGACGGCACGAAGGCAGCGGTGGGCACCCACCATGAGATCAGGGGATGGGAGTATCTGGAGAGGGTATTGGAAGTGGACCACTCTCCTATCGGAAGGACACCCCGATCCACACCCGCCACTTATGTGGGGCTCTTCGATGAGATACGACGGCTCTTCTCCCTTGCCCCCGAGGCGAGGACCAGGGGGTATGGGCCGGGGAGGTTCTCCTTCAACGTCAAAGGGGGCAGGTGCGAGGAATGCTTCGGCCAAGGCAAGATCAAAGTCCAGATGCAGTTCCTCCCCGATGTATATGTGGACTGTGAGGGGTGTTTAGGGCGGCGCTATAATGACGAAACCCTCTCGGTTACCTATAAGGGGAAGAATATCCACCAAATCTTGGAGATGACCTTTGAGGAAGGCTTGGAGTTCTTCTCCGCCATACCGAAGGTGAGGCGGATCTTGCAGATGATCGTGGAGATGGGGCTCGGCTACCTCACTTTTGGACAGCCGAGCCCCACCCTCTCGGGAGGGGAAGCCCAGCGGGTGAAGCTGGTCACCGAGCTCTCCAAGCCCTCCAGGGGGAAGACCCTGTACATCTTGGATGAACCGACCACCGGCCTCCACATAGCTGATATTGAGAGATTGCTGAATGTACTTCAAAAGCTGGTGGACAGAGGGAATACAGTAGTGGTCATTGAGCACAACCTGGAGGTAATCAAAGAGGCCGATTACATCATTGACCTTGGTCCCGAAGGCGGAGCAGAGGGAGGTCATATTGTCGCCCAGGGGAGCCCGAAGGATATCATAGAGCAGGAGGATAAGTCATATACCGCTAGGTTTTTGGGGGACTATCTGTCTCAATAAACCTCACCGTGGCGAAACGATCTCTACTAGCCGGACCTCAAATATCAGGCCTTTCCTGACCAGAGGGTACACCCAGTAAGGACCATGGGCCTCGTCGGCCGGTATCGTGAAGGTCTTGGAGTCATCCAGGCTCATTTCTATTAAGCCCACAAAAAATCAGTCATCGCCTGCCCGGTTCCTACTATACAATCCAGAGGCTCACCATACCACGGAACTCACTACCTTTGCCCGTCGGGAAATGAGGGAAATTCACCCCTTTGTTTACAAAGGATGGAATTTCTGCTAGTTACCTAATCATGAACGATTCTTTTGCCTTGAACAGAGGAGTGCGTGAAGAGGAAATGGGGGATTAAATGAGACCACATCCCATGGATGTCTTTATGGCACCCCGCTCAGTGGCCATCATCGGAGCCAGCCGAAAGACTGGTGAAGGAAGCTTTAACGTCATCGAGAACATGAAGGAGTTCGGTTTCCAGGGGAAGATATACCCGGTGAACCCGTTGGCCGATGAGATCATGGGGAAGAGGACCTATAGGGAAATAACAGAGATAGGCGAACCCATCGACGTGGCCATCATCTCCACCCCTCGAGAGCAGATTCCCCGCATTGTGGAAGACTGCGCCACATTGGGGATAAAGGGGGCCATCGTCGTCCCCCAGGGTTTTGCCGACGCCGATGAGGAGGGCAAAATCCTCCAGGATCAGCTCGTGCAGATCGCCCATCAGAGGGGGATCAGGATCTTGGGACCCAATACCTTGGGGGTCATCAACGCCTTTTCCGGCTTCACCTCGTCCTTTATGTCTCTTCGCAGGAAACGGACACCGGTAGGGGTCATCTGTCAATCGGGGATCTTCTTTGTCGGCTCCGCTCTGTTCACTGGGATGATGGGGAAGGGGATCGATCTGGGAAATGGCTGTGATCTCGACTTCGCCGATGCCCTCGAGTACTTCGGGAAAGATGATCAGATCGAGGTGGTCTTCGCCCATATCGAAGGGATGAGGGAGGGGAGGAGGTTTTTTGAGGTCGCCCAGAAGGTGGCGCGCCACAAACCCATCGTCGCCTTGAAGACCGCCAAGACCGAGCCCGGGGCCTTTGCAGCCTCCTCGCATAGTGGCGCCCTCGTTGGTGACCATGAGATCTTCGAGGCCGCCTTCCGGCAGGCGGGGATCATTGCAGCCCATAATCCCGAGGAGGTCCTGGACTACACCAAGACCCTCCTCCACCTCCCCCCTATGCAGGGCAAGGGGGTGGGGGTCATCACCTTCACCGGTGCTGGAGGGATCATCCTGATCGATGCCCTCCATGAGTATGGTCTGGAGTTGGCCGAACTCTCCCCCACCACCATTCAGAAGATAAAGGATCTCTCCCCTCCCTGGATGCCCATCCAGAATCCCCTGGATATATGGCCGGCCTTAATGAAACATGGGATGAACTATGTCTACGGTACGGCCCTCCGCGAAGTCCTCCAAGACCCCAGCGTGGACGGTGTCATCTGCATCGCTATCGCTCCGCAGCTTCCCGACCATGCCTACCTCGACGCTACCGGGGTCATCAGGGAAACGGCGTCGTCTCTCCCCGAAAAGCCCGTGGTCACTTGGCTCTACGGGCCAAACCAGGCCTTGGTCTCACAGAGGTTGGAGGAAGACGGTAATGTGATCTCTTTCCCCACCCTTCCGCGGGCGGCCCGAACTCTTGCCGCGCTCTATGGGCGCCAGCTTTTTCTCCAACAGACCTCTTCCCCTCCTCCCAAATTTTCGGTAGAGAAAAAGGGAAGAGATGTCCTCAGCAGGTGTCAGGAGAAGGGGGATACCAAGATCGAGGGCGAGGCCGCCCAAGTCGTCCTCGAAGGCTATGGAATTCCCATGGCCAGATCCCGTCTCTGTGGAGACCTCAGGGAGGCACTGCAGGCTGCCGAGGAGATAGGATATCCCGTCGTCCTCAAGATCTCTTCCCCTCAGATAATCCATAAGACTGATGCCAGGGGAATTGTCCTCAATCTGCAAGGACCAATGGAACTGGAAGAGGCCTATACATCTCTCATAGAAGGCATAAAAAAGAGGACACCTGTGGCCAAGGTGGAAGGAGTCCTGGTCCAAGAGATGATGGCCAGTGGAATAGAGGTCATCCTGGGCGCAAAGAGGGACCGACAGTTCGGTCCGGCCCTCATCTTCGGGACGGGGGGGATCTATACGGAGGTATGGAAGGACATCTCCTATGGAATCGCCCCCTTGACCCCGCAGGACGCCCGGAGGATGATCAGGGAGACGAGGTGCTTTCAGCTTCTCAAAGGAGCCAGGGGAGAAAAAGGGTATGATATAGACCTCATCGTCGACTGCCTCCTTCGCCTCTCCCAACTCATGCTAGAGGCAGAGGAAATCCAGGAGATCGACATCAATCCATTTGTGGCTCTTCCCCGGGGCGGTGCAGCCGTTGATGTAAGAATGATAGTAGGAAAAAGAGAAACTTAACTCCTCACATTTGTTTTTTTAGGGGGATAGCTCCCAGTCTCCAGATGTCTTAGTCAAAGATACGCATCTCAACCCTGCGATTTTTTGCCCGACCTTCTCTCGTCTCGTTCTTTGCTATGGGGCTCGATTCTCCATAACCTACCGCCTTCAAACGATCTGCTGAGATACCTCTCGAAATAAAATACTCCATCACCGCCCTGGCCCTCCTCTCCGAAAGCCCCTGATTGTAAGCCTCTGGGCCAGTGATATCGGTATGGCCAGCGATCTCTACCCTCACAGTTGGGTTCTCCTTTAATTTAGCAACCTGCTGGTCCAAAATGGT
>CP070817.1:35220-38749 GCA_020344255.1 Deltaproteobacteria bacterium | reverse complement strand
GGATGGTGTTGATTGAATCCATCGCATCCATGGCATCAGAGAGCCCTTGTATCACCTCGTCCAGGGAGGCAGAAGCCACCGACAGGTTCTTTACTAACTTCCCCCCAGCGGGATCGTATAAAATAGCGTGGAGAAATCCCTTGCCAGACCTGATCTGCCGGCTGATCTCCTTAACATCCAACAGGATAGTGTTGATAGCATCGATGACTGCCTCGGTCTTGCTCACATAGGTGAAGATGTCGACTGGATCAACGCTATTTATGCATGCCCCCTCCGATAAGACCTTGTGTTCAGGTGAACCCAGGGTGATCTCCACATATTTATCCCCCAGCAGGCCCATGGTCTGAATAGTGGCTATAGAGTCCTCACGGATCCTCTTGCGAACCTCCCTGTTTATCTTCATCACCACCATGATAGTCTTTTCTTCTATATCCTCACTGAAATCTATGGCGCTCACCCTGCCCACGGTAAGACCAGCCAATCTTACCGGAGCACCGACCATCAGCCCGCTGATGTTGGAGTAGCAGACCCAGAGGGTGTACTGACGCTGAAAGTACTTCTTATGGCTCCCTACGGCGAAGATGGCCACGGCGAAAAGAGCTAGGATGATCACGACAAAGGCTCCTACCTTTACCTCAGTAAATTTCGTCGGTCTCATTCTCCCCTCCTTCTATTCTTCTTCAATCACCTCACCGGCGACAAAGTCCTTTACCTCTTGAAGTTCAGAGGAGACAAACTCCTCCTTGGTCCCCACCATAACGATTCTCCCTCTATGTAAGAGGGCCAAACGATCCGTCACCACATAGGCGCTGTCCAGATCGTGGGTGACAACAATGGAGGTGGCCGTTAGTATCTTCTGAAGCTCAACAATGAGATGGGTTATCCTCTTGATATTGGCCGGATCAAGACCTGTGGTTGGTTCATCGTACAGGATGATCTCCGGATCGATGGCGATGGCCCTGGCCAAGGCCACCCTCTTCTTCATCCCTCCGCTCAGCTCTGCCGGCATGTTATCCTCTATCCCCTCTAGCCCCACCAATCCCAATTTCTCCCTCACTATTCGCTGGATCTCCCCTTCGGGAAGATGGAAGTGTTCCCTGATGGGGTAAGCCACGTTCTCCCCAGCGCTGAGGGAATCGAAGAGGGCGCCACCTTGAAAGAGCATCCCTATCTTTCTCCTCATGGGAAGTAGCTCATGTTCCGTAAGGGGGACAATATTCCTCCCCTCTATGCGGATTTCCCCCAGATCGGGCTTCTCCAGGCCGGTGATAAGTCTGAGCAGGAGGCTTTTACCCGTGCCGCTGCCACCCAGGATGGTAATGGTTTCCCCCTTTTTTATCCCCAGCCTCAGCCCCTGCAGGACGTGGAGGCTATCGTAGGATTTATAGAGATCTTTGATTTCGATGATCAGCCCTTCCATCTCCTAAAATACCATAAATAGCTTGGTCAAAAAGAAATCAGATACCAAGATCATAATGGAGACCAAGACTACGGTAAAGGTGGTGGAACGACCAACCCCCTCGGTCCCCCCCGTGGTGACCATCCCCTGGTAACACCCAATGACCGCGATGATGAAGCCGAAGAAGAAGGTCTTCCCCACCCCGCTGGCTACATCCTCAAAGGATATACTCTCCAGGATAGTGCTGAAATAGAAATAGGGATTCACCCGGAGCTCCAATATACTGATAAGCAGCCCCCCCAGAATTCCCAGGATATCGGCTACAATGGTGAGAAGGGGGAGGACCAATACCGTCGCCACCAGCTTGGGAACCACCAATTTCTTCACTGGGTTTGCCCCCATGACCCGGATGGCATCGATCTGTTCCGTCACTTTCATGGAACCGATCTCAGCGGTGATACCGGAACCTACTCTTCCCCCTACCATAATGGCGGTGAAGACCGGCCCTATCTCCCTTACCAAGGACAAGGCTACCACCACCCCGATGAATCCCTTGGCTCCGAAACGGGTTAGGACATGGGCGGTCTGCAGGGCCAAGACCATACCCGTAAAGATGGCGATGACATTGACCACCGTCAATGACCGAATGCCAATGTAATCTATCTCCTGCACAATGAGCCCCAGCTGGTAGGGGGGTCTTACGCCATAATAGACCGCCTGAAGGACGAGGTAGGTAACCCCCCCCACATACCTGAAGACGGATCTTATATGCCGCAAGATGAAATAGGCCAATCCCTTCAATGAAGCCCCTCAGGCCGCAGGAAGTTAAGGCCGGCGAGAAATTGGTGGAACGTCTCCACCTTCCGGGAAAACACATCAAGAGGGGACCAAAAGAGTATATCATATACCACCCCATTCCCTTTTACTACATAGGCTTCAACCTTTACCTCGGTCCCCTCCGCCCACCCCTCCAACACAGTCCTCAAGGCCTCTCTCCCATTGACCTTTGTAGGGTCTTGCGAGATGATCTTCTTGCGCTCGAAGGCGATGAGGAGATGACGGGTGAGGTTGGACAGATCCAAATCCCTCCTCAGAGGGTTCACGTTCACCACGATGGTAGCCCCTTCCCGTGAATCCCAAAGGGCAAGGTCTACTTCCTCCCAGGACAATAACATCCAACCTCCCTGTGGAAGAAGGAGGTCAAAATATCCCCGGGGATCGCGATATCTCCCACCCTCCACCACATTGAGACTGGGAGCGCAACTGAACCACCAGAGGGGGAAAAGGAGACAGAAAACCATCAGAAATTTGAGCCATGCTTTTGACATTTCAACATACTTTAAAGGACTTACGGGGTAAAGTCAATCACGTTAGAGTCGACCCCTCCTTTTGCGGTTGAAAGCAACGACGTTATTATGGTAATTATAAGGAGCCAAAACAGGGAGAGAGGAGAAGAGAGATGTTAGGGGTAAACAAGGCGATTTTGGTGGGGAATTTGGGGGCTGATCCTGAAGTCAGATATTCGAGCACCGGTACTGCAGTTACCAGCTTCAGAATGGCCACCAGTGAAAACTGGACCACAAAGGAGGGGGAAAGGGAGACCAGAACTGAGTGGCATCGGGTGGTGGCCTTCGGAAAATTGGGGGAGATTTGTGCGGAATATCTGACCAAGGGGAGACAGGTATATGTTGAGGGGCGACTTAGGTCCCGTTCATGGGAGGACAAAGAGGGGAATAAGAGGTGGGTAACAGAGGTGGTAGCCACCAATATCGTGATGCTAGGGGCAGCGGGGGAACAGCTCAAGGCAGCGGAGGGTGAATCCTTAGAGGAACCTCCTGAGACCGTTGCCCAAGAAGATGATATCCCCTTTTGAGTTACTTTAAAATATTTCAACCTTTGAGTTTTTCAACCTCTACTTCAGGGGCATCGCCCTCTGAAACCTTTCGAAAAGAAAGGGTCCCAGGGTTCAAGGATTCAAGGGTTCTAGTGTATTTCACTTGACCACTGGGCCCCTTGGCCCCTGGAACCCTGTATCTATTGGCACCTAGACCCCTTGAATCCTGTATTTTACATGGGTGGTAATGAGTTCAAACCCTCGTTTTGTTTTGGATTAAAAGATATGCCTCCGTG
>CP070817.1:28802-35120 GCA_020344255.1 Deltaproteobacteria bacterium | reverse complement strand
CTGGGCAGGAGACAGATAAGTTGGGAGAAGTTCTTGGTGGCTGTTTTGGAGAGTGTGCGCATCTCCTGTATGATCCTTGTAATCGTCGCAGGCGCAACGGTCTTCGGTAAATTTCTAGCCGTGACGAGACTCCCGTACGTGCTTGCGGGTTGGGCGGCGGAGCTTCCCTTACCTCCATGGGCCATCATGGGGGTGATTGTCTTAATCTATCTCATCGGGGGGTGCTTTATGGACGCCCTGGGGATGATCTTACTCACCATCCCGATATTTTTCCCTGTAGCACTCAAGCTTGGTTATGACCCCATATGGTTTGGGGTTGTCATTGTCTTAATCACGGAGATGGGGGTCATCACCCCGCCGGTGGGGGTAAATGTCTATGTGGTCAGTGGGGTGGCCAAAGATGTTCCCTTGGAGGTCATCTTTAAAGGAATACTCCCGTTACTCGGCGCCTTGATTGTCTGCAATATCATCTTGATCATTTTCCCCCAAATCGCACTGTTTATCCCAAACCTCATGTGAGATAAAGTGAAACGCCATCTTCATGTTGGTTCCTCCCGCTTTCTCTTGACAATACTGGGCCTGGTGACTATCTTCGGAGTGACCTCAGACAAAAGTGTGTATGACCATTGAAGAGAAAGGAATGAAACCGGAGGCATTGGCCAGATTGAGGGAGATTGCCAGCGACCCCTATGGTCGCTTGGCCAATTTAAGAAAAAAGAAGAGGATCATCGGGAGTACCTTGGCAGATGTCCCCGAAGAACTGATCCATGCAGCGGGGTTACATCCGTTTCTGATCTTGGGGACGAATGAACCCATTAGTCACTCAGCAGCCCTCCTACCCGACAACTCGTGCTCTCTGGCCAGGAGTAATTTGGAGCTGGTGGTCGGCTATCAGGCCGATTTCTTCGATGGCTTCATCCTCTCCCAGGTCTGCGATACCACCCAGCACCTCTGTGACATCTGGAAGCGGAAGTACTCCGATCGCTATTTCGAAAACTTCTTGGCCCCCAGGCAGGTGGCTCGACCCAGTGCCCGTGACTGGTACGCCCAGGAGTGCCGGAGGCTGCGCGCAGAGCTTGGAAAGTACACGGGCAGGGAGATCACCGATGACGACCTGTGGAGAAGCTTCCGCCTCTACAACGAAAACCGCTCCCTCCTGAGGAGGCTCTACGATATAAAGAGGGAGGCTCCTGCCATGATGACCAACCGGAAGTTTTTCGATGTGGTCAAGGCGACCTTCTTCATGGACAAGGAGGAGCACAGCCGCCTCTTGCAGGAGGTGCTCCAGTGGGCCGAAGCGGAGAAGGGGCGTTTCGAAGGCCAGGACGGATATTTTCAGGTGATCACGGCGGGCATCGTAGTGGAACCCCCAAATATTTACGATATGATCGATGAGGTGAAGGGGAACATCGTCGGTGACAACCTCTGTACTGCCTCGCGCTATATCTATCATGACGTGGAGGTGAGCGGAGATCCTGCTGAGGCCCTGGCTGACAGGCACATTGGCAAACCCAATTTCAGCCCCATCAACGACAATGTAGAGAGGATATACACCAATTTGCTGGATCTGTATCGTGAAAAAGGGGCAGAGGCCATGTTCTACATCCATATAAAATATTGCGAATCACAAGACTACGATCTTCCCGATATCAAGGTGAAAATGAGGGAGGAGGGGATACCATTCTTAGAGCTGGAGACGGAATATCAGACCACCCACCTCGCCCAGATGAAGACCAGGCTGCAGGCCTTTTGTGAATCTGTCATCGGGAGGGCATAAGATGAGCGAGAAGGCACAAGAGAGGATATCGGCCAGAGAACTCTCCAAGAAGTTGACCGAGGAGTATCTTACCAGCGCCCGCACGGCCCATGACCATGGGAAGTATGTGGCCTATACCACAGCAGTATCTCCGGTGGAACTCTTCGTGGCCCATGATATTATCCCCATCTATCCGGAGAACCATGCTGTGGCCTGTCTCACCAAGCGGTTGGGGACAAAGCTCTCCCTGGCCATGGAAAAAAAGGGCTATACCAGCCACCTCTGTGCCTATGCCAGATCCGACCTCGGATACCGAATCACTGGAGAAAGCCCCACGGGGGGCATTCCTGATCCAGACTTCCTCCTGGCCTGTAACGCCCAGTGCTTCACCCTCACCAAATGGTTTGAGGTGCTTTCGCGGAGTTACGACGTCCCCCTCTTCGTCTTCGATACCCCGCAGTGGATTCGTGATCCCGGTGCGCGCCAGGAGATATTAAAGTATTGTATCCGCCAGCTCAAGGAGTTGATTGCAGCCCTGGAGGACCTCACCGGCAAAAAATACGATTACGACCGTTTGGCCGAGGTGATTGTCCACTCTCGGGACACGTGCCTCCTGTACCGGAAATTCATGGATATGGCCGCCTACAAGCCGTCTCCCATCAGCATCTTCGATGCCCTGATCCATATGGCCATCATCGTCTATCTGAGGGGTACCCCCCAGGCCGTGCACTACTACCAAACCCTGGTGGATGAGGTGCAGGAAAAGGCGGACAAGGGGATCGGTGTCGTGGAGGATGAACAATTTCGTCTCTACTGGGAGAACCTCCCCATATGGTTTAAGTTTAAAGATCACTTCAATCTGCTGAAGTCCTACGGCGCCAACATCCTCACTTCCCTCTACGTCCATGATTGGTGCCATGAATTTGATATCTCCAAAGACCCCCTGGAGACCCTGGCGGAGAACTATCTTTCAGCCTTCTCCAACGTCACCTTAGAGGAGAGGGCCGAGATGGCCTTAGATCTCTTTCAGCGCTATTGCCTGAACGGGAGCCTCATGTTCATCAACCGCAGCTGTAAAGCCGTCTCCTTTGCGGTCTACGAGTTGAGGGACATCATCACCGAGAAGACAGGGATCCCCGCCCTCATCTTCGAGTCGGACATGGGGGACCCACGGTTCTACTCTGAGACCCAGATTAGGACCCGTATCGAAGCCTATCTGGAGACCCTCCAAAGGAGGGAGGCAGCGGTGGCTTGAAGGTCAAGGTCCTCGGCATTTCCGGAAGCCCCAGACATGGTAACACCGACACCCTGGTAAGGGAGGCCCTTCGGGCGGCAAAGGCCCTGGGGGTGCAGACAACCTTCCTCTCCCTGGCCGACCTGCGCGTAGAACCGTGTCAGGGGTGTTATCAGTGTTACGGATTCTATCGGGGCGCCACCTGGGAGCGGATATGTTATCTCCACAACGATGACGTATCCTCTATTTACCGCCAGATCCAGGGGGCAGATGGGATCATTATCGGCTCCCCAGTGTATGCCTTTGACATCACAGCCAAGCTCAAGGCCCTGATGGAACGGGGTGCCCCGTTCTGCCATTATGCCGCCTCCGAACTCTCAGGCGCTATCCGCTATAAGGTAGTGGGAGGGATCGTGGTTGCCTTTGAGCGCCGAGGCGGACAGGAGTCGGCCTTGGGGAGCATCTGGCGATGGGCTGTGGGGGTCTGCTCAGGGCTGGTGGTTGGGGCTCCGCCCTTCCCTCCCGATCATCCCCCTCAGGGTTCCTTCTTGGGAGGATTGGCCGATACGTGTGATTCTCGCCATCCCCTTGGGGAGAAGGGGGTAACCCGCCATGGCTCCAGGGTGAAGCCCCCTACCAGCGGCATCTACAACATGAGGGCCGCTCGCAACCTGGGCCGCAGCGTGGCCCAGACTGCCCTGACCATGAAAAGGGGGATGGAGGCCTTACGGAAAGAGGGATATCTCTTCCCCCCTCTCCCCCTGGTGGCCTATCCCGAGGAGGAGATAAGGGAGGGGTCCTATCTGGATAGGATAAGAAGGGGGGAGAGCAATCCTCCTGCTTATCAGATGGTGAAGTTCTGACGGCCACCTTCCTTGACTAATAATTTCTTTTGTGTTTTCCTGTACCGTGAAAATACCTCACGGACTCCAGGGAGCACAGTTCCTTGAAACTCCTAACAAGGCGGGGATGAGGGTTAGGAATGAGGGCTTTGTTGATTTCGGCCAACAGGGAGAGGATGCCTTACCCTGTCGCCCCGCTGGGCATCGCTTATATCGCCGGAGCCCTCAAAGGAGAGGGGCACGACGTCCACGCCGTGGACCTCTGCTTTGCCTCAAACCTTGAAGCAGATTTGGGACAGATCCTGGAGGATTTCCCCCCCGATTTGATCGGCATCTCCCTGAGGAACCTGGACAACCTTACCTATCCCCCCTCCATCTCCTACCTCCCAGAGCTGGAGGAGTTGGTGGAAATACTTCGCCGTCGAACCTCCGTGCCCCTGGTCATCGGCGGTTCCGGTTTCTCCGTGGCCCCCCTCCCGTTGATGCAACGCCTAGACGTGGATTTCGGTATTGTGGGGGAGGGGGAGGGCAGTATAGTGCGGCTTGTCCAGCGTTGGGAGGGAGGACATTCCCCCCATGGGATCCCCGGGGTATTGGCCAAGGGTACGGATGAGTTCCTCCCCCCCTTGCCACTGGAGTCGGTGGGAGCTCCCGACAGGAGTATCTTGGATAACCGGAGGTATTTGAAGGAAGGGGGGATGGCCAACCTCCAGACCAAGAGGGGTTGCCCTTTTTGCTGTATCTACTGTACCTATCCCCTTTTGGAGGGGAAAAGGGTGAGGCTGAGGGATGTGGGGGCGGTAGTGAGGGAGTTGAAGGAGCTCCAAGCGGATCACGGGATGGACTATGTCTACTTCGTCGATGACATCTTCAACTACCCCCCTGACTATACGGAGGTGCTCTGCCGGGCGATGATTTCCCAAGGGGTGAAGCTAAAGTGGACGGCCTTTGTCAATCCCAGATTTCTGACCCCTGAGATTACTGCATTCATGATCAAGGCGGGATGCGAGGGGGTGGAAGTGGGGGCCGATTCAGGCTCACCCCAGATCTTAAAAAGCTATGGCAAAGGTTTTGGGGTAGAGGACATTGTGCGCACCTCCCACCTCTGCCGGGAGGCGGGCTTAAACTTCGTCATCTATCTGCTCCTGGGGGGTCCAGGGGAGGACGAAAGGAGCCTGCGGGAGACTTTTGACATTATAGACCGCTTAGCCCCCACGGCGGTTATCGCCATGTTGGGGATCAGGATATACCCCCATACCCCCCTGCAGGAGATTGCTGTCCAGGAGGGAGTGATCCACAGGGATGACGATCTCTTAGAACCAAAGTTCTATATTTCTCCATTAATCGGATCGCAGAGGCTCATTGAGGTTGTCACCGAGGGAGCCATGCAACGCAGTGGGTGGATCGTCCCTGGCCTGGAGATAAACATTTCCCCTCGCCTTATGGAGGCGATCCGCAAATTTGGAATCCGCGGACCCCTCTGGGAGTTAGCTGGCCGAATGAAGAAGTCCCGGATTCGACCTCTGAGCTGAGGGCAACAGGAATATGGAATTTCAAGGGAAGGTGGCCATTGTTACTGGAGGTTCCCGGGGGATAGGGAGATCAATCTGCCTCCTCCTAGCGGAGAGGGGGTGCCGGGTCTTCATGAATTACTCCCGAAATGAGGAGGCAGCCCAGGAGGTGGTCAGGGATACCCAAAGGAATCTGGGAGCGGTGATCCCCTATCGAGCAGACGTCACCGATCCCACCCAGGTGACCCAGATGATAGATCAGGTGGAGAAGGAGGGAGGGAAGATAGATATCCTGGTGAATAACGTGGGGATGACCAGGGATGGATTTCTCATGTTGATGGCGGAGAGGGATTGGGAGGAGGTACTGAAGGTTAATCTTACCTCTACATATCTCTGTTCTCGGGCGGCAGTTCGCAAGATGATCCCCCAGAAGAGCGGAAAGATAGTGAACATCTCCTCCGTCAGCGGGATCATCGGGACCGCTGGGCAGGTCAACTATGCCGCTGCCAAGGGGGGGATCATCGCCCTCACCAAGGCCTTAGCCAGGGAATTGGGCCCTTTTAACATCCAGGTGAACGCCGTGGCTCCAGGCCTAATCGAGACGGATATGGTAGCTCAGTTACCCCGTGAACGGGTGGAGGCCATCGTCCATTCCACCTCCTTAGGGCGGATGGGGAGGCCCGACGAGGTGGCCTGGGCCGTCATCTTCCTCGCCTCCCCGTGGTCTGATTATATCACCGGTCAGGTCATCGCGGTGGACGGAGGCATTGTTTGAGATAAAAGGGTCCCAGGATTCTAGGGTTCGAGGGGTCAAGTAGTTTGAAAGATGATTAAAAAGCTACAAGCGAGATGGACTACCCATCAAGCAAAGATTTGACTATTGATCCACTTTTTTTCTAGGTAAACTATTTTGAACGACAAGTGGACAAGCATTCCAATTCATGAATGGCGGCAAAGAATATCGACCGCCTTAAT
>CP070817.1:23037-28702 GCA_020344255.1 Deltaproteobacteria bacterium | reverse complement strand
ACTTCACCTACCACCTCAAACCATCAAAGGACTTTTTCTTAAAAACCAAAGAAGAGAGAAAAAAGAGGGCCCAGAAGTATAAAAACTATCTGGCGATGTGAGGGTGGCATGCACTATCTGGTGAAGCTTCGGTATTATCCAGGAGATCCCCTTCGGGAGATAAGGGAGGAAGATCTGCAGGGTATTTCCGAAAAATGGGGCCTGGGGATCGGGGTCGAAGAAGTTAAGGGTGCTGTCAAGGAGGGACAGGAGGAAACCCTCGATAAAGACTTGGAAGAGATTACACAGATTGTGATCACAGTAGTAGCTGATCGTGTCTCATCTCTCCGTCGAGGATTGAAGGACCTCATCAAGAGGTATCGGGCCCCGCGAACTGTCTATGCCCTCTGGGGGAGCAACCCCGCTGGGGAGGACATCGCCAGGGAGATCATAGAGGAGATGGATGGATGGAGGTAAAGAAGGAGAAAAAGTGGGAAACAATTGCAGTTACGATTGAAGAAGAAATCGCCACCCTTACCCTGAATAGACCCCGGGAATTCAATGCCTTAAACCGCCGGATGTTCCGAGAGCTGTGGCAGGCCCTGACTGGAGTGGCGGGAGATGAGAGGGCAAGAGTGGTGGTGCTCACCGGTGCCAGAAAGGCTTTCTGCTTGGGAATAGATCTAGAAGAGGCCTCCTCGTGGGGAGCGGAGACATGGAGAGAGTTTCTTCCCCTATTCCAAGAGATAATCATCACCCTGGCCACGATGCCAAAACCGACTATCGCAGCTATAAACGGCTTTGCCACTGGGGCCGGATTAGATCTGGCCTTGGCTTGCGATCTGCGTATCGCATCGGAGGGGGCAAAGTTAGGTGAGGCCTTTATAAGACAAGGGCTCGTTCCCGACGGGGGTGGGACGTTTTTTCTGCCTCGTTTAGTCGGCTTGGCCAAGGCGGCAGAACTTATCTTCACCGGGGAGGCGATCACCGCCCAAGAGGCGGAGAGGATCGGATTGATCAACAAAGTGGTCCCAGCCAACGATCTCTCTTCGGAGGTTCACAAATGGGCCAGGGGCCTGATCCAGAGATCCAAATTGGCTTTGGCTCTGGCCAAGAGAAACCTCTACCAGGAGCTGAGCCTCGATCTGAGAAAGGCTCTGAAATTGGAGGCCGACGCGCAGAAGGAATGCCTCGCGTCGAATGGTTTTCAGAAGGGCCTGTTGACCTACCAAAAGCGGAGGAGATGAAGACAGAAAATCCGAAGGTCCGTCCTCTCGATGCCTTCCCTGTACAGGTTTCAGGGAAGGAGATGATCGGAATCAAGGATCCCGCTGGGATAAACCCAGAGATCATCTTCGTCCCTCCCGAGGCCTTTTTCCTTGTCAGCCTGATGGATGGGACACATAGCCTGCGGGACCTCCAGGCAGCCTATATGCGCAAATATGGGGAGCTGCTGTTCAGCGATAAAATTGAGAAACTCATCGAGCAACTGGACTCCCAGTATCTCCTGGAAACCACGCGTTTTGAGGACCACCTCTGTCATCTCCGAGAGGAATTCAAAGGGGCGACGGTTAGAAAGGCCACCTTTGCCGGCAGGGGATATGAGGGAGATCCCCAGAGGTTGAGGGCACAGCTCCGGGGATACTTCACCGAGAAAGAAGGTCCAGGACTTTCCGAGGAGAGGGGCCAACAACGAAGAGTAAAGGGGATCGTGGCTCCGCACATAGACTTTGCTCGTGGAGGGGCATGCTATGCCTACGCCTATAAGACCTTGGGAGAGTCTATCGGGGAGGACCTCTATGTAATTCTCGGCACCTGCCACGCCCCCATGCAGAACCCCTTCGCATTTACCCTAAAGGCATTTGAGACACCCCTGGGCAGAGTAGAAGTAGATGCCCACATCGTTCAGGAGGTGGCCCAAAGACTCCCCTTCGATCCCTTTCTCGATGAGTTCTGCCACCGCCATGAACATACCATAGAGTTTCAGGTCCTCTTCCTTCAATATCTCTTGGGCGAGAAGAAGTTTAAGATCTTTCCCATCCTGTGCGGTTCCTTTCAAGAGAAGATCAAACAGAGGATCTCCCCCCGGGAAGACCCTGGTTATAGAGAATCCATCTCCATTTTAACGGAACAATTCCCCCGTCTCCCCCATTTATGTCTGGTCGCCAGTGCCGATCTGGCCCATGTCGGGCCCCAATTCGGGGGGGCTCAACCCGTAACCCCCGGGGTCTTGGCGGAGATTAAGACGAAAGACTTGGAGATGCTACAATATGTGGCACAACTGAATGGTGAGGAGTTCTATCAATACGTCCTTCGCGAAGAGGATAAGAGAAACATCTGTGGTCTCCCCCCCATTTACGCATTGGTAAATCTCATCCAGGCCCAAAAGGGAGAATTGTTAAAATATCAACAGTGGTATGACCCTCAGGGTAGGGGGACGGTAACCTTTGCCAGCATGGTGTTCTCCTGAACCCGAGCCATAGATTGAAAAAATGTTATCTTCATAACAGGCATAGGCAGATCCAGTGGAGATAAAAAAAGAGCTATGGGAGGCCGCTGAGGATCTGCGCTACCTCCTAAGCCGGGGCTATCCGAGACAAAGCTCCCTGCAATTGGTGGGCAATAGATACAACCTCACCCAAGACTTCAGACACCTTCTGCGGCGAGGGGTTTTCTCTGCTCAGATAGCTGACGGGAGGAGGAGAAAGAAGGTTTCTGCTGAGGAGATAAAGGAGGAGAGGTTTTCCATAGATGGCTATAACGTCCTCATCACCATAGAAAGTGCGTTGAAGGGAAAGACTATTTTGCTGGCCGACGATGGCTTTATCAGGGACATCTCCGGGGTCTCTAGTGGTTATAGGGAAAGTGTGGTGACAACAGAGGCCTTGATGTTGATCATCGACTTTCTGCAAATTGCAGGGCCAGCAGAGGCAATCTTTCTCTTCGACTCCCCCATCAGCGGGAGTGGGGAGCTCGCCGCTCGGATCAGGGGCATGATGAGTGAGAAGGGAATCCAGGGAGACGCCTTGGCGGTGAAGGTCCCGGAGAGGATCATGGAGAAATATGAGGGGATCATTGCCAGCAGCGATACGGCTGTGATCGACCAAGCTGAGAGGGTCTTTGACCTCGCTGGTCACCTCATCAGCGACAAAATAAAGGCTTCCTACATAGATATAGGGAGGAGGTGATGAAGGCCGCCTTAGTCCATAGCGAGGAGATGAAGCGGTACGACTTCGGCCCTGGTCACCCCTTTCGCGGGGATAGGCACGAAAGCTTCATGAGACTCTTCAGGGAAACGGTGGGCACAGAAAAGGGAATTGACCTTATTGCTCCCAACCCCGCCACCGACGAAGACCTCCAGTTGGTCCACTCGCCAGAATACATCGAATTCATCAAGGGGGGAGTTGGTGATCCTTGGTCATGGGGGGGTATGGGGTACGTAGACGCCGACACGCCCTTATCCCCAGGGATGGATGATGCGGCCAGGATAATCGTGGGTGCAAGCCTCTTGGCCGGTGAACTGGTAGCCACAGGGAGGTATAAAGTAGCCATCAGCATAGGAGGAGGGATGCATCACGCCCGTCCCTCAAGGGGGGCTGGATTCTGTATCTACAACGACGTGGCCATCTGTGTGCGAAAACTACGACAGGAGCACCGAATAAAGAAAATCCTTATCTTCGACACCGACGGCCATGCTGGAGATGGCACCTGTGAAATCTTCTATCGTGATCCACAGATTCTCTTTATCTCCCTTCATGAGGACCCCATCGCCCAGTACCCGGGAACAGGGTTTCCCCACCAAATAGGGGAGGGAGAGGGAAAGGGGTTTAGCGTCAACATCCCTTTACCTTCCCGTACCGCCATCGGCCCCTATCTCTATGCCCTCGAGGAAATCTTCGTCCCTTTGGCTCATGAGTTCAGACCGGACCTGATCCTGCGCAATGGGGGCTCCGACCCCCACTTTGACGATCAGCTGATTTTTCTGGGGATCACGGTGGATGGTTTTAAGCGGATCGGGAAAAAGGTGCGGGAGGTGGCAGAGGCGGTCTGCGGCGGAAGGATCGTGGACATGGTGGGCAGCGGCTACAACCCCACGGTCCTGCCCTATGCCTGGTTGGCCTTGGTGAGCGGAGTCTCGGGTGTGGAGGTGGATCTGAAGGAACCAGTCCCTCCTCCATCATGGCTGGACGAAGAGCTGGGGATGGAGGCGGTGAAAAAGGTGATAGAGGAGGTCAAAGGTCACCTCTCCTCCTATTGGAAATCCCTACAGAAATCGTGACGGAGAAGGATCTGACCTTGAAGGTATACACCTTCGGTATTATATTCCTAGTAGCCTCAGGAAACTGTTATGTGGGCATTGGTGGGTATATTTGTCAGCTCCTTTGTAGTAGGACTCTCCGGAGCACTGATGCCGGGTCCGGTCCTTACGGTGACTATCGCTGAGGCCACCCGGAGGGGATTTTGGGCGGGTCCTCTTATCGTCTTGGGTCATGGGATTATCGAACTCGCCCTGGTGATCGCGTTGGTACTTGGGCTTGGTAGCCTCCTCAAGCATAACCTTGTCTTTGGAATTATCGGAACAGGGGGAGCCATAGTCCTCATATGGATGGCGATAGGAATGTTGCGGGGAGTCAGAGGTGCTACCTTGAAGATGAAGGTAAACCAAAGGGCGCAAGGGAAACCTATCCTGGCAGGCCTTCTCACTAGCGTTGCTAATCCCTACTTTACCCTCTGGTGGGCAACCATAGGGCTCTCGTATATAGCGTTGTCCCAACGATATGGGATCGTGGGTCTGAGTTCTTTCTATTCAGGTCATATCATGGCAGATGTCGTGTGGTATTTTTCCGTTGCCGCAGCTATCACTGCCGGAAAACGGGTCATCAATGATCAGACCTATCGGTTCATCATCAGTGCGTGTGGGGTGTTTCTCATTGCCCTTGCTATCTATTTCGGTGCAAAGGGTATCGGTGGGCTGATGTAAAAAAGACGTAGGGGGTGCTTTGTGATACTGAAAATGTTGATGGTAGGACCACTTCAGGCAAATTGCTATATCGTGGGTTGTGAGCGGACCAGGCAGGCGGCTGTTATCGATCCAGGGGGCGATGTAGATCAAATATTAACAGCATTGGCAAAAGACCAGCTGCGTCTAGTCTACATCATCAACACCCACGGACACGTCGACCATGCAGCGGGAAACAAACGCCTGAAGGAGGTTACCGGCGCTCAACTCGTGATACACGAATCTGATGCCCCTATGATCACGCATCTCGCCAGAAGCGGATCAATGTGGGGGATGAAGGTGGAGAATTCTCCTCCTCCGGATCTCTATGTCCGGGAGGGAGATACCATAACCATCGGGGACATTTCTCTGAAGGTGCTCCATACTCCCGGGCATTCTCCCGGAGGGATTTCCTTGGTCACTGACAAGGTCGTATTTGTTGGCGATACCCTCTTTGCAGGCTCCATTGGCAGGACCGATTTTGCAGGTGGCGATTACGACGGTCTCATCAGCGGTGTCCGTACCAAAATCTTCACCCTCGGTGATGATGTGGTCGTCTACCCCGGACACGGACCCGAAACCACTGTTGGACAGGAAAAACGGTCCAATCCCTTCTTCAGAGAAGGGGGGATGAGATGGTTCTAATCCCCATTTCCTTTACGGCTTTTTAGTCGATATCGTCTTATT
>CP070817.1:13197-22937 GCA_020344255.1 Deltaproteobacteria bacterium | reverse complement strand
GGAGATTGAGGGAGGTGTTTGGGGATAGATTTATCCTCTCATCAGTGGGAAGCACCCTGAACTTCTCAGGTCAATGATCGAAGAAAGAAAATTGGAGTTTTGTCCAATTTAGGTGGTTGAATTGAGAGGATTCTTGCCCTGTGGAATAAGCTTTCGCTATTCCACAGGGCAAGGGGATCATTCGTGAGTAGAATGCCTGAAAGCAGATAATGCTTTTTCAGTATATGACAATAAAAAAAGACATATGTCCTAAATATTTCACTCTGTTCTCTCAGGAAGGGAAGCCATGGCGGAGGTAAGAGCGAGGTGGAAAGGCAGGCCCCATTTTTTGATGGCGGCGGTAGGTTCCGCTGTCGGGCTTGGGAACATCTGGCGTTTCCCATACATCGCCTACGTCAACGGGGGTGGGGCTTTTCTCATACCCTTTTTTGTGGCCCTCCTCACCGCCGGCATCCCCTTGATGATGTTGGAGTATGGATTGGGGATAAGGATGCAGGGGGCACCTCACGTGGCCTTTTCGAAGATCAAGAGGGGGCTGGAATGGATTGGTTGGTGGTCCATCTTGGCCGCCTTTGTGATCATTACCTACTACGCTGTGGTCATGGCATGGTGTTGGAATTACCTTTATCACTCCTTTACGTTGGCCTGGGGGGAAGATGCCAAGGGTTTCTTTTTTTCAAAGGTATTGCAGCTATCGGGAGGACCAGCCGAGTTGGGGGGTATCCCCATGGGGATACTGTTAGGGTTATTAATTACGTGGGTGGTAATCTATTTCATTATCTACAAAGGGATTGGACGGGTTGGCAGGGTGGTCATGGCAACTGTTCCCATCCCTGTCATATTGATCGGTATCCTTGTCGTGAGAGGGCTTACCCTGCCAGGGGCAGTAGATGGTCTTAATTTCTACCTCACTCCTGACTTCTCCAAGCTCTTAGATCCCAAGGTTTGGCTGGCAGCCTATGGTCAGGTATTCTTCTCCTTGAGTCTTGCCATGGGGATCATGATCGTGTACGCCAGTTATCTACCAGAGGATAGCGATGTGACCAATAATGCCTTTATCACTAGTTTCACTGATGCCGGTACGAGTTTCTTTGCCGGCTTTGCCATCTTTAGCACTCTTGGCTACCTGGCGCACGCCACGGGTGTTGATATTTCCAAGGTGGCCGGGGCTGGTCCGGGGCTGGCCTTTGTCACCATTCCCACGGCCATCTCTTTGCTCCCTTTCGCGGCCGCCTTTTTCGGTGTCATCTTCTTCCTCACACTCCTTACCTTGGCAGTGGACTCTCTGTTCTCCTTAGTGGAGGCCGATGTCACGGCCATGATTGATAAGTGGGGGATACGGCGCGAAAGGGCCACCTTTGTGATCTGTTTTGCTGCCTTCCTCATCGGTCTAATATTTACTTCGAAGGGAGGGCTTTACTGGCTGGATATCGTCGATCACTGGATAAATAATTACGGCCTTGCCGCAATAGGGCTGGCAGAGGTGATCGTCATTGGGTATATCGTCGGTACAAAGCCTTTTCGGGAGTTTATAAACTCCTGTTCCGAGGTAAAGGTGGGGATATGGTGGGATTACATGATCAAGATCGTTACCCCGATAATATTGGGGGCCACCCTCATCACCAGCTTCATTGGAGAGATCAAGAAGGCGTATGGGGGTTATCCCATGTGGGCCCTCATCATAGGGGGATGGGCGATGGTTGTAGGGATAATTGTTGTCTCCTTTCTGTTAATGAGGGCAAAGGGAAAAGGGGGAGAGAGTACATGAGCACAGGGGCTTGGATCATGTTGATATTCGGTTGTGTGGTGCTGTATGGTGGTCTTGCGTGGAGTCTGCTTCGCGCAAAGAGGGGGAGAAGGCAATAGAGTATTCAGGCCTATTTTTGCACTCCAGATACGGGGCTAAGGGGCAGATTGAGCAAGCTTGGCCTGGAGAAAAGAGCCTATGCGAAGGTTTTCATAGTCCGGCCTTCTGCCATCAAGGTAATCTTGAACTACTTTCTCGGCAACAGGAAAGGCAAAGTCTTTAAAAAATCGCCCCAGGGCTCTCTCATCATAAGCCACAGCACCGTCGGTATCCTGGTAATTCCTGCTTAAGACGCATTCAAGTTGTTCCTTCTCCTCTCCCCATCCTTGGCCAACGATCCTCTCTATTTCTTCTCCAGAGTAGATGTGCCGCAAGGGCAAAAGCAGGTCAATCTCAAATTTTCGCATAAAGGCTACATAGGCATCCAGGGCTATATCTACTTGGTTCAGTTTGATGCGACCGTTATGGCTTTCCCTTTCTCCGGCAATGATAAAAGGGACGCCAATTAGTTTGGCCAAAGGAATGCGCAGGGCATGGAAGTATAAATGGCATCCCAGACAGGGGGTGTAGAAACCAAAATGGTGAAATAGAGAGGAGATATGCCTTCCACATAACAGCCACCAGAACTTAGGAGCTCCGAGAAAGATTGGGTCGAAGACCTTGATACTATGCCTTTCGAGCCTTTCAGCCAAAGAATGGCATTTCTCAATAGCTATCTCCCAATCACCTATCTCAGTACCGGTGTAGGCAACAGAAGGGAGGACGGCCTTTATCGGGTATTGTTCAATGGCAACTAAGACCGCGGCAACGCTGTCTCTGCCCGCAATTTCGGCGATGGCTACACCGTCTGTCTCTTTAAGCTCATCAATTACTTCTGGAGGAACGACCCAGTCCGGAAAGGAATGGACGAGCTCTGGCCGCTTACTCAGGAACAAAAGCATCCTTTCCGTCTCCATTGCTACTCTCCATCAAGGGTTAATGGCTGATAGTGCCCTGGATAATATGGTTGGTCAATAGGGGTATCCATAAGGCCTTTCATTTTTGCACGGTCGAGGAAGTTAAGGATAAGATACATCAGCTCCTTTCCTTTTACGAGCCCTAATCCACCTTGGGCACATGCAATTTCATTAAACGCCATTACGTCGTCACGACGGGGATATTTCCCTACCATAGTAAGGGGGAGGGTCTCCCCAGTATGGATCATTGTGCCAACACTTGCTGTGGAGTGATCTGCTGTCACCACCAGTAATGTTTCGGGATCAGGAACAATTTCTTGTATGGCAAAAGCAACAGCACGGTCCAAAGACTCTATTGTTTCTTTTTTATGGCGGGGGTTTTTGGTATGGGCTGCCTCATCTGCCATCTTGGTATGAACATGGACAAAATCATGTTCTCTCTCATTATGGGCAAGCCGCAGCCGCTCTCCTAGGTCCTTTGCTGGATCGCCGCTATCTCTTACCTTTTGCACATCCATACCGAGCTCCTGGCACAATCCCCAATAGAGAGGGCCCGCGGAAATAGAGAGCCCTTTCAAACCACACTTTTCGAAAAACGGCGTAAGAGATCGTTTTTTGCCCGCCCGTTGGGTAGCCAAGATATTTATCGGCAGAAGGTTTCTCCTATGGCGATCGATATTGAGGGGATGGGAGGAAAGCTTTTGATAAACCCAACGTAAATATTGATTCAGTCCTTTGGCTGTCTTTTGCGCTTCAAAACTTGTGTCAATAGGTTGAACACAGATCAGCGGGCGACCTTCATAAATGGGGTTGCTATCGGTGACGGCAGGAGAAACTGCCCCAGAAAGGACCAGATAGCCATCAGTTTTTTCTGTGGGTACAAACCGAATGGTTATATCTTCTGCTGTATAGGGGCTTACCGTTTCCTGAAGGATGGAGAACTCAGATTCAGTGATAGGAGGACACTCTTTTACCAGAATAAGACCTTTCTGTTCTTCCTTTACGCTGCAGAAATGGCAGAGAAGGACGACTTGGTTTTCGTCTATCGCTACTCCATTACCCAGCGCTTCAATGTACCCGCGGCCAGGAAATTCCCCCAAATCATAACCGAATATTAAAAAGTGGGCTATTTCACTGGAGAAAGGCACACCCTGCAGGGAAGGGTGGTAGAGACCATTCATCCCGATTGTGGCGAGATGATCGAGATGGGGGGTATGCGCTGCCTGAAGGGGAGTTTGGCCGTCTAGATCGGTACTGGCCCTGTCGCCAAGGCCGTCAAGGATTACCAAAATACATCGCACTATGTGAACCCGTTAAAGAAATGATGGTCTAAAAACTGTCTGTTTTTGATCGACCGGTTCAAAGCTTTATGGACTCCGAGTCTCCCCTGCTATCGTTACATCTTAATGTTGATCTCGTAACTTCCAACCCCCACCTTGTCAGCTAATCCCCTCTGCCATACCAGATCCATAACCTTGGGCCGTGCATGAGCTGGGACCATGAGGATGAGCTTCACCCCCAGTCCGGCGAGTTCCTTCCACCGCTCGGCCCTCTCTGGAGTGATGCTCTCCTCTGTCTCTACCTCCATGATGGCGAGCACCATCCCTCGATTGGCCAGGATGAGATCGGGATAGTGACCCTCAAATTCGTGCTTCTTCTCATCTTGGTAGTTCGCCGTGATTTCTTTATAGTCCCTCGCCATCCTCCTCTGGAGATAAGAGACCAGCCAGTCGTGGAAGAACTCCTCTTTCGTCATCTTCTCCCCCATACGTTCCCTGAATTTCGCCCCCATTGTAGCAACAAAAGGTGGCAGGAACAAGAGGTGGATTTCTCTCTACGGATCTGCGATGAATATTTGACAAACCGGGGCTTCTTTGATGGAATAGGGGGGATTCGGCTATTGATACCGGGCGAGGGAGAGGTATGGAGTTCGTCCACCTTGAGCAGCAGGAGGGGGTGGCCCTGTTAAAGCTGAACAGGGGGGTCATTAATGCCCTCAACCTGCAGGTTCTGCATGAGGTGGGCGAGGCCCTACGAGGGGTAAAAGATGATCCCAAGATGTGCGGACTGGTGCTTACCAGTGTCAACGACAAGTTTTTCTCCATTGGGTTCGATCTCCCGGAACTCTACTCTCTTCCCCTGCAGGATTTTGCGGCCTTTTTCCGGGCTTTCAACCTCCTCTGTCTGGATCTCTACACCTATCCGAAGCCTACGGTCACCGCCCTCACAGGGCATGCGACGGCCGGAGGATGTATCTTAGCGCTCTGCACCGACTATCGCTTCATGGCCGAGGGGCGCAGATTGATAGGAGTGAACGAGATCAAGCTGGGAGTACCCATTACTTATCTGGCCGATTGTATCCTGCGGCAGTTGCTAGGGGAACACCAAGCGCAGGAGGTGGTTTACTCCGGTGAGCTCTATCCCCCGGAGGAAGCACTCAAGATGGGGATGGTGGATCAGATCGTGCCGTCGGAGGAGATAGTGTCGGTAGCTGTGAAGAAAGCCAGGGATTTGGGCGATATGCCTCGGGATGCCTTTGCGTTGGACAAACGTTTTCGGGTCCGAGGAATAGAGGCTCTGGTCTTATCATACCTGGAGGAAGACGAAAGGCAGTTCATGGAGCAGTGGTACTCCCCGGATGCCCGCCAGAGGCTGAAGGAGGCCATGGAGCGATTTGCCCCCAGGGGGTGAGGAAGATGCCCAAGCCGAGGACGGTCTTCATCTGTCAAACGTGTGGTTATCAATCCCCCAAGTGGTTAGGGAGGTGTCCCGATTGCCAGGGCTGGGGGACGCTGGTGGAGGAGCTCGTCGGCGATGAGGCGCCTCTGCAGGAGGTGAGGCAGCAATGGGCAACGGAGGAACCGCCCCGTGCCATTGGAGAGGTGGAAGAGGAGGAAGGGATACGGCTTCCCACCCGCACAGAGGAGTTCAACCGCGTCTTGGGCGGTGGGGTGGTAATGGGCTCAGTGGTCCTTCTCGGAGGGGATCCAGGGATTGGGAAGTCCACTCTCATGTTTCAGTGCCTCCACGATCTTGCGTCACAAGGGAAAAGGTGTCTCTATGTCTCTGCTGAGGAATCCCTGCGACAGACAAAGCTTCGGGCCAGGCGTCTGGGAGCCTTGGCGGATGAGCTGTTCGTGGTCGCCGAGACCTCCCTGGAGCGGATCATCCGTGACGTCGAGGAGCTCAAGCCCCGAGTATTGGTGGTCGATTCCATCCAATCGATCTACACATCACAGTTAGGATCGGCCCCGGGAAGTATCAGCCAGGTGCGAGAGACCTCGGGGAGGTTGACCTATCTGGCCAAGGGTTTGGGGACGGCGACCTTCCTGGTGGGGCATGTGACCAAGGACGGGGCCATCGCAGGACCACGGGTCATGGAGCATATAGTGGATACCGTCCTCTACATGGAGAGGAGCACTGACAGCCCCTATCGCATCCTGCGGGCCGTGAAAAATCGTTTCGGCTCCACCAACGAGATCGGGGTCTTTGAGATGAAAGAGCAAGGGCTGCAAGAGGTGGGGGATCCTTCGGAGATCTTCTTGGCCGAGAGGCCCATGGGGAGCTCAGGGAGTGTGGTGATGGCGAGCGTGGAAGGGACAAGGCCTATCCTGGTGGAGATCCAGGCCCTGGTGGCCCCAACGGCCTTTGCCGTTCCCAAGAGGATGGCCATGGGGGTGGACTACAACCGGTTGTCCCTCCTCGTGGCCGTGCTGGAAAAGAAGGTGGGGGTAACCCTCTCTCATCACGATATCTTCGTCAATGTGGCCGGTGGGCTGAGGATCGAGGAACCTGCCGTAGATCTTGGCGTGGTCGTGGCGGTCGCATCCAGCCACCTGGATGGGGTGATTCCCTCCGACATGGTGGTCTTCGGTGAGGTGGGCCTAGCCGGGGAGGTCAGGGGTGTTGGCTACGGCGAAATGAGGGTCCGGGAGGCAACCCGTCTGGGCTTTCAGCAATGCGTTCTCCCCCATAGTACCGCCAAGGGAATGAGGTCCTTCGGGGGGATGGAGCTGATAAAGGTGAGGGATCTGCGGGATGTATGGGAGAGGTTGTTCTGAGTTGAGCAAACCTTGATATCTCCCCCTTTTTGTTGGCCCTGCGAGAATTCAGACCGAGTGGAGAGAAATGAATTCAAAAGAGGATCTGAGGCACATCATCAACCGCATCGACGGCAGGGGGTATAAGGCCTACAAGGACATAAAAGGGGGGTACAACTTCGGCCTCTATTCGCTGATCATTGACCATGTTCAGGGGGACCCCTTTGCCGCTCCATCTCGTGTGAGGGTGCGGCTCCCCGTAGAGAGGGCCGGATTCCCCCAGGACCTATGGGGGAAGCAGGTGCGCCGGATTGCCTTCTGTGACTATCTGACCCGTCAGTTTCATTGGGCAATCCGTCGTTGGACCAAGGGACATCGAGGAATGGGAAAAAGCGGCTTAGTGGACATCGATACGGGGGGGCAGGAGATCTTGGAGAGGAATTCGGTGGTCGTCGATGGCCGCGACCTGGAGGTCCGTTTTGTGGTGGGCCTCCCTGCAGCCGGCCGGACCATCCTGGGGAGGGAGGCACTGGGGATCTTCTTCGAGGAGATCCCCCAGGTAGTGGGGGGATCCCTCTTCTACCGGAGCGTTGATCAGAAAGGGATTCAGAGGCATGCCGATATCGCAGAGGATCAGGAGGTGATGCGGGACCTGTTGGAGGAGCAGGGTCTCGTGGCCTTTCTGGCAGAGGAGTCGGTGCTGCCCAGACGCAGCGGGGTGGACGACAGGCCCCTGGAGGTGGGGGTTATACCCCTGAGTGCTCCCTTCGAGCTGCAAATGCAAATGGAACTTCCCCATCGGGGTATGATCAAGGGGATGGGGATTCCCACAGGAGTGACCCTCATCGTGGGCGGGGGGTTTCACGGGAAATCTACAGTCCTGAACGCCATCGAACGGGGGATCTACAACCACATCCCTGATGATGGGAGAGAATACGTAGTTACTAGCAGGGCGGCGGTGAAAATTAGGGCGGAGGATGGCCGCCGGATCGAGAAGGTGAACATCAACCCGTTCATCTCGAACCTCCCCTTCGGCAAAGACACCGAGAGATTTTCCACCGACAACGCCAGTGGTAGCACCTCTCAGGCAGCCAATATCATGGAGGCCTTGGAGGTTGGGGCGCAGGTTCTCCTGATCGATGAGGACACTTCGGCCACCAACTTCATGGTGCGGGATGAGCGGATGCAAGAGCTGGTGGCCAAGGAAAAGGAACCTATCACCCCCTTCGTCGATAAAGTGCGCAAGCTCTACGCCGATCTGGGGGTTTCCACCATCCTGGTCATGGGAGGGTCCGGTGACTATTTCGATGTGGCTGATACGGTCATCATGATGGACAATTACAAACCCCTCTCTGCCACCCAGCAAGCCAAAGAGATCGCTGCTAAGCATGCCAGCCGCAGAGTGGACGAAGGTGGAGATGCCTTTGGCGAGGTCACCCGGCGGTGCCCCCAGAGCGCTAGTTTTGACCCGAGCCGGGGCAAAAGGGAGGTCAAGATAGACACCAAGGGGCTCAGGACCATTCTCTACGGGACCACCAGCATCGACCTCTCCTGTCTGGAGCAATTGGTGGATCTGAGTCAGACCAGGGCCATCGGCCTCATGATCCATCATTACGCTGAGAAGTACCTGCATCGGTCTGGATCACTGAAAGAAGGAATAGAGTTGGTAATAAAGGATGTGGAGGCCAAGGGGCTGGACTGCCTCCTTCCTTACAAGGTGGGTAACCTCGCCATGCCCAGAATATTTGAGATGGCGGGGGCCATCAACCGCATGCGGAGCCTGAAGGTGAAGTAATGGAAATCAGGGTTCCCTATGGGGAGAGCTGGTTCTCGGTTGACGTCCCCGCAGAGAAGCTGGTAGGGGTTGTCTACCCCAATGAGGTCCCGCAGCGAGGTGAAAAGGAGGTTCTGGAGGAGGCCCTGGCGCACCCTATCGATGGAAATTCTTTGGAAGACTTTTTGGCCGATGGCCTCCCTGTCCTCTTTGTGGTCAATGACGGCACCCGCCCCACCCCTACGGCGCGTGTCTTGGACCTCCTCTCCAGAGAGATAGAGGGACGTCCTCTCCAATTTCTCGTGGCAACAGGCGCTCATCGGTCTCCCACCTCTGCGGAGTTTCGCCAGATCTTCGGCCGCTGGGGACAGGCATTGAAAAAATATATCCTTGTCCACGACGCCAGGAAGGAATCCGATATGGTCCCCATAGGGGTCACCGGCAGGGGAACACAGCTATACCTCAACAGACGGGTGGTCGAGGCCCACAAGGTGGTAGCTATATCTTCGGTTGAACCCCACTATTTCGCCGGATATACGGGGGGGAGAAAATCCCTTTTTCCGGGGGTGGCTGCCTACCAGTCTATAGAACAGAACCATCGTCTAGCCATGGAGACAGAGGCCGCCCCCTTGGCCCTGATGGGGAACCCCGTCCACGAGGATCTGGTTGATGCCATGGGGTTTCTCAGGGGGAAGGAGATTTATTGCCTCCAGTTGGTGTTGGACGGTTCTCATAGCATCTATGCCGCCTTTTGTGGGTCCCTGGAGGGAGCCTTTGCGGCGGCGGTAGAAAAGGCCGATGAGGTGTTCTCCGTGGAGGTTCGGCACCAGGCCGACGTGGTGATAACCGTGGCCTCCTATCCCATGGACGTTGACCTCTATCAGTCCCAGAAGGCCCTAGAACATGGGAGGTTGGCGCTTAAAGAGGGGGGGATTCTTATCCTGGTCTCCAGCTGCCGGATGGGTATCGGAAGCGAAGAATTTTACCGTCTCCTGAGCAGAGCGAAGACCCCTGAGGAGGTCTTTGCTCTTATCGGCGACGATTACCACCTGGGAGACCACAAGGCGGCCAAGATCGCCGAGCTGGCTATGACGGCGAGTATTTGGGGAGTGACGGGCCTGGATCCACCGATCTTGGAGCGGGCCTTTATAAGGCCGTGGTCT
>CP070817.1:9352-13097 GCA_020344255.1 Deltaproteobacteria bacterium | reverse complement strand
GGATTGGTAGATGGTGTAAGCCATACTGATTCCCACGAGGATAATTCCCACGAAAATGGGCGCCATCAACACCCAGGGATACTTCTTTAGCAAAAGTTGAAGGACCTTCATCACAAAATTTCGAATGTTTTTTTATAATATAGCAGAAAAATAATTTTTTAGTCAATAAATGATGAGGATGGAGGAAATGATATCCCTCCCCAAGTACCCCCTTCCAAAGTACCATTTCTAAAAGATGAGAACTCTTTAAGAATTGTAGCAATTTTTGTGCCATATTGAACACATATGCTGCATTCATTGCCCTCACATTTCGCCCCCAATCTCGGCGACACGATATTTCTCAGGAGTGGTTTTGTTGGCTGATGTTGTAAATAGGAAGAGGAGCCTGATTATTTGGCTCCTGAGGATCTGAAGGTCAAGATCTCCAAGGTCACATCGAGGCCACCGGCGGAACGGGCAGTGGGTCTGATCTTGAGCCACCTTGCCTGAATGGGTATCGAGGCGTTCTCAATCTCGTAGAGATAGGTTATAATCTCTTTCAGCCCTGCCCTCTTGAACCTCAATTGCACAGGAATGATGACATAGCGGGGGGTGGAGATAGGTGGTAGTGGTTTCATCCGCTGGATCTGATCGCCTAACCCTGCCTTCTTGGCCAACTGCTCCAAGTGAGACAGAGGGGAAATAGATTCCTTCGTTGCGGCGAGGCGTCTGACGATCTCATCCTCCTCAAACTTCAACTTTTTGTATTCCTCTGTCAGGAGGAGAAGTTGGTGTAATTCCCTCTCCTTTTGGGAAATGAGGCGGGTGAGAAGTTTTGATCTCTCCATTGCAGGGGAGATGAAGAGAAAGTAGGCCAAAAGGCCGATAATGAAGATAGCTGCCCCACCGACCAAGATCTTTTCCCGCAGGGTTAGATTTTGTATCCGCTTAATCATCGTTGGTTTTTCCGAAAAATGGTCAAATGCTCAATAGCTCATAGATCATGGTTGATTACGCCCTTGCTCTATAGAGTAAGTTTTGTTACTCCACAGGGCAAGAATCCTCTCACTTTCGGCAATACAATAAACGTTTCTCATTCTGGTCTCTTCCCTTCCCGCTCAAGGACCATTCTAAAAATTACCCCTTGTCCACCCCGGCGGGAAAGCTCCACATTTCCCAGTTTCACATCCTGAAAGAGGCGAGAGGCCATAAAGGACTTTTTTACTTCATCGACCAGTGAAAAAGAAGAAGCTATTCCCCTCAGGCTGATCCTGCCTTCATCCATATCCAATTCCACAATTTTTGCCCCTCGGGGGAGACGAAGGGCAATCTCCCGGACGACATCCAAGGGGGACTGTGCTCCGTAAGATCTTATCTTCACCCCCCGCTCGCCCATTCCCCTGACTAGCTCCTTGGCCTGCTGGAGTTCATTCACGATTCCTTTTACTTCAGGGAAGGCCTCTTTGAATACCCGGCGAATCTCCCCTTTGAGCATGGTGTAACGTCTTTCCTTGGCCGAAACCCCCACATAGAAACTTACTCCGATCAGAACTAACAGTACGATCAGGCCAACGGCTATATTAACGGCTCTCTTCCGCAGCAAGGGTGCGAATGTCAGGGGGGGAGCGGGCAATTTTCTAGCCAGATCCACCGATCCCTTTTCTCTCCTGAGGCCTCGCAGGGCCAAGCCCATAGCCACTCCTCCCAGGAGATTTGCCTCCTCGGGTAGGGTTACGGTGGAGGGAAATTCCTCCAAGAAATGGGGATAATGCGCCTTTATCTTCAGTTCTCTCTCCAGATAGCCACCGAGCCCTTTTACCCGAGAATTTCCTCCGGCAAGCCATATCTCTTCTATCGGGGTCTGTCCTTCGCCTTGATAGGATTTGACGGTAAAGATCGCCTCTTCGAGGGCGGACCTAAATTCCTCTCCTCCACCCCCCATCGGGATGGATCGGGTTACTCGCAGTTTCTCTTCTTCAAAGATGCCTATTGAGATCTTCCTGGTCCCTATATCGAGGAGGCCAATGGTCTTGTCTTCCTTGAGTTCCTCCATCAGGCGCGCAAGTGCCAAGGAGTCGATGATTACCGCATCGGGGACCGTCCCCCCCTCATGCAGTGCGTCCATATAATCCTGCAAGAGTTCCTTCTCCACACAGGTAATGAGGACAGAGCTCCCTTGAGGCGTCTGCTCGAGAAGGGCAAAGTCCACGACCATCTCCTCCAGGGGGGAGATCATGATGGATTCGGCCTCGTACGGGACGGTCGCCTCGATCTTGCTCAGTTGGGTGAACGGCATGTCCGTATTGCGGAAGAGGACGTGATGGCTCGGAAAGGAGACTACCAATACGTCACTCTGCAAAACTTCCTCCCCGGTGAGGGAACGGAGGTCTTCAACTAGGCCTTCCCAGGTACTCCCCCGACGCTCCTTCACCAGAAAGCCCGTAATCTTGTAATCGTTAGAGGAGGTGGTGAGCTGCAAGGCCTTTATGGCCTTAGAACCGATATCCAGTCCCACTATCTGGCAGCCGGGTATATATACGGGCATCTATTCTGCCCTCCAGAAAATCGGCCTCACCTCTTCCCCCTGCCTGTTCAGCACCATAAAGATCCCCTTCTTGATCCCTCTCACCTGTCCCTCGACACGGAGGGAGAAGGTTGAGGATTGGACCGTGATAACAGGGTTGATCTCGGAGTATATCTCCGCAGTTACCCCTGGCACATTGTTTACCTCCTCGATTGTCTTGAAGGGCTCCTCTTGGCGATAATCGATAAGAGCCTGGGCCAGCCCCTCATCAATGCTGTCTGAGAGGGTCTGCAAGACTAAAGAAGGGGCGGTGTTAATATTCACCTTACCTTCAGAAAAGGTGGTGAGGTAATGAACAAGTCCCTTTTTCTCCTCATCTCCATAGAAAATATCCTCAGTCATCCCCTTCACCAGGAGGAGCTCTTCTACGGCAGATAATGGGCTATCCTTGCAAGGATACGGGGGGGATAGCCCCTGATAGTACTCATCCTCGGCTCCCAAGGGCCGTGGCCTATCGTCAGAGTCGAGCCAATCCAGGATGGGGTCGATCAGGTCAAGGTCCAACTCCAAGAGCTGAAAGAGCCTCGTGAGCTGTTTGAGCCTGTCTTCATCCACCTCTCCTGCTTCAGTTACAAGTTCATTTATGGCCATCTTCGATGCCTCGTCCTCTATTGTCCCCTTAAACCTTCCCTCATCGTCTTGGGAGATGAAGCCTGGGTGTTCGGTAAACTGCGCCCAATCCTCGTCGAGGGAATCATAGACAGGATCGTCCTCCTTGAGCATAAGCCTGGCCACTTCGGTACCTGAACGAGCGGTGTATAGGGCCTTTATCTCGTCCCTCAGGTTGGCAGCCAGGGTCAGATCGACTCTCATGGTGTAACTGAAATCGACCACCAGGGATACGAGTAATGCAATTACCACCAGGACCAAGATCAGGGCAATGCCCTTTTGGTCCTCAATCAATTTAGCCCTTTTGCAAAATAGTTGCCAAGACAGGTTCATAGATTCATCTCATAGGGTTGCGAGGGCATAGGATTCTGGGGAAAAACAAGAACCTGCAATCATTGAAACATATTGAACATATTGACCCCTCAGACCAGCCCAATTCCTTCAAAACAGTTGAAAATGGCCCATTCATCATTAATCCCCGCTAAGGGGGATGTGGGCCTTGGTTGTCAGAGCAACGATCTCTCCCCTATCATCTTTAAAAATGAGGGAGATCTTTATCATCTTCGGGAGCCT
>CP070817.1:3373-9252 GCA_020344255.1 Deltaproteobacteria bacterium | reverse complement strand
GTGAGACAAAATAAAGCATTTTCTTGTACCGTAATCTGTCTAATGGTTCAAAGGCCAGGTACCTCACCACAGTTTCAACTTCATAATTAACGCGCCTCTCATCTCAAATAGGTTATCTCCCCATTCCCTACAAACAGATTTCTACCTTCCTGGTCTTTTTATCGCCTACTTCTTTTACTAGACAGAGGTTATTGGTGCAATAAACCCCGAGTTTTTAATGGCCTATTCAACTTGACCACCATGTGGGGCCATATCCCTTGCAAAAAGAGGGCTTCCCGGGTACGATAGCCATTGAGAAGAGGGAACTAATGAAGTTCTGGATCTATGGGGTAAATCCGGTCTATGAAGCTTTGAGATCATCCCGCTGTCAGATCAGAGAAATCTGGTTTGTGGGTGGGAGGAGTTCTAAGGGATTAGACGGTATAATCAGGGGCGCGGAGTCAAAAGGAGTCACCATCAGGAAGGTAGAGCGTTCCCGTCTGGACTCCCTCACCAAGAGCGCTCCCCATCAGGGAGTGGGGGGTCTTGTCGATGGATTGAACTATGCAGATCTGGATGAGGTCCTCCACAGGGGTGATGGCGAACCCCTCCTCCTTGTTCTCGATGGGATTGAGGATCCCAGAAACCTGGGGGCGCTCATCAGGACGGCCGATGCCTGCGGGGTCTGGGCGGTAATCATCCCCAAGGATAGAGCAGCTGGGATCACTCCCGTGGTAGCCAAGAGCTCTGCTGGGGCGGTCTTTCATATCCCTGTTGTCCGCGTCACCAATATTCCCACCACTCTGAGGAAGATCAAAGAGAAGGGTATCTGGGTGATTGGCGCCACTGCAGAGGCGGAAACAGAGGTCTATCGCCAAGACCTAAAGATCCCCTTAGCGGTGGTCATTGGGGGTGAAGGGAAGGGGATGAGGCCTCTGGTCAAAAGGGAATGCAATCTGCTGGTATCCATCCCCATGAGGGGGAAGGTCAACTCCCTCAATGCATCTGTGGCTGGTGCCATCATCCTTTCCGAAGCCCTTCGGCAGAGGGAAAAACCCGCTTTATCCTGAGGGATCATCAGAGATCTTCCGAACTTGACTTTTCCCACCCTTTCCACTAAGTTTGAGAAATCTCAAACAGACGAAGGGGGAACGGTGATGACTTTGGAGAGATTTGCAGGGTGCTGGACGGCTATGGTCACCCCTTTTACGGAAAGGGGTGAGCTGGACCTGGAGGGCCTCCGCCAGAACGTGACCTTTCAGATAGAGGGGGGAGCCAAACCCGTCCCTACGGGGACCACAGGGGAGTCCCCTACTCTGGACTGGAAGGAACACGACCAGGTCATCGAAGAGGTAGTAAAGCTGGCCAAGGGTCAGACCTTTGTGATGGCTGGTACCGGGAGCAACGCCACCCAAGAGGCTCTCAGAGGCACCAAACATGCCGCTGAGGTGGGCGCAGAGGCCGTCCTGCTGGTGGACTGCTACTACAATGGTCCCTCCTCCCTAGAGCTCAGGACGGAATATTATGAGGTGATCGCCAAGGAATTCCCCCAGACCTTCATCACCCCCTATGTAATACCAGGCAGGACGGGGACCCAATTGGAGGTGGAAGACCTGGCCATCTTGCACAGAAATTTCAAAAATGTTCGGGCCATCAAGGAGGCCACTGGAGACCTAGAACGAATGGCGAAGACCAGGAGGTTGCTCGGGGACGACTTCGACATCCTTTCCGGGGATGACGATATGACCTTTGCAATGATGACCAGGGAGGATATCAAGGCCCAGGGGGTTGTCTCCGTCATGTCCAATGTTGTCCCCAGTGCCCTGGCCGAAATGACCGCCGCCCTCAACCGAAGGGACATGGCGAGGGGAAAGGAGCTCGCTGAGGCCCTGAACCCCCTCTTCAAAATCGTCACCGTCAAGACCGTGGAAGAGTATGAAGGCTTTAAGGTCCCCTGCAAGTTCAGAAACCCGTGCGCCATCAAGACCTTGATGAGGGGATTGGGGATGCCTGCTGGTCCCTGTCGACCTCCCCTGGGGCGGATGACCCCTCAAGCTACAGCGGTGGTGAGGGAGGCTATAAAGACCGTCTACGAGAGAAATAAGGAAATATTGATACCTGTACAGGATTTTTATAAAATAGATCTCGAGGAGAGGATCTATCAGGATGAGCACTGGCTCTAAGGGAAAGCTACAGGGGGAGCTTGAGACGAGGCTCCCCGTTTATGTCTTTGATCTCCCTATCCAAGAGATTAGAAGGGGGTATCGCTCTGACGTCTATTTCTGGCGGGAGAAGCTGATCCTGGAACGAGACCACCACAATCCCGTCGTCGTCATACAGGTCTTCCAAAAGAAAGAAGCGGTCCTGTGCGGTGTAGATGAGGCCATCGCCATCCTCCGGGTGGGAACAGGCCATTACGCCGACCTGCAAAAGGCCCACAAATTGTTCGATAGGCTGATGAATATCAAGATGGATCTGCGCAAATACAGATACACGGACAAGACGCTTTTCCTCTCCTTGATCGGGGAGAGAATGGAGGTGGAGGATGAATTGGACTCCATCTGGGCGAGCGAGTTCGACCAGCTCAAGATAACGGCCCTGAGGGATGGGGATGAGATAGAGCCCTATGAATCCGTCATGCACATAGAGGGACCAGCAGCGAGCTTTGCCCACCTGGAGACCGTCTCCCTGGGGGCCTTAGCCCGAAGGACCAAGATAGCCAGCAACGTGCATAAATGCGTTCAGGCGGCCCAAGGAAAACCGGTGATCTTTTTCGGTGCCCGATTTGACCACTTCAGTGTCCAGGGAGGGGATGGGTATGCGGCCAGCGTTGGCGGTGCTGAGGCGGTCTCCACTGATGCCGGGGCCGAATGGTGGGGATCGCGCGGAATTGGGACCATCCCCCACGCCTTGATCGCCTGCTACCGGGGTGACACGGCCCAGGCCACCTATAAATTCTACCAGCATATCGCTCAAGGAACTGATATCAGGGTTATCGCCCTGGTCGATTACCATAACGACAGTGTAGGGACGTCCCTGGAGGTGGCCAGGAAATTGAAGGATATCCTCTGGGCTGTACGATTGGACACCTCCGATACGATGGTGGACAGGTGTCTCTGGGAAGACATGATGAACTTCGACCCCCGGGGGGTCAACGTCCGGTTAGTTGAGAAGGTGAGGGCGGCCTTAGATAGGGACGGGTTCTCCCATGTAAAGATCATTGTCTCTGGTGGTTTTAATCCTGACAAGATCGCCCTCTTCGAGGAGAAGAAGGCACCCCTGGATATCTACGCCATAGGGAGCTCCCTCTTCGAGGGGAAATACGACTTCACCGGCGACGTGGTCATGGTCGACAGCGAAAGGGAGGCCAAAAAAGGCAGAGAGTACCGACCCATCAGGCCCAGGCGATAGACCATCGAGAAAAGGAGTTGACTTGCAAGGGAGGGTGTGCTACTGGTCTTCCTTCCCATGGCAAAGGGGCCTTTGGATTGTGCCACCCCAGAGAGAAGATAAGAGAAAGGTGATCCAACAGATTGCCTCTTATAGCACCCTTGGCCTCGAGATGGGTTTGGCGGTGGCTGTCGGGGTCGGCATCGGCTATTACCTCGATAAGTGGTTGGGGACAGAACCATGGTTCCTTATCATCTTTCTTTTTTTTGGGATCGTCGCCGGTTTCCGGAGCCTGTATCGGGCGCTGAAACGCCTGGAGAGGGAGGACAGAGGAGGCTCATGACACAGGAGATGAGATTGGCCTCTCTGGAGAGGACCCAATGGGTTATCCTCTCCTTTCTCGCTCTCGGGAGCCTAGCCTTCTGGGATTGGAGGATTACCCTGGGGGTGATCATAGGAGGGGTGATCATCATCGTTAACTTCAAGGCTCTGAGGAGGATCGTCGAGAGGGGGTTCTCCGAAGGAGGGGTATCCAAGTCCTTCCTGTTGAAATATGCCCTAAAGTTTCTCTTCCTTCTTGCCGCGGTGGCCGGGGTCGCCTTCCTGCTGCAAGGGGTGATAAATCTGGTGGCCTTCCTGGTGGGGCTGCTCACCATCTTTCTGGCCATCCTGGCCGAAGGGATGAGGGGATATCGATATACCAACGAAGAGACGGACAAGACCGATGGAACATAAGAGCTTCAGCGTTGTCGATATGATCCCCTTTTTGAACCAGCTTCCTTCCCATGTCGCCCATGCAATTGTGGTGATCGCTTTCCTCTTGGTTGTCGCCCACTTGGGGACTAGGGGACTGCGCAAGGAGCCCGAAAAATATTTTGTGCCTGAGGGAAGGCTGACCTTCCGTACCGCGGGGGAGATGATCGTGGAAGGGGTTCTCAAGCTCGTCAAGGACAATATGGGTCCCCGAGGGCCTGAGTTTATGATGATCATCGGAACCTTGGCCCTCTTCATTTTCGTCTCAAATGTCCTGGGCCTGATACCGGGCTTTCACTCCCCCACCGAAACCCTCAACACCACCGGGGCCTGTGCCATCACCGTCTTTTCCCTCACCCACTATTTCGGCTTCAGGGAACATGGAATAAGGTACGTCAAACATTTTACCGGACCGGTTATCTGGCTTGCTCCCCTGATGGTCCCCATCGAACTCATCGGGCACTTCGTCCGCCCCGTATCCCTCTCTGTCCGTCTCTTTGGGAACATCTTCGGGGATCACTATGTCTACGCCATCGTCTTTGGGCTGATCCCCTTCCTGGTCCCCCTGCCCATGATGGTCTTGGGAATCTTTGTGGCTATCGTACAAACCCTCGTCTTCATTCTCCTCTCCATGGCTTACTTTTCAGGCGCCATAGAGGAGCTTGAGCATGGAGAATAGAGTATGATATCAAAGAAAGGAGGTGAGACAGTGCGCAAAAAGACCGCCTTATTCATTTTGGTGTTCGCCTTCGCCTTGGGCGCTGCTGGTGTGGCCTTGGCAGCAGAAAAGGAAGCGACAGAAGGTTTGCCACCCAACGTGAAGATGGCCATTGCCATCGGGGCGGGCTTTGGTATCGCCATTGCTGCCTTTGGTGGAGCCCTGGGGCAAGCCCGAGGTATCGCCTCGGCGCTGGATGGGATCGCCAGAAATCCGGCGGCCTCGGGGAAGATAATTACCCCCATGATCATTGGTCTGGCCATGATCGAGTCGCTGGTCATCTACTCTCTACTGGTATCCCTCTTGTTGGTGTTCAAGCTCTAATAAGGCCGAAATATGTTCGGCCCCTGTAGTGCGGCACATATGGGCAGGTCCACAAGGCCTGCCCCTCTTATTGCTTTGTCCAAGAATATTAAGACGTTAGGGGAAGGACTTTTGCGGATTGTAACTGTTTTGTAACCGTTTCGGGTTCGTCCCGAGAATCTATAAAAGCCTGTAGTTTCTTTGCAGCATCTTTTAGGTCTTGGTCATTCACAATATTATAGCGATCAAAAACGGCCCTTGTCTTATGCCCGGACATCTCCATCGCCACTCTCTCGGGTATCCCCGCCCTCACCATATTTCGAACTGCGGTCCTTCTAAAATCGTGGAATATCCGGTCTTGTAATCCTGCTTTTTGGCAAGCTACTTGCCAGGCCCTATCAAATTTTTTAATCCGTTTTCCATTATGGTGAAAGACATAAGGGCAACCGAGTTGTCTTTTGCTATGGAGAATCTTTATTTCTGCCCACAAATCATCGTTCATATAAAGAGTTCGACCGTTCTTGTTCTTTGCTTCTCCGGGATCAAGCCTCATAATCCCTTCGTTGAGGTCAATTTTATCCCAGGTCAGGTTGAGAAGTTCCCTTTTCCGCCATCCTGTATAATAAGCGACAACCACAATGGAGCGTAGATAATGGGGAAGGGCATCTTTCACGGGAAGATATTGTTCATACTCAAAGAATCCTTTGCGGGTATTATTTTCTTCCAACATAGGAAT
>CP070817.1:0-3273 GCA_020344255.1 Deltaproteobacteria bacterium | reverse complement strand
TCTGATCAAAACCCCCACCGCTCCGATAGCGAAGATCAGGGCGCTCACAACCAGAAAATAGAGGGGTGGCACGCTGGAAAACATGTCCTCTATCTCTCCTTTTTGCTCAGGATAACTGCCCCGATGATCCCCACCAGAAGGAGAATGGAGGCCACCTCAAAGGGGAACAGGTAACGGGTAAAGAGAAGACCTGCCACCGTCCGGATATCGCCCAACTGGGCTATTCTCTCCGGCGTAAACTCGCCCCATTCCCCTGGCAATACCTTGACCGTAACCCCGTAGATGAGCTGAATAAAGAGGATAACGACCAGGACTAATCCTATTACCTTAGCGGGCGAGAATCGGATCCTGTAGGTCCTCTTTTCTTCCTCCACATGGAGCAACATGATGACGAAGATGACCAACATCATGATGGCCCCAGCATAGATCATCACCTGGATGATGGCGATGAACTGGGAGTTCAGGAGCAGATAGAGGACGGCGACGCAGAGGAAGTTGAGGACCAAGAACATGGCCGAGTGTATGGGGTTGCGGCGGGTTATCACCATCACAGAAGCAAAAATGGCGGTCAGAGCGGTCACGATAAAAACGATCCAGTAAAAGAGGCTCCCTATGATCATTTATACCTCCTGAGGATTGTTGGCCAGCAGTCTCTCCTTATCGAGGACAAGATCGTCCCGCCGGTAATCCACAAACTCATAGTTCCCCCCCAACTTGATGGCGTTTACCGGACAAGCCTCGGCACAGTAACCACAGTATATGCACCTAACGGTATTTATCTCATAGAATTCGGGATACCTCTCCCCCCCCTCCAACTCTCTAGCCACCAACCGGATGCATTGGGAAGGACAGATGGTCACACAGAGCCCACAGGCCACACAGCATGTATCACCCTTCTCATTGCCTTCGAAGTAGTGGACTCCCCTCCACCTGGGGGCCACCTCCCGCTTCTGCTCGGGATATTGAATGGTCACCGGCCGGGAAAAAAGTCTCGTGAAAGTAAGTCTCAATCCTTTCAACAGTGGAATAATCATTGCGCTACGTTCCTTTTAAGATCATAACCAAGCCGGTGAAGAATATATTGGCCAGGGCCAAGGGTAAGAGGACCTTCCAGCCGAGCTTCATGATTTGGTCATACCGCAACCGCGGAAACGTCCCCCGCTCCCAGATACAGAAGTACACCAGGAAACCCGTCTTTGCCACAAACCAGATCCACGAGAGAGAAGGAGGCAGGAAGGGACCGTGCCATCCCCCGAGAAAGAGGGTAGTGGCGATGGCACATACCGCCAACAAATGAGCGTATTCGCCCATGAAGAAGAGGGCAAACTTCATGCTGCTGTACTCGATGTTAAAACCACAGGCCAGCTCAGCCTCTGCCTCGGGCATATCGAAGGGGGATCGATTGATCTCAGCGATAGCACAGACCATGTAGAAGATAAAGGCAAAGGGCTGATAAAAGACGTTCCAATGCCACCCGGCCTGTTTCTGGACGATCTGGACTAGATTGAGGGTTCCCGAGATCATCAATACCCCGATTACCATGAGGCCCAAGGCCACCTCATAGCTGATCATCTGGGCTGCCGCCCTCAGGGCACCGATAAGACCATATTTGTTATAACCGGACCAACCGCCGAGGACGACCCCAAATTCCCCCAGGGAAGCGATACCAAGGATATAGAGGAGGCCAATGTCGATATCAGCAATGGCCAGGGTTATGGTCCTTCCAAAAAGGTCGATCTTTCCGCCGAAGGGGATCACGGCAAAGAGTGACAGCGCTGCCACGATACTGATCATGGGGGCAATGACAAAGAGGGCCTTGTCGGCCTTGGCTGGCACCACATCTTCCTTGAAGAAGGCCTTGATCCCATCGGCAATGGGCTGAAAGAGGCCGAAGGGCCCCACCCGATTGGGTCCATACCGCACCTGAATATGCCCCAATACCTTCCTCTCCACAAGGGTCAGATAGGCTACCGTCCCCATGAGCACACCAAAGACTACCACCACCTTCACCATGGTTTCGATCAGGAAATAGACCAGCTCCATCCTCTCCCTCTCAGACCTTTTCTACCTTGGCGGGGATCTCCCCGTAGTTGGGCACCAGGGAAAGGGGGTCCAGCTTTGGACTCACCAGCTGGGAGGCATCCACGTCATAACAGGAGAGATAGAGGGAAAGGACGCCCCTCTTCATCGCCTCTGATCCCCTCGCCTCAATCTCCACCTCCCCCCAGGGGGTAGTAACCTTTACCTGGTCGCCATTTCCGATGCCCATCCCCCTAGCATCCTCAGCGTTCATCTCCAAACAAGGTCGGGGCGAGGCCTTTGCCAACCCCTGAGCCCTCTTTTGCGACCCAGAGCCGATAAGATGATTATAAAAGAGACCCTCCATGGAAAGGAGGAAGGGATAGCCCTCCTCTGCCTTTTCCTGTTTGTGTTCTACGGGCCGAAAAGCCGCATTTTTCAAGAGATCACCCTTTCCATCACCCCGCAGCTGGGTGCCCAATGCCTCAAAGTCCGCCCCTTTATAGAGCGGATTTATCCCCTTAATCTCCTCAAAGACACCCGCTGGAACTTCGACCTTCATGTCCTTCCCCATAAAGGAGGCCAAATCCGACAAGATATCTCCTTCCCACCTCAACCCCTCAAGGGGTTCTAGGCCCTTGCGCAACCGCTGGACCCTCCCCTCACAGTTGGTATACGTACCATCCACCTCAGCGAACGAGAGGACCGGGAGAAACACATGGGCCTCATCGCCTGTCTCAGAAAGAAACATATCCTGGACAACCAATACTTCCAAGCCCTTCAATCCCTCTTGTACAAGAGATTTTGGGAGAGTAATGAGCGGATTCTCCCCCATGACGAATAATGCTTTGAGCCTCCCTTCCGAGGCCGCCTGAAACATCTCCACCGCCGAAAGACCCTTCCCATCCGCAGGGCGATATCCCGGCAGGAGCGAAGGGGTCGCTCCCATCTCCACCACCCCTACCATGTTGCTCTGAGGCCCGACCAGGTGAAACCCTCCACCTCCGTCAGCAACAGCCCCGCAAAGAAGCGCCAAATTGGCCAGACTCTTGATCTGATCCACCCCATGCAGCTGCTGTCCCAGAGGCGGGGACCAGATAAAAGCCGGCCTTTTCGACTGCGCCAGGTAGTCTGCCGCCTCCCTGAGGAGATCCTGGGACAGGCCCGTGACGTTCTCAACAAACTGGGGTGTATATCCCTTGGTGGCCTCCCTGAGGGCGTCTAATCCCTCAATCTTATCCACCATCGGTCCCC